>NZ_JBXUGJ010000003.1:0-551101 GCF_057180445.1 Chryseobacterium sp. HNCC26DJ239
TAGTGGGGTCTGAGTAGAGCTTGTAAATGTTGGTAGAATTACTTTTGAAGCACACACATTGATAGACTGTGTAGTTTCTTTTAGACAAGAAAATACTTTGTATACAATGGTTGTAAGAGGGTTGCAACTTCCCATGCCAACAGTTACTGTATAGTTTCCGGCAGCAAGTGGAGTATAGGTACTTGATGTAGCTCCAGGAATTGCAACTCCATTTAGAAACCATTGGTACGCATCATATCCGCTATCTACTTCAAGAACAATACCAGGAACGCAATCTCCAGATTGTTTTGCGATTACAGGAACCGAATTGAACCCGGCAAAATAACCTCCGTAACCGTAGACTCCGCTACCTCCAATTATTCCTGCTGTTACTGCTTTTGTAGACTGCACGGTGATATTTCCAACAACAGAAGGGACAGAATATGAAACCCAAGCAGCAGTACCTGTTACAGGAAATGGTCCTTGAGTTGCTGGTAGTGGGTTGTTGTTTACAAGTACAGTAGCGCCTGCTTCTGTTAGGATATTTAATTTTACTTCTGGAGTTATTCCAGGCATTTCACCAATTTTTCCTATTTCGTCAATTTTTCTTGGTAAGAAACAGTTTAATGGAGGTACATAATTGTATCCTAAAGTAGCGTTACTAGTTGCTACACCGGCAAGAAGTTGGTAAACATATGCTTTTTTTGTAGTTTTTATATGCATATTATAATGACCACTTGTGAGTTGGTTAATCCACATGTCGTCATTAATACGATAGAATTGCCCTTCATTAATTGTTGCTGCAGCGGTTGTAGAGCCATTAATGAAAATTTGGGTATTATTTTCAGTCGCTATAACAATGGCTCCTTCCATACCTTGTCCGATGTTTCCGTTTCCTTTTACTAAAACAAATTCATCTCCTAATCTTTCGATTGGTACCGATTGATCCATAACGATATCAGAACCTGAAAAACTTGTTGTAATTGCAAATTGACCATTCATGTTTCCGTTGGTTACTGAAATGGGTTTATCCGCAACTATTTTTGCCCCAATAAATCCGGTATTATTTGATGTGTTTGTTCCTGAACCATCGATGATATAAGATTGTCCTTTATTAAGTGTAAACGTAAGGGTTGCTGGTGTAGGAGAAACTCCAGAAAATACAACACCTGTATTATAGTTCGAAACTGTTACGGTAGTGTTGTTTTCTGTTGCCATAATACCTGTGGTGAAATTGGTGTACGAGTAATTGGCGGTTAAAGGAGCGTAAGCTGCGTAAAAAGTTTTTCCAATACCTGCTTTTCCTTTCGATGTAATAATTTCGGCGTGGCTTGGTATAGAAAACCTCATGGTAACATAGAAAGGTTGTGTTCCTTTCATATAGAGTCCCATTGCTACAGGAGTAAAACAATCAGCATCAGAAGTTGTTATAATTCTTGTTCTCTCGGTTATGTCGTATGTTTGTGGGTTTCCTTTACTTACCATTACCGTTCCAATTACAATATTGTTATGGTAAATGTCGACTGGGAATGGAGTAAGGGCATCAGTTGAAAAATAAAGCACTTGTGTTCCACTAGTGGAAGCTCTATCTCTCATTGGCGCAATCCAGTGTTCAGTGTCTCTTTGTGCAAAAAGACTACTGAACGTCAGAATTACTAAAGCGAAACTTAGTAGAAATCTTTTCATAGTTATTTGAATTATGATTTCCACAAAAGTAATATAAAAATTTAAGATATTGTTAAAAATAATTAACAAAACATTAAAAATTATTCACGGTTTTTTATCAAAAGCCATCCAGAATATGAAACGGGTAATTTTGTGTCTGGTTCTGTCCATTTGATGATATACCAATAAGTAGCGGTAGATAAGCTTCTATTTCCGACCTTGCCGTCCCATCTGTAATCTTTGTTTGAAGATTTATAAACGGGAGCACCGTATCGGTCTACTACCTCAATGCTAACATTTTCTTTTATGCTAAGTTCAGAATAATCTAAATAATCGTTGTGGCCATCTCCATTCGGAGTAATAGCGTTAATTAAATTGATTACTAGGAAGTCTTTCACTACCGGTTCGCAGCCGTCTGCGCTTTTTACGTAGGCTTTGTATGGGCCTCTTGTTAAGCCTGTGAAAATATTGCTATTTTGGTAATCAAAGCCATTTATTGAATATTGATATGGAGCAGTTCCTCCACTTACATTTATTGTTGCAGTATTCGCATTCACCACAATACTTGTAATAGTAGGCAAAACAGCGTTTTTAACGATAACATTTTGTCTGTAGGTACAACCATTGAAGTTTAAATCTACGTAATAATTTCCTTCTCCCACAATGATTGATTGTGTTGTAGCCCCTGTATTCCAAAGATAAGAAGTGAATCCTGCTCCCGCATCTAAAGTTACTCTTGTTCCAGGGCAGATGGTTTTGTCTTGTAAGGTATCAGATTTTTTACTTGCACTAAGTGTTATAGTTAGTTTTCCTGTAGTAGGGCATCCATTTGCGCTTGTGAATCGAATAAAGAAAATTTGCGTACCTATAATATTTTGAATCGAGCTGATTGCACCTGTCCCGCTTTGAGCGTTCGCTAAGGTGGAGTGGAATGTTAATGTAACAGCCGGGTCTAGAGTAAAAAGGTTTTTATAATCATTTAAGTTTACAGATTCTGCGCCACTTAAGTCTGCATCGCAAACTTGAGTGATTACGTTACTGCTAATTAAAGCGATTTTAGCTCCAACAGTGAAGGTGATTTGTCCAATGGCAGGAGTACAACCAAAAGCAGATTCTACCCTTACATAAACTGTTGTCGTCGTTGTGTACGTCCAGTTATTTGGAAGGTTGCTTGTATTTCCTGCATTAGCGTCTGCCGCTGTAAGATAATATTTAACGGTAAAGTTAGCTGCATTGGGTACAATTTGCGGTGTAATTGTTGAGAAAGTTACATTTACAATTCCATCTAAATTATCATCACATAATGCCCCGTTAAAGTTTGCTGTATTGATGCTTGGTAAAGGATTTACCGTTAAGGCAATCTGTGCTACTTTAGAACAGCCAAAAGCAGAAGTTACATTTGCATAAACTGTTCCGCCTGTTGTAGAATACGTTGCAGGTGCTGTAATTTGTGTCGTAAGTGCTGCATCCGAAAAATAAGTAATCACAGTTCCTGTTGTTGTAGTAACTGCCGCAGTTGTTAGGTTGAAAACTGCAGAACCTGTAGCATTGGCGCAAGCCGATAAAGCTACGTTGTTGGTTGTTATTTGGTCAAGAGTTAAAGTTAATTTAGCCACATTAGCGCAGTTGGCTGTACTTTGGAATCTTACAAAAAATATCTGTGATGGCGCAATAATTTGAGTAGCATTAATAGCGTTTGCAGCATTTTGAGCATCCACCAAAGAATTATGGAATGTTAAAGTTACTGCAGGATCTGTCGTGAAATTGTTTTTGTAATTATTCAGGTCTACAGATTCTGTTCCGTCCCAATTGGTATCACAAACAAGGCTGTTGTAGTCTAAAGTAAGAAGCGGGATTTTGTTTCCAATAGCAAAATTGATTTGGCCAAAAGCAGGCGGACAACCGTTTGCAGATTCTACCCTTACGTAAACAGTGGTTGCTGTAGTATAAGACCAGTTATTGGGAAGATTGTTGGCGTTTCCGGCCGTTGCATCTGCCGAAGAAAGGTAATATTTAACAGTAAAGTTAGCAGAATTTGTAACAATTTGCGGTGTAATTGTTGAAAAATCTATATTAATGATTCCATCTAAATTATCATCACACAAAGTACCATTATAATTTGCGGTGTTAATGTTTGGCGACGGATTTATGGTTAAACTAATTTGCGCTGTTTTTGAACAACCGTATTGCGAAGTTACTTTTGCGTACGCAATATTTGAAGTTGTGGTATACGTTGCAGGTGCTGTAATTTGTGTTGTAAGTGCTGCATCTGAATAGTATGTGATTGTTGTTCCTGTATCCGATGTTACCACCGCCGTTGTAAGGTTGAAAGTTCCAGAACCATTGGCATTACTACACGTAGTTAAAGTCGCATTGTTTACCTGTAAAACATCAATGTTTACAATCACTTTAAAATATTCAATATCTGCAGGAGTTCCATTTCCTTGAACTGAATAAACGAAATTTACAGAAGTGTCTGCTGTTAAAGTGGTACTTGGTGTATAGGTAATTTGTCCAGTTGATGTATTCACAGAAGTAGAGCCTGAAGCTGGAGCTTGAACAATAGTTACACTTGATGGTACCATCGTTTGTGTAGATGTAACTAATGATGGGTTGATTTGCTGAGTTTGGCAACTTCCAATGTTGTATGTTGTTGTTGGAATTGGCGGACAAACCGTGTATGTGTAAACTGCGGTAAGTTTTGTCTCGCAGTTGTTTTTGGTGATTTGGCAAGTGTAATTTCCTGCTCCATAATTTTCAGGATTAATGGAGTAAGATGTCGCGCCCGGAATTGCAACTCCGTTAAGGTACCATTGGTATGCATCGTAGCTGTTGTCTACCTGTAAAACAACTCCTAAATAGCAATCTCCCGTTTTACTGATCGCAGGGACAGAAGAGAAACCGGCAAAATATCCTCCATATCCTACAGCTCCACTTCCTGCAGCTATTCCTGCAGTTACCGATTTTGTAGAGTTTACCGTTACATTTCCTGTCATATTTGGAACAGAGTAGGTTACCCAATTGGCGTTTCCAGGAACAGGATATGGTCCAGTTGTGGCAGCAAGCCCAGCTCCGTTTACTGTAACCGTTGCGCCTGCTTGAGTAATGATGTTTAGTTTTGTCGTATATGAAGTTCCGCCAATCATATTAATCTGTGCAATTTGATCAATATTATTTGGCATAAAACAGCTTAAAGGTGGGATGAAGTTGAAGCCTCCTGTTGCATACTCGTTTCCTACGCTGGTTCCCGCTAAAAGTTGATAAACATATACATTTTTTGTAGCTGAAATTCCCATGTTGTACAAACCATTCCCTTGATTGGTGTAATAATTTGTAGGAACCATAAAATACTGTCCAGAATTCAATGTTACTCCAGATGCTCCTCCGTTAATGGTGAATGTAGTATTATCTTCAGTTGCTATAATTAATGCAGTTTCCATCCCAGAAGAGGGAGTTCCATTACCTTTTACCAAAGCAAAATCTTTCCCAAGCTTATCTACGGGAACGGCTTGATCCATTAGAATGTCGTTATTACTAAGGTTGAAGATGGTGTAGATTCCGTTAAAATTTCCGTTAGTTACCGAAATGGGTTTGTTAGATGCAATGTTAGCTCCAACAAGACCATCTAAGTTGGCAGGAGCATCTGCACTTACCGCATCTAAAATATAAGACTGTCCTTTATTTAAAGTGAAAGTTTTTGTTGCACTTGATGTTCCATCACTGAAAACAACAGCAGGGTTGTAGCCAGAAACGACTACCGTAGTATTGTCTTCTGTAGCAGTAACTCCTATCGTGGAATTAATATAAAAGTTGGATCCTGTAATAGGAGCCATCGCTGCTTTAAAATGTGTTCCAAGTCCAGCCAAACCTTTAGATGTAATAATCTCTGCGTGATTGGTGATAGAAAATCTGAAGTTGGCAAAGAATTTTTTAGTTCCTTTTACGAACAGCCCCATTGTATTGGCGCTGAAAAGATCGCTTTGGTTGGTTGCAAACATCATATTTCCAGGAATACTTACTTGTGCAGGGTTGTTTTTACTAATCTGTACCGATGTAAAAACTGCATTATTATTGTAAACCTGAACCGTAAAAGGGGTTGTCTCGTTGGTTGACAGATAAAGGTAGCTTTGAAGACCTCCAGTTCCTGCTTTTGCAGCCATGGGAGCAAACCAGTGGTCGGTATCAAGTTGAGCGTTAAGAGATAAACATAAAAATGCAAAAATGCTTAGTAAAAATCTTTTCATGGAAATTATAAAACGGGCGACAAATTTACATATTAATCATCACATTTTCATATCTTTTAAGTTTATTTTATGTAATCAATTAAAGTTTAATTAAAATTTAATAAATAATGAATATTTTGAGAGATGTTTAAAAATAAAAATCCCGATGAAAGCTCATCGGGATCGTTTTATTGTAGTAGGGTAAGATTATAGGCTTACTCTTACAAATCCTGTTACTTTAAGATCTGCGTTTACAGATTTTACATAGTCTGCTACAGACATAGAGCTATCTTTGATGAAATCTTGGTGTACCAAAGTGTTGTCTTTGTAGAATCTCTGCATTTTACCTTTAAGGATGTTATCGATAATGTTTGCAGGCTTACCTTCCTCAGTAAGTTTGTGTCTTTCGATTTCTAATTCTTTGTCGATAGTTTCTTGAGAAACTTTAGTTTCGTCTAGAGCGATTGGGTTCATTGCAGCAGCTTGCATAGAAACAGATTTTGCAACTTCGTCAGCTCCGTCTACTTTTGCAGAAAGAGAAGTGATTGCAGCGATTTTGTTTCCAGCGTGGATGTAAGCTCCCAAGAAAGGACCTTCGATTCTTTCGAAAGTTCCGATTTCAATTTTCTCACCGATTACTCCTGTTTGCTCGATCAATTTTTCAGCAACAGTCATTCCGTGGAAATCTGTAGCTAATAATTCTTCTTTAGTTGCTGCGAAAATAGCCATTTCAGCCAATTCGTAAGCTAGCTCGATGAAAGCTTCGTTTTTACCAACGAAGTCAGTTTCGCAGTTTAGAGAGATAATAGCACCTAATGTGTTATCTTCGTTTACTCTAGCGATTACAGCTCCTTCAGTAGACTCTCTGTCTGCTCTGTTTGCTGCAACTTTTTGTCCTTTTTTTCTAAGGATATCTACTGCTTTTTCGAAATCTCCTTCAGCTTCTACTAGAGCTTTCTTGCAGTCCATCATACCTGCACCTGTTTGGTTTCTTAATTTTGCTACATCTGCAGCTACTGGTGTATAAGACATAATATCTATTATTTTTTATTTTATTTAATAATTAATTATATTCGTTTAAATTTTGTGGCGCAAAGATAATGATTTAATTGATAAACTAAAAAATGACTTTTTGCGTTATAGTATAATATTTATAAATTTTTAATACTCAGTTCTATGAAGAAAATATTTCTTGTTCTTTTTGTCTGTGTTTTCAGTTTGGGGTTTTCTCAGAAGAAGAAAAAATCTAAATCTAGAGCTGTAGCAGAAAAAGAAACACTCATTATCTATACAGAGCAGGATGCGGAGAGTACCAAAGAAGCTCGAATTATTGCAGGATTTTTAAAACAAAACCCAGGTCATGCTAAAACGGAATACTTTAAAAAGAAATTGGTGAATATTATTATGGCAGATAATGACCCCGCTGCAAAGCCTACAATAACACCTATGAGCAAAGATAAAGTGGAAAGAATTACTCAAAATTCTAGTTTGCCGAATAAATCTGTCGCTTCTAATACTTCCTCTAAAAGAACGATAAACTATGCAAGTACAGGCAGTAAAAAGTCTGAACCAAGCGCTGAAAGCAAAAGAACCGCCGATTATCTTACCCATATTTTTAATAAAGATGATTCTGATAAAGAGGCTTACATCAATATTAAAAATAAATCTAAATGTAATTTGATCGTAAAAATTACCGGAAAAAAGTATTATAATTTAAATGTTCCGGCAAACGGACACAATTATATTATGGTAGATAAAGGTGAATATGTGGTGACAACCATGGTTTGTGATGCGAAGTATTCTTCTTTGAAAAAGATTAGCCAGGATATTGAAATCCAGTTGAGTATAGATTAAATATTGATAAAGAAAAAGCTCGGCGGAACGAAGTTCCGCCGAGCTTTTTTATGTAAATTTTTAAAGAATTTTTATTATCCTTTAAATTGCCCCATTGCAATAAATTTTTCTTGTCTCTGAGTTTCCAGCTCTTTTCCTGTAAACTTTGAGAAAGCTTTGATATTTTGCAAAATAGAAGCTTTTAAATTTAAATACGTTTGTTCTGGATCGTAATGAGCTCCACCAAGTGGTTCTTCAACAATACCGTCGATGAATTTTTCTCTTAACGCATCTTTCGGAGTTAGATTCAATGCATTGGCTGCA
Organism: Chryseobacterium sp. HNCC26DJ239; assembly: GCF_057180445.1. Classification (NCBI taxonomy): domain Bacteria; kingdom Pseudomonadati; phylum Bacteroidota; class Flavobacteriia; order Flavobacteriales; family Weeksellaceae; genus Chryseobacterium; species Chryseobacterium sp. HNCC26DJ239. The sequence goes on from NZ_JBXUGJ010000003.1 coordinate 8,025, forward strand.
TCTTCTTTATGATCCCAGTTTCTCCAAAGAATAGATGAGCAACTTTCTGGTGCAATTACAGTATACCAAGTGTTTTCTAACATGTAAACCTTGTTACCAACACCAATTCCTAAAGCACCGCCACTCGCTCCTTCACCAATAATGTACGTGAAGATTGGAGTTTTAAGCATCGTCATTTCGAAGATATTTCTTGCGATTGCTTCACCTTGCCCTCTTTCTTCAGCTTCTAAACCAGGGTATGCTCCCGGTGTATCTACCAAAGTTACTACAGGAATTTGGAATTTTTCAGCTAGCTTCATCAAACGTAAAGCTTTTCTGTATCCTTCAGGATTCGGCATTCCGAATCTTCTGTACTGTCTTTCTTTGGTTGTTCTTCCTTTTTGAGTTCCAATGATCATTACTTTTTGACCATCTAATGTAGCCAAACCGCCAATCATCGCAGGATCGTCTGCAAAGTTTCTGTCACCGTGAAGTTCTAAAAAACTTCCTTTATCTACCATACCATTGATGTAATCTAAAGTATATGGGCGATCCGGATGACGCGATAACTGTACTCTTTGCCAAGGGGTAAGACTTCCGTAGATTTCTTTTTTCTTTTCTATGATCTTATCCTCGATTTGGCTGCATGCTAATTTTACATCAACACCACTTTCTTCTCCTACCAATGAACAGGTTTGATACTGATCCATCAATTCTTTAATAGGAAGTTCGAAACTTAAATATTCCATTTCTTGAAGTAAATTAAATCTTTCAAATGTATGAAAAATTATACAACTCTATTTAAAATTATTTATTGCATTGTTTATTCTAGAGGTAGTTTCCTCTTTACCAAGAAGTTCCATGATGTCTGGAACGTCTGGTCCTTTCAGTTCGCCCACCAAAGCTAAACGCAACGGCATCATTACTTTACCCATTCCTAAGCCTTTGCTTTCCGCAAAACTATGTAAAGCTTCTTTTAAGTTTTCAGAAACGAACTCTGTTTCTTCTAATTTCGTAGCAAATTCACCTAAAATAGCAGAAGTCTCGTCGTTCCATGCTTTTTTTGAAGCTTTTTCGTCGTAAGAAGTAGGAGCTTCAAAGAAAAACTTTCCGTTTTCGTAAATGTCTGTTGGGAAAGTTGCTCTTTCTTTCATCAAATGAATCACTTTTAAAAGTTTTTCATCTGAAAGATTTATATTTAATTCAGATGCTTTTAAAATTAATAATAAATCTTCATCCGAAGTTTTCTGAATATATTGATGGTTGAACCATTCTGCTTTTTCTTTGCTGAATCTCGCTCCGGCTTTATGAACTTTGTTTAAATCAAATTCTTTTGCCATCTCATCCAACGATAAAATTTCTTTATCATCTGCAGGCGACCAACCTAAAAGCGCCACCATATTGATGAATGCTTCCGGAAGATAACCGCTTTCTCTGTAACCTTTTGAAATATTTCCTGTTGCAGGGTCTGTAAAATTTAAAGGAAACACAGGAAATCCGAATTTATCACCGTCTCTTTTGCTTAATTTTCCTTTTCCTTCAGGTTTTAAAATTAAAGAAAGGTGTGCAAACTGAGGAGCTTCCCAACCCATTGCTTCATACAATAAAGTGTGCAACCCTAAAGAAGGCAACCATTCTTCACCACGGATAACGTGAGAAATTTCCATTTCGTGGTCATCGATAATGTTGGCGAAATGGTAAGTTGGCATTCCGTCATTTTTTACCAAAACTTTATCATCCAAAGTATTGGTGTTTACTGAAGAATTCCCACGGATAATGTCTACAAGATTTAAAGTTCTGTCAACCGGCATTTTAAATCTTACCACATAAGGAGTTTTGTCGTCTAATAACTTTTGAACTTCTTCTGCAGAAAGAGCAAGACTGTTTCTTAAACGATTTCTAGATTTATTGTCGTAAGAGAAAACATCGCCTCTCGCTTCGTATTCTGCACGAATAGCATCTAACTCTTCGGCAGTATCAAAAGCAATGTAAGCATAATCTGTTTTTAAGATTTGCTCGGTGTATCTGTCGTAGATATCTCTTCTTTCAGATTGTCTGTATGGAGCGTATTTTCCTCCTTTTTTAGGGCTTTCGTCGGCGATAATTTCGCACCATTCAAGGGCTTCTTCGATATATTCTTCTGCGCCTTCCACGTATCTTGCGGTGTCTGTATCTTCAATTCTCAAGACAAACTCGCCACCTTGGTTTTTAGCAAAAAGATAATCATATAATGCGGTTCTTACGCCTCCTAAATGTAAAGGTCCGGTAGGACTTGGAGCAAAACGTACTCTTACTTTCTTCATTTTTTTCAAATAAATTTCTGCAAATTTACTTAAAATTATACTTTTTTAAGAATGATTAATGTCTCTCTTATTGGCTTTTTTAATTTTGAATTTTTACTTTTGTACAAATTATTAATAAAATACTTATGTTAGAAATAGGCGAAAGACCATGGGGAAAATACTATGTTTTGGCAGATGAACCCAATTATAAACTGAAAAGAATTGAGGTAAACCCAGGACAAAAGCTTTCTTACCAATATCATCACAAAAGACAAGAGCAATGGACGATTGTTGAAGGTGATGCTACCGTTGTTTTAGATGAGAAAGAAATTAACCTGAAATATGGTGAAAGCATTTTTATCCCACTCGGCGCAAAACACAGAATGATGAACCTTTCTGAAAAACCAGTTGTCTTCATTGAAGTTCAAACAGGAACTTATTTCGGAGAAGATGATATTGTGAGGATTGAGGATGAGTATGATAGAAACTAAAATCTATTAATATAAAAAGGAGTTGTTTTGAGACAACTCCTTTTTTATTTAAAAGAGGCTTTTCAGCCAAAGTTTAATTTTTTTCGTTGAAGAAAGATTTAGCTTTAGATCGGGTTGTGGAAATTTTGATGAAAAGCTTGAAATGAAATCATCAATTGTTTTAGCACGAAAAAAAGAAATTTCTTTCCAATGGCTTGCTTCCAAAGGATGGAAGTTTTTAAATGTCTTATAATTTTCTGCATTTAGATTTTTCCATTGTCCTAGAAAAGTATTGGTGTCAAAATCATTTTTGTGTCCCCAATTATTGATTTTCTGAATTATCTCTTGTTCATCTCTAGCCCATGATTGGTGTATGAGATGAAAGTCTAATGAAAGGGTTCTACCTTTATTAGTAACTCTTGCGTACTCATATTTTGGATAGTTGGTAATCATTAAGCATTTTTCTTCAAAAGGGGTAATCACAAAATAACCGTCTTCATTTTTTTTAAAAAGTGTAACAAAATTCACTTGAAAATTAAATGGTCTTTTCTCTGGATTTTTTAATAAATAACTATGTTTTCGAAGAAATGTAGCTAGTTTTTTGAAGTCGTACGCATATTCGTCACTATCAATTTGCATATGCCATCCTCCTGGACCAAGTTTTTCAGCCATCATATTTCTCTGCCTTGTTTCAAGCTCCATTGGCTCTTTTCCAGGTATGTGAAAACTGTCTTTATAAAACGTTATTTTATTTTGAGGATCATTTTTTTTGATTTCTGAGAAAAAACTTTCAGGAATAAAAACATCATTTCCTGCCCAAGTTTTGTTTTCGGCATCATAGCTTATTATAATACTGTCTACATCCTGATATATTTGCCTTATTGAAGTAGATATATAGGAGTAATCATAGGATAAAAGGTAACCTACTTTGATTAAGTTTTCTTTGTTTCTCATAATTTGCAATAAATGCTTAATTTCGTTTTTCTTTAAAAGGCACAACAAAATAATAAATTTAAAATGGGAATTAAAAGGTTTTTTAAAAATAAAATCAAAGATTATAATTTCATCAAGAACCAGCGAAAGCTAAAGATTAATCATTTCGAACTTGATTTTTTTAATGATTATCAAATTGATTTTAGTACAGAAAATTTACCTGAAGTTTCTATTATTATCCCTGTCTACAACCAGATAAGATATACTTTAAATTGTCTTTACACGATTGAGCAATTTGATAAAAATGTTTCTAAGGAAATCATTATCATTAATGATAAAAGTAGCGATAACACTTTAGAGTACCTTAATAAGATTCCTGGAATAACGATTATTGATAATCCAGAAAATTTAGGTTTTTTAAAAAATGTAAATAAAGGAATCCAAGCAGCAAAAGGTGAGTATGTTTATTTACTTAATAACGATGTTGAAGTTCAGGAAAATTATCTGTCAAGCCTACTCCAAGTCTTTAAAACTAAGGAAAATGTAGGTGCTGTAGGATCTAAAATGGTTTTTGCAGATAATACTTTGCAGGAAGCCGGCTGTTTGATTTTTAAAAATTCTGAAATCATAAATATTGGGAGGAGAGAAGCTATTGATGATGCTAAATATAACTTTGTAAGAAAAGTAGATTATTGCTCAGGATGTAGTTTGTTATTTAAAAAGGTTAATGCTCAAGGAGATTTTAACCTTCTTGATGAGGCTTTTTTACCAGCGTATTATGAGGAGACAGATTTGTGCCAAAGAATTAAGTATGATCAGAATTTAGATATTTATTATCAACCTCTTTCAGAAATTATTCATTTTGAAAACATTTCATACACAGGAAAAGATAACTCAGGCAAAGAATTGTTATTGGCAAAAAATAAAGAGGTTTTTAGAGAAAGGTGGGATGCGTACTTTAAAAATGAAATGTTTTTAAATAATGGTAAGATTAATCTCAATGCTCACTACAAGAAACCTAGTTTCCTTTTTCTGGAAGAAAATATGCCCAAACCAGATCAGGATTCAGGTTCAAGAAGATTTTTGGAGATTCTGAAAATTTTACAAAAAAATGAGCATAGAGTTATTTTAGCGGTAAAACATTTTGATGAAATAGCAGATCAATCTTATGTGCGTTTTTTTAGATCTTTTGGAGTGCAAGTTTGTGTGGATTATGTATCGACGAAAAATAAAATTGTAAGAGTAAAAGACCAGATTGATGAAGCTCTCGACTACATCGATGTCGTTTGGATCTTCCGCCCCATTGGTTTTGATTATTGGTATAAACAGCTTGCAGGAAAAATTTCTGGGAAGAAAGTAATTTATGACATGGTAGATCTCCATTATTTGAGGATGGAAAGAGAAAATAATTATCTTGAAAGCATAACCAGTGATAGATTAAAAGAAATAGACTTTTTCAAAGAAAAAGAATATCGAGGAATGAATACAGCTGATGCAGTTCTGTCAATTAGTGATGAAGAAAAGAACACGGTTTCCAAAAACGGAGTAGCTTTTGATAAAATTTTTACAGTGAGTAATATTCATAAGCCGGTAGAAAACCAATCAATTGATTTTTCTGAAAGAGAAGGATTGCTATTTATTGGTGGATACAATCATTTGCCAAATATAGATGCGGTTAAATTTCTGCACGATAGTATTATGCCTTTGGTTTGGGAAAAGGCTCCCTCCATCAAATTATTTGTTGTTGGTCCTGATTTTCCTGAAGAACTAAAATTAAAATATCATTCAGATAAATTTCAAATTTTAGGATTTCAAGAGTCTGTGGAATTTTGGTTCAAGAATGCTAAAGTTTTTGTTGCCCCGTTACGATATGGAGCAGGTGTAAAAGGTAAAATAGGACAAGCTTTAGAATACAAACTTCCTGTGGTGACTACTGGAATAGGGGCAGAAGGAATGGGTTTAGAAAATTATATTACAGCTTCCATTTCTGATGAAAATCCTCAGAATTTTGCAAATAAAATTTTAGAATTATATAACGATAAGCAGTTGTGGCAAACTTTACATGATAATAGTTTGCAACCTTTAGCTAAATTTTCTGTAGAAGCTCAAGAAGAGAATATTCGAAAAATGTTGGAATATTTGGGCTTTTAAATTAAAGTTTATAAATTCTTTTATACTTTTTTGGTTTGAAAAATTTATATAAAAGTTTTCTATACCATTCATTGTAATATTTGGTTTTATATTTCTTGTTTTCACGAATAAGACTCATTATGGTGTGAAAGTCTAATCCGTTTTGAACATAAAAATCATAATGCTTCTGGTAAATTTTAAAAAAATTGTCAGATAATTTAGAATGATTATCCAAACTTGTATTGGTTAAAGAATTTCCTGTTTTTCGAATTCTGTAAAAGAATAGAAACTCATTTATTTTATGAACTTTTGCGCCTTTTTCAATTAAGAATATCCAAAAATCCCAATCTTCATAATAGTTTAGATTGGTATCAAAACCTCCTATATTGTCAAAGTCTTCTTTGTAAAAAAGTGCGGTGATTGGGATGCAATTTTCAATTAAAAAGTCGTGCGTTTTGAAGGGTTGCAGAACCCATTCTTTATTGGTTTTTTCAAAATATTTCGCTTTAGAATAAGAAATTCTTATTTCAGGATTGTTTTGAAGAACTTTTAGAGTTTTCTCTAAAAAAGTTTTGTCTAAAAGATCATCACAATCTAAAAATAAAAGATACTTTCCATCAGCATTTTTTACACCATTATTTCTCGCAGAAGATTGTCCTTGGTTTTCCTGATGAATTATTTTTAGGTTTGTAAAAGTTTTATTTTGTTCAAGAGTAATCAGTTTTTCTTGATCTGAGCCATCATTTACAACTATTACCTCAAAGTTTTTATAGGTTTGTTCATAAACACTCTTTAATGTTTCATCTATATAATCTTCTCCTTTGTAAAAGGCTATAATAATTGAGATTTTTTCATCCATATTTTAAGATGTAAGGGTAGTAAACCAGTTTTTAAAACTGTATTTTTCTCTTGTTTTTTCAGGTATTTCTATATACGGGCTTTCCATAAAGCCGATTAATTCACTTTCAGAATCTTCTCCAAGAATAAAAATATTTTCTTTATTATAAAAATCATAAGTTTTTACATCAGAATTATTCGTAATCAGTTTTTTATGATATTTTAATGCTTCAAAAAATCTGAATGATAACCCATTGTGTTCTTTTAGTTTCAAGTCTAGCAGAGCTTTTGATTCTTGTACATTTTTTACGTTTTCTTCGTAAGACATAAATTCATTTGTAAAAGTAATGGCTCCTTCATTTTTTTCTTTTTCCCATGAAAATAGAACGATTTTTTGACTAATATTATTTTTTGTTAAGATTTGAGATACTTTTTTCAATATATCAAACCTATTTTTAACGTAGGTTCCAAGATAGAAAACGTCTTGCTTTTCTTCTTTTGTGGCTTCATGCAAATCAAAATCAAAATAAAAATTTGTTAGAAAAAAAATGTTATTCTTTTCGTTTACATCAGATTTATCAAAAACATAAAACTTGTTAAATATATTTATTTTAGAATAAATTTCTGGGGTTCTGCCGAGACCGTCCCAATGATTTCCAATAAGCTTTTGGGTTTTAGTTTTTAGTATTTGCAAAAATCTGTCAGAAAAAAAATCGGTATTCATTACCAGAATAATATCGTAGTTTGGTAGATTCTGTGCTTTTTGCAATAGTGTTTTTTCTATAAATGCTTTTCGTAGTTTTTCTTTGAAATTTTTATCTCTCAAGATACTTTTCCTAAACAAATTATGAAGCTTTTCCGAAAGGTTTTTATATTTAAATTTTTCATCTGCATAAAAAATAAAGTCAACATTTTCATAACCTAAAAAATCCAAATTCTTTTTCATTAAATTTGGAATATCTGCGTAGTTATGCATTACGATTAGAATTTTCTTCATTTGTAAATGTATGTAAAGAATAGAAAGTATAGAGGTTTTTCCTTTTTTAAGAGATTAAATATTTTCTTTTTTTCCTGTTGCACTAAAGTCAAAAATTTTTCGATACTATTGTTTTGATGCAGATTAAGAAAATCATTGAATTTTTTTTCCTTTTCGTTCAAAGTTCTTATTTTACTTTTAAATTCTCGAAATGTTTTGGGATGATTAAGAATGTTAAATTTTTGAATTATTCTGTTTTTTGAGGCTTCGTTTTTAGGATACGAAATTCCACCAACTTGTTGATCATCGTGAAGACGATAAGAAAAAAGCTTTTCATTAATAAAACCAAACTTTTTTTGTTGTGCAGAAAAAAGGGCTATCCATTCATCGTGATGAAAGCCAGGTATTTCAGGAAAAGGAATGCTTTTTTTTGTTAAAGAATTTCTAATTGCCATGGCTGCTCCAGTTGCAAAATTTCCAATGGTATTAAAAATTTTAAAAAAATCTATGGGAAGACTTTCTTCATTTAGGAATTTAGGCGCATCCCATACAGTATATTTTTCTAAGTGTTTGCCCTTACTGTCAATAATAAAACCATTAGAACAAACTACATCAATGTTTGGGTTTTCATCAAAATATTTCATGAAAACTTCCACTTTATTTTCTTCCCAAATATCATCTTGGTCTGATAAGAAAATGATATCTCCGGAACAAAGAGAAATTGCCTTTTCGAAGTTTTTTACGCTGCGAAGATTTTCGGTATTAAAATGAATTTTAAATACTTCCGGAAATTTCGCTTGATATTGAGTTAGTATTTTGGAAGTCTGGTCGTTAGAGCCGTCGTCGCAAACGATGATTTCATTCACGGGAACTGTTTGCTTCAGAATAGAATCTATTTGTTGATGCAGAAATTTTTCACCGTTGTAGGTGCAAAGAGCAACAGAAATTTTCGTCATGAGTGTAAGTTAAAAACAGTATTTACCCAATGGTCTAATGTGTATTTATAGTAGATTTCTTCAGGAAGTTTTTCATAAGGTTTCTCGAAAAAATCTTTAGACAAGTTAGAAAAATCTTCGTTTAAAATCAAGATATTTTCTGGGTTGTAGAAATCATAATTTCTTATATTCTGATTATCGGTTACAAACTTTTTCTCTAAAGCCATCGCTTCAAAAATACGAAAGCTAAGACCCATTTGATGATTTCGTTGAAGGTCTAAAATAGCTTTTGAGTTTTTGTATAAAGAAGGTAAGCTTCTTTGTGGGGTGTTTTTTGTTTTGAAATCCAGTATTTTAGCATTTTTCTTGTCAATGAGTTGTAAAACTTTATTTTTCCAGCTTTTTTTACCGGCAATAATGGTTTTAAACTTTATTTTTACAGTTTGTGTTTTGTTAATCAGTATGTTAAGTCTTTCGATTCGATGTTTGTCATAAGACGTAATATAAAAAAGGTCAAGTTGTGGATTTTGTTTTTCTGCAGGACAATATTCAAGATAATTATAGTTTGAAATTTTCCTGAAACCATGCTCTTTTACATCTTCATCATCAAAAGAAAAAACAGTATCAAAGAAATGCAAAATATGTTCAGCAGGGTTTCTTTTCATACTGTCGTAGAGATACGCAATGTTTCTATCGGTAGATTTTCTAATGATTTTGTGTACTCTTTCTTCAATCGCTTCTGGATTAATAACTAAAATCTGGTCTTGTTTTCCCAGTTTTTCTAGAGATTCAATAATGAAATTTTGTCTTTTTTCGTGCTTAAGATTTTTGCCCATGAAGACTTTACTCATGGCGTTTTTTACCCTTGCTCCAAAATTTTTATGTGTAAAAGCACCAATGTTAATGTGTGATGCTTCAATACCTTTTTCCTTCAGTTTTCGAACGATATGCTCATCATAATGCCAAAAGTCGAAACTGATTAAACAAATTTTCATCTAACAAAAGTAAAGATTTATAATTTAAATTTATACTTTTGAGCAAAAGCCCTGCCGTAATAATGAAATTGAATATTCTTATTGATGTTGAAAGACTGAAGTATCCCAAATCTGGGATTGCGAATGTTTGTAAATCACTCATTAAAGGAGTAAGTGAGCGAAATAGTGATATTCATTACACTTTTTATGGGCCAAAAAAAAATATTCCAAAAGTTGGAGCTCAAAATAAGGTTCTCAATTGGAAGTTTTGGCAAAAAATGTTTCCGATTAATACAAAAAATTATCAGCTTATTCACGTTGGGCATCAACTTTCTGATTATTTTCATTCGGTAGGAAAAAATCAGAAGAAAGTGGTTACATTACACGACCTCAATTTTTTACACGACCAATCTTCTGAGAAGAAAGTGTTAAAAACGAAAAAATTAGTTCAGAAAAATATTGGGAATGCAGATGCCATTGTCTGTATTTCAAATTTCGCTAAAACTGATTTCGAAAACAATAAATCTGTATTTAGTTTAAAGGAAAATGTAATTACTGAAGTTATTTACAACGGTTTGATTTTTCCCGAAGGAAATATTCCCGATTTCAGCTCGAAATTTAGTTTTTTAGATAAAAAATTTATTTTGACGATTGGTGTTTTGTTTCCGAAGAAAAATCAAAAAGTTTTACTTGATTTAATTGCGCAAAACGACCGCGATTTGGTATTAGTTACTTCTGCTTCAAAATCTGGTTATAAAGAAGAGTTTTTAGCAAAAATTAAAGAGTTGAATCTAGAAAACCGAGTTCATATTCTTGAAAATATTTCGAACGACGAGAAGTATTTTCTTTTGCAGAAATGCGAGGCGTATGTTCATCCTTCATTAGCCGAAGGTTTTGGAATTCCGCCTGTTGAAGCGATGTATTTTGGAAAGCCTGTCTTTCTAAGCCGCTTAACGAGTCTTCCCGAAATCGGTGGCGATTTGGCGTTTTTCTTCGATGATTTTTCAGGTGAAAAAATGAATGAAGTGTATCTTAACGGAATGGAAATATTTAATAATGATTCTGAAATGCCGTCAAAACTTCATCAACATGCTTTAAAATTCGGATATCAAAAAATGGCAGAGTCGTACGAAAATTTATACCGAAAATTGTTAGCTTAAAGTTTTACTTTGCCAAAACGGAGCTTGTTTTTAAACTTTGAAAAACTGTCACTCCCACAAATATTGATTCTTTTTACTTCAAATTTTTGTTTCCAAGGGAAAGACGCAATATCGTTTCCAATGCGAAGTGCTGCTGAAATATTATGCTTTTCCAGCATCTTAAAAAACTCCTTTTTTTGAATTCCCTTTTTAGGAAATTTCCCGTAAGGATAAACCAGAATATTGGTAAATGGAATGTTTTCTCTCTTAAGTGTTTTGATGTTTTTAATGACATCGTTTTCCGCATCTTCAAGCGTCATTTGCGAGTAATTGTTGTGTGCATGACTGTGCAACGCAATTTCTACCAAATGCGAAGGCAATGAGCGAATTTGCTCGAAATTCATGTACATTCCGGGTTTGTTGTTCAAATCTTTTTCGATAAGTTCCGTAGGAATGCAAATGGTGGCTTTCAGATGATACTTTTCAAGCAGCGGAATCAAATATTGGTAATTATTGTAATACCCATCATCAAATGTCAAAATAATCTTATTCTTTACGTTTTTCTTTTGTTCTAATTCATTAAAGAAAACCGTTTTGAAATTTTGTTGAATGTGAATGAACTGTTCTTCGAGCTTTTCAACAGAAATGATGAGGTCGTTGTTTTCTCTTTCCTTTTCGGGAACAACTTGATGATACATCAAAATTCTAACATCTGATGCGCTCGAAATTCCCAATAATCCTTTGAATATATTTAAGAACATGAGTTTTTAACATGAGTAAGCTCATGCAACTTTTTGTATTTTAAAAAAGTGTAAAATGCCGCCGTACTTGCTGCGTAATATCCCACCAAACCGTCTAAAAAACCTAATCGTATAAAATATGATTTGATGAATTGATAAAACGGGCTGAAAATGATTTTTAAAACCGTCGCTTTTTTCCCTCGTTGATACATTTTTTCAGCCATCATCGTGGTGTATTTATTCGATTTATCGATGTGATGATGAATGTCTTTGTATGTAAAATGATTCAGTTTTCCATCTAGAAGACCAACATTTTCTGAGGTTAAAAAGATTTCATGAACAATATCTTCAGAATATTTTCCGAATCCTTTTTGGAAGAGTCTTTCCCTTTTGATATTTCCCCAACCTCCATATTTTAAAGATTTTCCAAGGAAAATATTATTAAAACTAATGTTGTAGACTTTAAAAGTAGTTTTTTCTGAAGAAACAATTTTCTGAATAGCTTTTTTTGCCGTTTCATCAGGAATTTCGTCGGCATCCAAAAACAAAATCCAATCGCCGGAACATTGTTCGATGGCAAAGTTTTTCTGTTTTCCGAATCCTAAAAATTTTTGTTGAATAACTTTCACTTTGGGAAATTTAGCGCAAATTTCTAAAGTTTTATCGCTCGAAAAGCTGTCTATTATTACAATTTCGTCTGCAATATCGTGCACAGAATTCAACGTTTTTTCGATAATTCTGTCTTCATTAAAGGTAATTATAGCAACTGAAAGTTTCATTTTGAGCTTGATTGAAGCAAAAATACATTTTATTTTCAGAAAACTAAGTTTGTTAAATAAGATTTATTGCATACTCTTCTTTCAAATATTCATATGTTTTAAAAGAGCTTAAAGCACTGAGATAGGAGAGGGTTAAACCCTTTTTTCCATCGAGTATTCCTAATTTTAGAACGTACATTTTAAAGAAATTAAAAGCGCTTTTTGATGTTTTTTTAATGAAAAAATAGGGGATTTCCTTTTCGTAAAGGTCTGCAGCTTTTAATTTTGAATAATGTATCACTTTGTTGTAATACGCTTCGTAAGAATCAAAAGAAAAATGGAGCAAATAATTTTTTAGAACGGCTGTATTTCTTGCTTTGCTAAGACCTTCGTGCACACGTTTGTTCTCGTCATAATGCGCCACTTCTCTCTTAAAAAGACGAATGTTTTTGTCGTTTTGCGTTCCAGAATAATTTACTTTTTCACCTTTAAAGAAGAATTTTCTTTTAAAGAAATATGCTTCTGCGGTTTCTGGTTTTTTAATTTCCGTTAAAATTTCTTCTTTTAATTCCGGAGTTACACGTTCGTCTGCATCTAAAAACAAAATCCAATCATTGGTTGCGTAAGAAATGCAAAGGTTTCTTTGTTTGGTAAAATCTTCAAATTTATTTTGATACAATTTTACTTTTGGAAATTTATTTTGAATAATGTGTACCGTATTATCATGGCTAAAAGAATCCAAAACGATGATTTCATCGGCAAAATCAACTGATTTTAGGGCTTCTTCAATATTTTTCTCTTCATTATAAACAATCAGCAAGGCGCTTATTTTGGGCACTTTCATAGTCATTTTCATTGATCAAAACATTAGATTGAAATGTTTTTGCAAAGTTAAACAATCGATTGTTTAAATATTATGTTAAAAAAATAACACCCTGATTCAGAGTGTTATAATTTTTAAATTTTGCTGATAGATTTTATCTTTTATATTCTAAAATCGTCTTTTCAATAATGTTTACACAGTCTAGTAATTGCTCTTCGGTAATTACCAACGGCGGTGCCAATCTGATGATATTTCCATGCGTTGGCTTTGCAAGAAGTCCGTTTTCTTTAAGTTGTAAACACAGATTCCAAGCGGTTGAACTTTCTGGAGTATCGTTAATTAAAATAGCGTTCAAAAGACCTTTTCCACGAACTTTGGTGATTAAATCTGTCTTTTCAATTAATTTTTCAATTTCAGCTCTGAATAATTTTCCTAATTCTTCAGCTCTTTCAGAAAGTTTTTCTTCTTCCACCACATTCAAAGCAGCGATCGCGACTGCACAAGCAATTGGGTTTCCTCCAAACGTAGAACCGTGTTGCCCAGGTTTAATCACATTCATGATTTCATTGTTCGCTAAAACCGCAGAAACAGGATACATTCCGCCAGAAAGAGCTTTTCCTAAAATTAAAATATCAGGCTGAACATTTTCGTGGTGACAAGCAATTAATTTCCCAGTTCGGGCGATTCCTGTTTGGACTTCGTCTGCAACGAAAAGAACATTGTATTTTTTACACAGTTCTGAAGCGTTTTTAAGGAAATTTTCATCCGGAACATACACTCCAGCTTCCCCTTGAATAGGTTCAACTAAAAAAGCGGCAGTATTTTGTGCATCATTTTTTAGAACTTCCTCTAAAGCCTGAATATCGTTGTAAGGAATTTTTATAAATCCTGGTGTAAAAGGACCGTAGTTTTGGTTTGCATCTGGGTCGTTCGAGAAAGAAACGATGGTTGTTGTTCTTCCGTGAAAGTTGTTTTCGCAGACAATAATTTTAGCAGCATTTTCAGAAATACCTTTTACTTCGTAACTCCATTTTCTGGCTAATTTTACGGCTGTTTCTACCGCTTCTGCTCCGGAATTCATTGGTAAAACTTTATCGAAACCGAATAGAGTAGTGATTTTTTTCTCGTATTCTCCTAAATTCGAGTTGTAAAATGCTCTTGAAGTTAGCGCCAATTTCTTAGCTTGATGTACTAAAGCATCTACAATTTTCGGATGAGAATGTCCTTGGTTCACTGCAGAATAAGCAGAAAGAAAATCGTAATATTTTTTTCCTTCAACATCCCAAACAAAAACACCTTCTCCTCTGTCTAAAACTACAGGAAGCGGATGGTAATTGTGAGCGCCGTGTTGGTCTTCCAAATCGATGTAATATTGCGAATTTTTTGTTTGTTCTGCTGTTGACATATTCTTGTTTGTTTTTCACAAATTTAATTATTAAAAATAACTTGCTTAGAACAATTTTTTTCTGTTTAAAACCAAGATGCAGAACGGCTTTATTGGTTTACACTTTAATTTGGAAGATATTTAGTAAACTTCAATTGGGTTTTGGTTTTTATATCTTTTTTTGATTGAATTTTAAAAATTTAGAAGAGGTTAAAGAAAGTTTTTCAAGATGTTTTTTGGAAACAAAAAAACCGCCTAAAAAGGCGGTTTTGAAGTATTTTAATAATCTTAATGATTATCATATTTTCTATCCATTACAAAATCTTCCATGAATTTTGTAGTGTAATTTCCAGAAAGATACCTTTCGTCTTCCATCAATTGTCTGTGGAAAGGAATGGTAGTTTTTACCCCTTCAATGTAGAATTCTTCTAAAGCACGTTTCATTTTTGCAATAGCTTCCTCACGCGTTTGTGCGGTAGTAATCAATTTTGCAATCATTGAATCGTAGTTTGAAGGAATTGTGTAGCCAGAGTAAACGTGTGTATCAACTCTAATCCCGTGACCTCCCGGAATGTTTAATCTAGTGATTTTTCCTGGAGACGGTCTGAAGTCTGCATAAGGGTCTTCAGCGTTGATTCTACATTCGATAGAGTGAAGTTTTGGATAATGGTTAATTCCAGAAATAGGCGTTCCTGCAGCCAAAAGAATTTGCTCTCTAATCAAGTCATAATCAATAACTTGCTCAGTAATTGGGTGCTCTACCTGGATTCTGGTGTTCATTTCCATAAAGTAGAAGTTTCTGTGCTTATCTACCAAGAATTCGATAGTTCCTACACCTTCGTAACCGATAAATTCAGCAGCTTTTACAGCAGCTTCACCCATTTTCTCACGAAGCTCGTCTGTCATGAAAGGAGACGGAGTTTCTTCTGTTAATTTTTGATTTCTTCTTTGTACAGAGCAATCTCTTTCAGAAAGGTGACAAGCTTTACCAAATTGGTCTCCTGCAACCTGAATTTCGATATGTCTAGGCTCTTCAATCAGTTTTTCCATATACATACCTCCGTTTCCGAATGCAGCTACAGCTTCCTGAATTGCAGATTCCCAGTGATCTTTAAGGTCTTCAGCTTTCCAAACAGCTCTCATCCCTTTACCACCACCACCTGCAGTTGCTTTAATCATTACAGGATATCCTGTTTCTTCAGCAATTTTTACAGCGTGTTCGTAAGATTCAATTAAACCATCAGAACCAGGTACACAAGGTACACCTGCAGCTTTCATGGTAGCTTTAGCATTTGCTTTGTCTCCCATTTTTTCGATTTGCTCAGGCGAAGCACCGATAAATTTAATACCGTTCTTTTGGCATATTCTTGAGAAATTAGCATTCTCTGATAAGAAACCGTACCCTGGGTGAATTGCATCTGCATTTGTAATTTCTGCAGCAGCAATAATATTAGGGATTTTTAGATAAGAATCTTTACTCATTGCAGGGCCAATACAAACAGCTTCGTCCGCAAATCTTACGTGAAGACTGTCTTTATCGGCAGTAGAGTAAACTGCAACAGTTTTGATTCCCATTTCTTTGCAAGTACGTAAAATACGCATTGCAATCTCGCCACGATTGGCAATTAATATTTTTTTGAACATCTTTTTCAATTTGAAAATTAGATAATTTGAAAATTAGATAATGTTATTTTAATGTAGAATTTAATCTAACATCTAATGCCTAACATCTAACTTCTAATTAAGATGGATCTACTAAGAATAATGGTTGGTCGTATTCTACAGGAGTAGCATCGTCTACTAAGATTTTAACGATTTTACCACTCACTTCAGATTCAATTTGGTTGAATAACTTCATTGCTTCGATTACGCAAACTACTTTTCCGTTAGAAACTTCGTCACCAACGTTTACGAATACGTCTTTATCTGGAGATGGTTTTCTGTAGAAAGTTCCAATCATTGGAGATTTGATTGTAACAAATTTACTATCATCAGAAGCAGCTTCAGCTTGTGCAGCCGGTGCAGCAGCAGGAGCGGCAACTGGTGCAGGAGCAGCAGCTACTTGTTGTGGTGCAGTGTGGTAAACTGCAGGTTGTGCGTAAGCAACTTCGCTTCCAGCTAATGGAGTTTTAATGGTGATTTCGAAATCTTTTGTTTTGTATTTTACTTCTGAAACTTCAGCTTTAGATACAAACTTGATAAGATTCTGTATGTCTTTAATGTCCATAAAATTGATATTTGATTTGCCACCAAAGATACCAAAAAAACATAAAAAACAACAAAAAACCGCCAAATTTTATCAAAATTGGCGGTTTTTTGTATAAAAACGAGTGTTTTTCAATGAAAAGCGACTCTTAGTTTTCTTCAGTAGTTGCTACTTCTTTTTCCAATACTACTTTACCTCTGTAGTATAGTTTTCCTTCATGCCAGTGAGCTCTGTGGTAAAGGTGAAGCTCTCCTGTTGTTGCATCTTTAGCCAATTGAGGAACTACAGCTTTGTAATGAGTTCTTCTCTTGTCTCTTCTTGTAGACGACTGTCTTCTCTTTGGATGTGCCATTTTCTAATAACTTTTTTAATTGATGAGCGATGAGATTCATCATCTCATCATTAAATTATTTTAATTTTTATTCTTTAAATTTTTCAATGCGTCCCATCTTGGGTCGCTGTTTTGTTCTTCTTCCTCGTCTTCTTTTGGACCGAACTTTTCTAAGATTGCCAAATCTTCATCACTTACATTTGGCGAAACTTTTTTCATCGGAATTGAAAGCGCTACGTTTTCGTAGATTAGTTGCGCAATATTAAACGCGTGATCTCCGGTTGGAATTGTGATAACGTCTTCTTCGCTATCATCATATTCTTCTCCAAATTTTACCAAAACTTTAATCTGGTTTTCGATGGGATAATCAAAATTTTCATTTGTGATATCACAAACCAGTTCTACAGTTCCGCTTACTTTTATCTCAAACTCTAAAAAAGTAGAATGCTTATCGAGTAATACATCTACTGCAATTCTAGGGTTTGTAAACTCCTGTTCAGTGTCAAACAATTGAAAGAACTCTTTATCTGTCTCAAACCTGAACTCGTGCTTGCCGGTTTTTAACCCGGAAAAGCTAACATCATAGTTTCTTAACTTGTTCATAAAATGAGTGTGCAAAAATATGCAATTTTTTTATAATAACAAATATTTTGAATAACAAATTTATTTTAAATCTTTTTTAAGATTCTATGCCTGAGTTTCATCAGGAAGATCTTCGTCTATTCCGTTGTCTACAGCCATTTTTCTTGGTCTAAGACGATTCTCCATTAAATCGTGGTAATCTGTACGATGTTTAAAAATTTTAATCGCGGTGAAAATTGCTTCTGTGAAACTTTGTTCATCGGCAAGGTTTTTTCCTGCAATATCGTATGCCGTTCCGTGATCTGGAGAGGTTCTGATGAAAGGCAATCCAGCGGTATAATTTACTCCTTCTTCATAAGCAATGGTTTTGAAAGGAGCTAAACCTTGGTCGTGATACATTGCTAAAACCGCATCGAAACTTTTATATTTTTCTGGTTGGAAGAAACTGTCTGCTGGAAAAGGTCCGAAAGCTAAAACCCCATTATCAGACAATTCTCTGATTGCTGGCGCAATAATTTCTATCTCTTCATTTCCAATTACACCTCCGTCTCCTGCGTGTGGATTTAAACCTAAAACAGCTATTTTCGGTTTTGAAATACTGAAATCTTCAATTAATGTCTGTTGAAGCATTTTAATTTGCTTCTTTATCTTTTCTTTAGAAATGTTTTCTGCAACTTTAGAAATAGGAATATGATGTGTGGAAACGGCTACTTTCAAATCTTCAGTTACCAAGAACATCAATCCTTTCTTATTGAATTTTTCTTCAAAATAACCTGTATGACCTGCGTGTTTAAAGCCTTGCTTCATCATTTCGTCTTTATTGATGGGCGCAGTTACCAAAACATCAATTTCTCCTTTTAATAAAGCTTCTGTTGCGGCTTCTAAAGAATCTATAGCCATTTTTGTAGATTCTTCAGTTGGAGTTCCCAATTCTACATTAGAATTTTCTTTTACAAGGTTTACCATGTTCAGTTTTCCGCCTTGTGCTTGTGAAGCTTCGGTAATGTAGTTGAAATTTAAATTGAGTTTAAAAATATTCTTCTGATAGGTGAATAATTTTCCTGACCCAAAGATCACTGGTGTGAAAAAATCTGTAATAGCTTTGTCTTTCAAAGATTTCATGATGATTTCCGGGCCAATGCCGTTAAAATCACCAATTGAAATTCCTACTCGTACTTTATGGTTTTTTGGGTGCATTTTAATTATCTTTGAAGATTATAATTTTACAAATTTAGCAAAAAATAATATGTTCACAGGAATTATTGAAGCAGTAGGCGTTGTAGAAAAAATTGAGCAGAACGGAACCAACATAGATTTTACGCTTTCTTGCCCTTTTACACACGAGTTGAAGATAGACCAAAGCTTGGCTCACAACGGTTGTTGCCTTACGGTTGTAAAAATTGATGGAAGCCAATATGTGGTAACCGCCATTAACGAAACTTTAGAAAAAACTAATTTAGGGAAATGGCAAGTGGGCTCTGTGGTAAATCTTGAGCGCTGCACGGTGATGAATGGGCGTCTTGATGGGCATATTGTACAGGGGCATGTAGACAAAACTGGAGAAATTACCAATATCGAAAACAAAGATGGCAGCTATTTTGTTAGTGTAAAATACAATTCAGAAGGTAATTTTGTTACGGTTCCTCAAGGATCGATTACTTTAAACGGAATAAGTCTTACTGTTGCCAAAAGTGATGACCTTGAATTTTCTGTAGCTATCATCCCATATACTTGGGAATTTACCAATATGAATTCTTTAAAAATAGGTGATAAAGTAAACCTTGAATTTGATATAATAGGTAAATATATAGCTAAACTTCTACAAAGGAATGCCATTAAATAAGTATAAAGGATACAGTCTTCGAAACCGATTTTTCTTCGGGTTTCTTTTTGTCTGTTTTCTGAGTGTTGCAGCCTCTTCGTTGGTGCCTTATTTTATTTTAAGAAATAATGCATTAACGCAGAGTAAAATCGACATGCAGGAAAAGACCAATGCGGTAATGGCTTTTTTTGATTACGCATTAAGTCTAGAGAAAGTAAACACAGAAGATCTAAAAAGAGTTTTGGGTAACAAAATCTTCGAGATTGCTGATATTAATAAGCATAGTATTATTATTTATGATCTAAAGGGAAATTATCTTCTTTCAGACAAAGATGAGAGTCTTGTGGATCAGAAAAAAATACCCATGAAGATTGTAAACAAAATACTTTCTGATAAAGCGAGATATGATGTGAGAGGCTATGATGCAAGCAAAGACGCCGTGTATACATCTTCTTATCTTCTGCTTCAGAATAATGATTTGCAGCCTGTAGCAATTATCTATATTCCTTTATATCACAACGAATCTTCTTATCTGGATGTTCTTCATCAATATTTAATGTATATTTTAATTATTGATTTTATTTTAGTGATTTTCAGTATTTGGTTAAGTTGGGTTACCTCCAATAATTTAGCTAAAAATATTACCAAGTTTTCAGACATGATTACCAGAATCACGCTTTTCGAAAACGAAATGCGTCCCATCAAATATTATAAAAATGATGAACTGAATGCTTTGGCGAAAGCGTACAACAGGATGATTCTTCAAATTCAGGATCAAAAAGAAAGGTTGAGGTTTAAAGCTTCCGAAGAAGCATGGCGCGAAATGGCAAAACAAGTGGCGCATGAAGTAAAAAATCCTTTAACACCGATGAAGCTTACGATTCAAAATTTTGAAAGAAAGTTTGATCCTGCAGATCCAAATGTCACCGAAAAAGTAAAGCAATTGAGTAAAACGATGGTGGATCAAATTGATGTGATTGCCACTGTTGCATCAGCTTTTTCAGAGTTTGCCAAACTTCCCGAAAAACACAATGAAGTTATCAATCTAAATACAGAGATTAAAGATATTTTAGGTGTTTTCAATGATGATTTAATTTATCTTCATTCTAATAAAAATAATATCATGATTAATATGGATAGAATTTATCTGTCCAGAATTATTACCAATCTCGTAACCAATGCAAAACAGGCGAAAAGTGACGAGAGAGATATGATGATTAATATCGATATTGAGCAATTTCAGAAAAGAGTGGCTATCGTGGTACAAGATAATGGTATTGGTATCGATAAAGCGATGTTTGAAAAGATTTTTGAACCTAATTTCACCTCCAAAAACAGCGGAATGGGACTTGGTCTTGCTATGGTTAGAAAGATGATTGAAGATTACAAAGGTGAGATTACCGTAAAATCCGAAGTCGGAAAAGGCGCAACATTTACCATTACTTTACCTACCAATATCTAGTGAAGCCTTTTAGTTTTAAACAGTTTAATATTCAGCAGACGAAAGATGTTTTCCGTGTGGGAACCGACGGTGTTTTGTTGGGTGCTCTAGCTTCTGTAGAAACTTTTTCCAATGTTTTGGAAGTGGGAACAGGAACGGGTTTAATTTCCTTAATGTTGGCGCAAAGAAATTCTTTTGCCCAATTTTTAGGGATTGATATTAACGAAGAAGCGGCAAATCTTACCAAAATTAATTTTGAAAATTCACCTTTCTCTTCTCGGTTAAAAAATATTCATCAAGATTTTAAAAATTTTACAATAGAGGAAAGGTTTGATTTAATTGTATCAAATCCGCCTTATTTTGAAGAATCTTCTTCCGAAAAAGATAAAATTGCAAGGCAAACCGTTGAATTGAATTTCGCGCAATTAATTACTAAATCTGCAAATTTATTGTCTGAAAACGGCATTTTTTCAGTCATAATTCCTGTAGAAGTTGGTGAAGATTTTATTGAAATTGCCGCTGAAAATAACCTTTTTCTTTGCCGAAAAATTAATATTAAAGGAATTTTAGATTCAAAAGTAAAACGATTGATTTTAGAATTTTCTTTACTTGAAAAAAGTCTTGAAGAGTCTGATTTTGTGATAGAAAAAAGTCCGAGACAATACTCGGACCAATATCTTGAACTCACCAAAGAGTTTCATATCTTTAAAAATAAAGGTTAAACAACCTTCGAATTTCTTACTCAAATAATTCTGAAGTATCCAAAACAGAAACTTTCCCATCTTCACATCTAATGGCTTCTCCTGGGAAATTTTGAATCATGTGGTAATCGTGGGTTGCCATTACTACGGCTGCGTCGTTGTCTTGTGCAACTTTCTTTAGTAAGGTCATGATTTCGTTAGAAGTTTCAGGATCAAGGTTTCCTGTCGGTTCATCGGCAAGGATCAAATCAGGGTGGTTAAGAAGAGCTCTAGCGATAGCCACACGTTGTTGTTCACCACCAGAAAGTTCGTGTGGCATTTTGTGTTTTTTGCTCTTCATGTTTACGCTGTTCAAAACTTCGTTGATGCGTTCGTCCATTTTAGCTTTATCGCTCCAGCCAGTTGCCTGTAAAACAAATTTTAGGTTTTTCTCAACCGTTCTATCCGATAAAAGTTGGAAATCCTGAAATACGATACCCAGTTTTCTTCTAAGATTAGGAATGTCTGAAGGTCTTAGTTTAGCAATGTCGAATCCTACCACAGAACCTTGGCCGCCAACTAAAGGGATGTGACCATAAAGAGTTTTTAGAAGTGAACTTTTCCCAGATCCTGTCTTTCCGATAAGATAGCAGAATCTTCCTTTTTTAATGTTTAAATTTACATCAGATAAAACCGTGAAGTTTTTTTGGGCAATTTTTGCATGCTGCAAATTGATGATGTTTTCACCCGATATATTGCTGTGTGGCATGTTTCAGTTTTAAGATTTTAAAAATACTAAAAAGAAATATTATTCAAATTAATTTTAGTAAATTTTAACAACAAAAAATGCCTGAAAAGATACTTTTCAAGCATGATTTGTATATGATAATAAAGAATTATCTCTTAGCGCGTGATGCACTTACAGTTAAACTCTTTCTGCCTTTAGCTCTTCTCGCAGCCAAAACTCTTCTTCCGTTTGGCGTAGACATTCTTTCTCTGAAACCGTGTTTGTTTCTTTTCTTTCTTTCTGATGGTTGGAATGTTCTCTTACTCATTACTATATGTTTAAATCGTAATTATCAATTATATTTTTTCAGGTTGCAAAGATATGTAAATTTTTATATTTTACAAACTTAATGCATATTTTTTTTAAATATTTTCTGCCTTGTCTTCCAAAGCGTTATTGTGGCGCAAAGGTAAGGAAAAGATTTGTCTTTCATGTTGCTTTTCAGAAAAAGGTATATCTTTGGAGACTCAAAAATCAAAACCTTTATTCTAATGTTTACATCAGCAGAACTTTCAGAAATCAAGAATCTTTTAAATCCTGAAAATAAAATCGTTATCCTTACGCATTACAATCCGGATGGCGACGCAATTGGTTCAAGCTTGGGATTGAAGCACTATCTTGCTGCGAAAGGTATTGCTGCAGAAGTGGTGGTTCCAAACGATTTTCCTAAATTCTTAAAATGGATGCCCGAAGCTAAAAAAAATGTAATCGGAGAGTATAAAAGAAAAGTTGCAGCAGATCTTATTTTTGAAGCTGATGTTATTTTCTGTTTAGATTTTAACGCGGCATCCAGAATAGGAATTCTTGGCGATTGGCTTACGAAGGCGAAAGGGAAGAAGATCTTAATTGATCATCATCAACAGCCGGAAAGTTTTGATTTTGTGTATTCAGATACTACAATTCCTGCTACTTCGCAGATGATCTATCATTTTATTGAAGCGATGGAAGATGAAGCTTTAGTAAATAAAGATATTGCAGATTGTCTTTATACCGGAATTATGACGGATACTGGAGGTTTCAGATTCAGGTCTACAAGTGCGACAACGCATAGAATTATTGCGAATTTAATTGAACATGGAGCGGATCCAGCGATGATTACTTCGAATACTTGGGATACGAATACCGTTTCTAGACTTCAGCTTTTAGCTTTAATTTTAGGAAGAATTGAAGTGGTGAATGACGGAAGAGTTGCAATTTTATCGCTTACCAGAAACGAATTGAAAGAATACGGCTTCCAAAAAGGAGATACTGAAGGTTTTGTGAATTATGGACTGAGTATTTTAGGTGTTAAAATGTCTGCGTTCTTCATGGAAGATTTATTTGAGGATTTCATTAAAATATCGTTCAGAAGTAAGGAGGATGTAGATGTGAACCAATTTTCGAGAAAATATTTCAACGGAGGAGGTCACATCAACGCAGCAGGCGGGAAATCTTTCGAATCTTTAGCTGAAACTATCGAAACTTTCAAAGGAAGAGTGGGAGAGGAAGGGTTTTAATTTCAGATTGCTTTTAACGATTAAAGTTTTCATACTATAAATTAAAGGTGTTGCTCCTGCTGAGCTTCACTTTTTTTTTGTGACATGTTTTGGTTTGCTAATCAAAATTGTTAATTTTTTATCTCAACCTAAGCCTCAACCTTTCTATATCCTTTTTTCTCCAATTCTTTACAGGTGTAATGGTAGACTTCATTAAACATAATGTCTAAAAACTTTTTGTTGAACAAACTGAATTTTGTCATTTTGGGTGGGTCTAAAAATATATCGCAAGAATGAGCTTTTGCATAAACCGATTTGGCAATTGCAAGGTGTAAAATTCTATCGAATTCTTTCATTAAACTCATTTTATCAAGGCTGTCGTAGCTTATAGAATTTACGTGGGAAGCAATGAGAAAGTCGCAATTGTCGATAAGAGGTTCAATGGGAAGATTGTCTAAAACACCGCCATCAACATAAATTTTTTCGCCCATTTTTACCGGAGGTAAAACAAAAGGCACACTCGAAGATGCTAAAAGAGGCCCGAAAAGTTCGCCTTCAGAAAAGAACTCAACTTTTCCGTGGGTAAGTTCTGTTGTTGCGACGTAAACAGGGATTTTTAAAACGCTAAAATCATCTTCAGGGAAATGATCCATAAAAAGTTTTAAAATAAAATTGGAGCTGAAAATTCCGTTTTTGGATAATCTGAGAAAAGATCGTGAGAAAAAAGTGGTTTTTCTTACAATGTTCATCATTTCATCGGGTGTTTTTCCAAAAGAATAAAATGCAGCGATAATAGATCCAGCGCTGGTTCCAGAGATAATATCTGGTTTCAGACCGTATTCTTCTAAAGATTTAAGGACGGCAATGTGTGCAATACCACGCATTCCTCCACCGGATAAAGTAAGGCCAATTACAGGCTTCTTTTTTTTTAACGAAAATAATCCCATGTGTTTTTTAAACTTCTTAAAAATACAGTTTTAAGTTTAATCTGAAAATTATAAAACTAAATTTTTAGGAAGATGGTGTAGTAATTCAGTATTGATAATTTCTGCGCAGATGGATGGTTTTTCCCAATGACCGTTGTGGCCGCAGTCTAAAACATAAGATTTAATATTCGTTCTATCCGGAAGGTTTTTCAATAAAAGTTCTGTTTTTACCGCGTTGTCGTGTTTGCCTGCAAGAATTAGGATTTTTGCTTCCAGATTTTCTAAAATATGTTTCTTGTTGGTACGTTCTACCATTCCTTTTACAGAAGCTAATGCGCCTAAATTGTTGGTAGAAAGTGCAATTTCTAGCGCAGTTTCTATTTTTCCTTCTAAAACATCTCTTTCGTTCGGATTGAAAAGATTCGGAACTCCCGCTCTTGCGTAATGTGCAAAAGCATCTTTTATAATTCTGTAGCTTTTTATTCTCTGCTCTTTTTTTTCGGCATCATCTTCAAGAAAAGTTGAGAAAAATAGCGTCATGCTTTTAAGTTTCTCTGCAGATTTTTCTGCAAATGCCAAAGAAACATAGCCTCCCATCGAATGACCAAGCAAATGAATGTGTTCTAAATTTTGACTTTCTAAAACCTTATTCACTTCTTCCGCCATCATTTCCATGGTTTGAGTTTCTGCAATAATTTCAGATTTTCCATGACCGGGAAGGTCGATTTTTAATAATGAAAACTGATGAGAAAGGTGTTTTTCCATGTCTTTCCAAATGGTGGTGTTTTCCATAAAACCATGAAGAAGAACAAGGGTTTCTTTACCGTTTCCTGTTTTTTCGAAATGAAGCATGAGATTACAATTTATTTTTATTTCCCAACAAAAAATATACCTTCTAAAAGGCTTTTTCATTGGTTTTGATTTTTGTAAAATTAAACAAAAAACCGCAAAGAAAAAGTTCTTTACGGCCTTGATTCTGTTAATAAAGTTTTCACAGAAAAAATCACCTCTCAACAGAAATGATTTCTGTGTTCTATTTAATCGCTTGGTTGTAGACTTGTTTTTCCCAAGGTTTCATGTTTGAAATTCCGTAACGATTCTCCTTAGACACCGAAACATTATCGAAAATATCTACAAAGTTTTTGTAATTGGCATCGTCTGTAGGTTCGATAATGATAGTGAATTTCTCTTTTGCAGGAGCGTTTTTATAGGCTTCGGAAATGATTTGCTTAATGTTTTCGTCCTTAAATTGTGTTTCCTTTAAGTTGCTTGTCGAAAGTTTTCCTTCGCTGCTTTGATGGTAGAAAACGCGGTTGTTTTTTCCTAAAATAAACGTTACCTGATTTTTCTCATTAATCTCAGTGTAGGTTCCGTCTGTGCTTTTTGCAGGAAGTTTTACGTCCATTTTGTACACTTTAGTAAAATTGGTTGTAAACATGAAAAAAGTAATCAGAAGAAATCCTAAATCTACCATCGGTGTCATATCTACACGGATAGATTTTTGTCTCGTTCTGCGGTGTCCTTGCTTTTCTTGGGTAAGTACTTCAGCCATAATAATAAATTTTAAAGTTATGTGTATTTTGGTGAAAGCAAAGTTTGTTCCTAATTTTTGAATTTTTATTTAAAATTTCTAAAGTGTTTTAATTTTATTCAATAAATGTGCGTTTTTATTGTTTGAAATGTTTGTTTTAAAGTGTTTTGATAAGGTTTTATTAAATAAAAAAAACTCACGCCTTTCGACATGAGTTTTCGTATGTTAAAAATGGGAAGTTTATTTGTTTTTCTTGTAAAAATTAACTCCACATTCTAAAAATTGCTTGAATTTTCCTTTTTCCATGTATCCAGAAACCGGCGTATTAATCACTTTTCCTTCTGGTGTAATTAAAACATAATGCGGCTGCGAATTGTTGTTGAAATTCACTTGTTGGAACAAGCTCCATCGGTCTCCAATGGTGTTTACTTTTTTCATTTGTCCGTCTCCCAAATCAATTTTTGTTTTTTGGTCTTCGGGAAGTTCTTCTTTGTCGTCTACATAAAGAGAAGCCAGAACTACATCGTTTTGAAGGATCGGTAAAATATCCGGTTCGCTCCATACAAATTCTTCCATTTTTCTACAGTTTTCACAACCATAACCTGTAAAATCAATTAAAATCGGTTTGTTTTCTTTTTTTGCTAATTCAATGGCGGTAAAGAAATCGTGTTCAGGTTTCATGCCCAAAATTCCGTCTTCTTCATTGTGAAAGTAACTTACATTTAGCGGAGGTAAAATTCCGCTTAACAATTGAAGTTTCGGACGTTCTGCAGGAATTAATCCTTGAACTAAATAAATCACAAAACCAATTCCCAAAATTCCGATAATCTTTCTCGTCCAAGAAATTTTTGGCTTTTTGTCATCGTGTGGAAATCTGATTAATCCGAATAAATACAATGCTAAACCAATCGCTACAATGATCCAGATCGCAATGAAAAGTTCTCTTTTAATAAGAAAAGTTTTAGAAACTAAATCTGCTTTTGACAAGAATTTCAGAGCCAAAGCCAATTCTACAAATCCTAAAACCACTTTCACGGTATTCATCCAGCCACCAGATTTTGGTAAGCTTTGCAGTGCCTGTGGAAATAATGCCAATAATCCGAAAACAATCGCCCAAGCCAATCCAAAACCTGCCAAAGCAAATGTTAACAACATCGGAACATTACTGGAACCTGTAACGGCACTCCCCAGTAAACTTCCCAAAATAGGACCTGTACAGGAGAATGAAACAATGACTAAAGTTAAAGCCATAAAGAAAATCCCGATTATTCCACCAGCTTCTTCTGCTTTTGAAGATTTGTTAGCAATCGAACTTGGTAATGTAATATCGTAATATCCGAAGAAACTTCCTGCGAAGAAAATAAAGATGATGAAAAATACAATATTCAGCCAAACACTCGTGGAAATTTCGTTAAAAATATTTCCTGCAATTCCATCAATAATATGAAACGGAATACTTAGTAAAACGAAAATTAAAAGAATAAAAAAACCGTAAAGAAGTGCATCTCTTTTCCCTTTTGCTTTGTCTTTCATTCCTTTTGTAAAGAATGAAACCGTCAACGGAATCATTGGGAAAACACATGGTGTAAGTAAGGCAATTAAACCTCCGATAAATCCTAAAAATAGATAAGTCCAGTAATTTTCAGAAGCTTCTATGGCTGCTGTTCCGCAATCCGTTAAAGGTTTTTTGAAATCTATTGTGGAGATTTTTAGTTGTTTAGGATCAAGTTTAGCGGTTTCATTCGCTGTGTTTTCCGCTTCTGCAGAAGTTTTGGTAATAGTTTCCGTGGCTACAGGACTTTTCACCGAATCTTTTGCAGGTTCTGTTGTTACAACTTCTTCAGTAGCACCTTTTGGCGTAACCTGTTTGTTGAATTCCAGCGTATTGGGAGCAAGACAGACTCTGTCGTCACAGGTCTGATACGTAATTTCAGCAACAACATCTCCCGGTTTTGTTCCGTCTTTCAGCTTAAATTTCTGCTTGAAACCTGCCGTATTGGAATAGAAAATAATTTTTCCGCCGAAAGCCTCAGAAAATTCTTCATGCTTTTTACCTACTTCGGTAAATTTCCCGATCAGTTCTATGTTTTTCCCTGAAACTTTATAATCGGTAGGAATTCCCGTATCTTCCGGAATGTCTTTGGAGTAAATATGCCAACCGCTTTCCATGGTGGCATTCAGGACGGCTTCATATTGATTGTCGCCTAGTTCGTTGATGGTAAATTTAAATTTTACAGGATTTTTGATTTGTCCCGAAACTGCAAGGGTAATAAAAAAGAAAAGCAGCAACGGGATTTTATAAATCGAAGAGAATTTCATATTGTAATTTTATGTAAATACTTTACTACAAAAGTAACTGTTTTTTGCAGATTAATCAACCGAAGAAATCTTCCTCAGCCTTTTTTCTATGGCAAGATTGTTTTTCAGCGCAGAAAATCCCTCTTTGATATCCAGATAAGGAAATCCGGATTCGTGGTTTTTTCTGCTTATTTCTGCCATTATTTTCCAGTGTTTGGCTATTTCTTTCCACGCAAAAAATAAGGAGTGTTTCGGGTCGTACATATGCGTTGGTTCACTTTTAGCACCGTTTATTTCTATGATTTTAAAATTC
Source organism: Chryseobacterium sp. HNCC26DJ239 (assembly GCF_057180445.1). NCBI lineage: Bacteria > Pseudomonadati > Bacteroidota > Flavobacteriia > Flavobacteriales > Weeksellaceae > Chryseobacterium > Chryseobacterium sp. HNCC26DJ239. Next base: position 36,777 of record NZ_JBXUGJ010000003.1, read on the forward strand.
TCTCCGTTTTTTAAAAGTTCCAGATTTTCAAACATTACGTCTAATCTTCCGAAATAAAAACCACTCACTTTGGTACAGATTTCATCTATTTTCTGTGCTAAATTTTCTGTAACTTCACTTGAAATATCAACGAATTTTGCTCCTCTTGTATGACTTCCGAACGGAATTAAGATAATTTCTTCATTTTCGGGAACTATTTTGTTCATTTCGCTTCCCATTTTCTGTTCTATGGCTTTGATTTGGAAAGCACTTCTGGGATTTTCCATTACCAGTTCTCGCAACGTTTTTTTGCCGTTCCCTGTTACAGAAAGAAATTCTTTTTTTACCATTCCGGTAATTTTTCCTGTTTTTTCGTCCGGAAAACGGTGGTAAAAAATGCCGACTTCATTCTGATATTTGATCTTTTCCTGAATTAAAAAATCGCAGTCATTATGGTTCTGGTAATTTTCCAATTCATCTGAATCCTTAAGTTCAGCCACACCCAAACCTTTCAATCCGATATTGGGTTTTACAATAATGGGAAAATTGATGGTTTGTGATTTTAATTCAGATAAAATTTCCTGAAATGAAGTTTCTGAAGACGCAAAAACGGTTTTCGGAATCCAACTTTCGGGAATCAAATCATAGATTTCTTTTTTGCTTTCCATTGCCATTCCTCCGTATTTTATGGAAGGATTTGCGCCGTGAAAAAACAAAAGCGTTCTTGCTTTGTACGCACAGTACAGCCAAACCGGCAAAAGTGGTAAGTAAATGGTAAATGTTGACCAATATTCCCAATTTGTAATCTTATGAAGACGATGTGTGAATTTCATTGTTCAGGAAAATTTTTTCAGGGTTTGAATATTCGTTGAGTCGGTCGTGATGTTTCAGTGTCATTTCATAAGAAATAACAAGTTGTGTAGTACTTATAGTTTGTATCGTATTTTGTCTTTTGATGGTAATTCCGTTTTCCAAATCATTGGTTTTCTGATGGTGGAAATCCCAGATTGTTTCTTCGGAAATCTTTTCGCTTTGAAGAAATTGCTGAAAAATTTGCTCCCTTTTTTCTCTTGTCGATTTATCATACAATGTTGCAGAAGACCAAATGTACGAACGACTATTGTCTAATATTTTTAAATGCTTTTCAGTTCCGTCCCAACGAAATTCTGCCAATTGCTTTTCCTGAAAAATAACCAAAGTAAAAGGTTCAATATTTTGCAAATCAATATATTGTAAAGCGTTGAAAATATTTTCTTCCTTTATTAAATCCAAAACAATCAGTCCTCGGCTTTTTTTGTATTCTGCTTCTCTTTGATGATTTTCAAAAGCTCCGTTTAATAAAATGATTGCATTTCCGTGTTCTGAAACCGCAAACCAGGTTCCTTTTTTGGTGGCATCTTTCGGATAAAATACACCTTTTTCACGATGAATTTCCTGTGCAGAGCGATTGGGTTTTTCGTCCCGGTTGGAAGTCAAAATGATTTTATCTTTTAGTGGAAAATATGTTACCGTGCACATTTAGTTTAAATTTTGAGTTTCTCTGTATTGAATCGTTGAAGGGGCAATTCCGAAATTTTTGTTGAGAAGATGACTCATTTTAATTTCGTTAAAAGCCACTTTTATCAACGCCTGATGATGAATGCAATGTTCGATATTGTACAGCAGTTCCCGAAAGAAATTGGTCGGAATTTCCAAAGAAATAGTTCCCACCGTTTGATGCATTGTCAAATTTTTGTTGGGTAAATTAATGCTGAAAAGTATTTCGGAAATAGCCTGTATCGCTTCTTCAGGATTTTTTTCTAAATCCAGATTTCTTTGTCTTTCATCATAATTAATCTGATTCGTATGATAAGAATTCAGTAAAATTTCCAGAAACTCAATAATATGTCTTGTGTGACCGCCAATGGTAGAACCGTCCAGAGAAGGAATACTCTGAGTATACATTTTTACCGAAACTTTTCTCAGTAAATTCTGTTGTTCGGTAAGGATCTCGTGTAAGATCGCATAAACCGATTGGTCTTTATTCATACTTTCCTTTTTTAAATTTAATTAAAAGAATCACACAGAAAACAAAAACGGTAAGTGCAAGGTAAAACAATTTTCCGCCATCGTTATTGGTATCGATTCCCAGAATGAAAATGTGTGAACCAATTGCTCCAATCATCGTTACAAGTCCCAGAACGGCTCCCCAAAAAGTGGTTTTGGGATTCAATATTAAAATGGCAGTAATGAGTTCCAATACTCCTGAAAAAATCCTTCCGAAAGGTTCTGCGTGAAGTTTTGAAAAAATGGCAACAGAATCCGGATGAGCCGTAAATTTGAAGAATAAAGTCTGCAGTAAAATTAGGGCGGGAATTAATCGCAATGCCCAGTTGATGTAATTTTTCATATTGGATTTATTAACATTAGTTCTTTTAAGTCGTTATGACGATTGAGGATTTGTTTGTATTCAATAATATTTTTTAAATGTTGTGTTCTAATTATTTTTCCTCGAAAAGAAATATAAACACAATCTTCTAGTTTTGTTTCTATTTTGAAATTGGGTTTTATGTAAAAATCTTCTATTGCATTGATGTCAATGTCTATATTGTTGATTCTTAGCTGTAAAAGCCATATATCAAACTCGTCATCTACATATCGCTGGATAGGATTGACAATCTGTCTTTGAAATTCTCTTTGAATTATATAAAGACTTTTAAGATTGGTTTCGATATCTATATCTTTCAATTTCCATTGGGAGCCAAATAAATTTGCAGAGAACCCTCCCGTAAATTGGTAATCTATGCCATAACATTCAAAAAAATCTACTAGCATAAGAATAACAGAAGACTGATTTTCAGAAACAATATTTTTTGAAATCTTTTCCAACATTCTTAATTTTTAAAAATTATAACTTTTGTAGCAAAGCGTAAGAAAACAGATGATTGTATTGTTGACAATGAACGACTGCGTATTTGTACTCATCGAAGTTTACTGAACCCGTAAAAGTATAGGTTTGTCCGCCGTTCACAGATTTCAGCTTACCTAAAGAAACAAATTGCGATGGCTGCTGTTCTTTGCTTACATACACGTAAAGATCCGGACCGTTGCTGATGGTGAAGTTTTCATTTAAAACCAATGTGAAGACTCCGTTTTTTTCATAGATTTCTGCTTTTCCGTTAACGTTATTTCCGTAAGGTCCCTGCATAAAATCTCCGGAATATTTTAAGACCGAATTTTCAGGAGCCATTTCCATTAAATCTTCTGTTGCAGTGCTTTCTCTGACGCAGGAAACCAAGAGAAAGGACGCGAAAATAAAGGGGATCAATGTTTTCATAATTTCTGATGTTTTTATTTGTTGTAAATTTTCTGATTAAAGAATTTAAAATTTCACTCTGTATTCAACATTGGCGATGAAACTTCTCGTTAATCCATCGGGTCTGGATGTTCTCACGACAAAAGGAACTCCTACATTAAGCTGAAGTCCATTTCTCCGGTTGATTTCGTAATCCAGATAGACATTTCCGTTCAATGTAAGTCCTTTCGAATTGTTAATTTCCAGTTCTACATTGTTTTGGTTGGTAAAGCGGTCGTTCTTCAGGTGATAAATCGGCAAAATACTTGGCGTAAGTCTTAGTTTGGAATTAATATTTACAGGATAAGAAACCCTTAGCAAAACATCGCCACTTCTCTGGAATTTATTGGTTGATAAAAACCCTCTCAACGCTGAACTTGCGGGATATTGCGATGCTAAAAACTGATTTTCATTCTGTGTTAACGGCTGTTGAAGAGCTGCAACCAACTGAATTTTTTCGATTTCGTAACCCACACCTACAATCAAATCAAACGTTCCTAAACTAGACTGATAATCCATTGGCAACGGGATATTATTCTTTGATTTCCCTGCATCTGACAAAGGAATTTTCGCACCTAATGTAAATTTTAGTTTTTCGTTAGCTTTATAATTGGCATTCAGAAACAAATCAGAAAGTCCAAAAGTGGAAACATCGTTTCCGTTTTGCGCCAAAGTGGTCAGTTTTGCATCAAAGCCAAATCTGTCATTGATTTGTCTGTTGTATTCTACGTAATTTCCGAAGACAGAAATCGAATTATCTGCTTTGCCAAAGAAAATTCCGGTCTTGATTTGATTATGGTAAGTTTTTAAGCTGTCATTATTATTCGGTTGAAAACTGCTAACCGTACAAAATCCGGCGTCACTGCATCCTTGCGCAACTAGATGATTGCTTTGCAAAAGCAGTAAAAATGCTGTTACCAGGAAAATTTTAAATGTTTTCATAATTTTAATTTTTAATGAATTAATTGGTCAGTTTTTTCCAGTTTTGGTCTGCACTTTTTTTCAGTTTTGCCTCGTTCTTGTTCCACGAAGTCAGGGTATTGTTGAAAAATTTATTGTAGAACAGGTGTGTTTTTCCGTCAATGATTTTAAAAGTTGTAGGATTAATTTCCACTTTTTCGCCATAATCTCCAAGTGCAAAAGCGCACCAACCACCGTAAACAGGTTCGTATTTTGCGGGATCTTTTTTCAGGAGTTCTTTATTTTTTTCTGAAGAAGTGTAATAAATGGCTCCGTTTACATTGACCGCAAATTCTTTTTTCCCTTTTACCGCTTTTTTCTGTTCGATGTAGGAAACGGGATCATACCCCTGAATTGCCAGTTTGTTTTCTAAATTTCTATGTTCTGCTTTTTGGGAAAATGCCAAAAAAGGAAGCAGAAATACGAGAATGAGGGTGAATGTATTTTTCATAAATTTTTAATTAAAGTTGTTTAGATAAAATGTTTTAACCGAAAAAGAATCAAAAGTTTGCATCGGATTTTAGATTTTCAAAATATGCGTTTTTGCTTTCTTTTATGTTTCTTTTTATTAGTCATTTCTTTTGCCACTTTTGCGGTGAAAATTTTTAATTAAAGCTGTTTTACAATATCCTCCAGCGAAGCTCTTTCTTTGTAATCGGGATTGAAATGTCTCCAGATGATTTTTTGATTTTCATCTAAAATATAGGTTGCAGAAACGGGCAGTCTTCCGGATTCATCGGAACGGCTTTTCTTAAAATCGTCTCCCAATCGGTTTTCGTAGAAATCGAGCGTTTTTTTCTCGGGTGTGTACAGAACATCAAAAAGTTCTGCTATTCTGTAGTTTTCATCATACAAAACGGAATACGCGGTTTTGGTTTTGCTGATGGTTTTTGCGATAAACTCAGGTTTTTCAGGAGAAATGATGACCAGTCTTGTGTTTTTCGACTGTAATTCGGGAGCAAGATTTTGTAGACTTTCAACATATTTATTACAATACGGACACCATTGTCCACGAATGAAAACCACCACGGTTTTCTTTTTTTCCTGAGACAGAGAAAATGTTTTTTCAAACTGATCTTTTGCTGTAAAGTTAGGAATCGTTTCACCCACCATTTTGCCCTTCACTTCGCTGATTGTCGGCGTTTTTTTGTCTGAATTTCTTTTCTCTGTAACCGACTTTCCGATATTTAAAAATTGTGCAGCGTTGTAATATCCAAATTCATATTGAACCAATTCGCCGTTCTGGTCTAGGAAAAGGAAAGACGGATAATTAACGATTTTGAATTTTTTGGCTAATTCTGTCCCCTCTTTTTCGGCGTCAATATAAAGGCTGATGAAATTTTTATTGAAAAATTCTCCCAGTTCAGGATTCGGGAACGTATTCTTTTTCATCAGTTTGCACGGACCGCACCAAGTGGTGTAAAGGTCGATGAAGATGAGTTTGTTTTCCTGTTTTGCCAGTTTTTTGGCTTCTTCTAAATTTTTAGTCTGAAATTGAATTCCGCTTTTGTTTTGTGCATTGAACGAAATGGCAACTAAGAAAAAGAACGTATAAATTATTTTGGTGAACATAAGATAAAGTATTTATTATGAAGTTCCCAAAAACAAAAAAAATCACCCGGCGAAAAGGTGATTTTTTAATAATTTAATTTAAAGTACTGATAATCTGTCTTAAAAATTATCATCTTTTTTTATTTTTCTAATCTGTTCTACACATTTATGCTTCTGATTTTGCGCATTGTGTTTGCTGGAATATTTATATTTTTCCTGTATTTCTTCCATATTTTTATTCTTCATAAAAATATCGTGGATGAGGGTTTGACAATGGGAAGAAATTTTATTAATATAGTCATTCAGCTTATCATAATAATCTCTTTCATTTTCTATCGCTTGGTTGATTTCTTCTTTGTTTTCAGAATAATAGCTTTCGTGCATTTCCACAAAAAAGTTTCGGTTGCGGAGTTTTTTCAGCCAGAGATTTTTAGAAATTCCGGTGACGTAATTGGCAAGGCAAGTGTAAGCTTTGAAATCATCGTCGTACAATTTTTCGTACAGAATAATCAAAGCATCCTGAAAAACGTCTTCCGCATCTTCCAGATTTCCTTTATTCCCTAGAACAAACTTACGGGTGTAGCCAAAATATTTTTGGTACAGAACACCAAAGGCAACATTGTTGTCTTTCTGAAAATCTTCGATTGCTAAAGTGTTTGTTGTTCTTTTGTTCATGTAATCTTCAGAACTTTCTCTGTGTTTTTCGTTGCCATACATCTTCGGTCCTGCCTGAAAGGAATAATTCCCAAAACCGAATCTTCACCGTCGGTAAGGAGCCAGATTTTTTGCCTGGCTAAAATAGACAATTTTTCGTCCCTAAGAAACTTCGAAACCTTCTTTTTGCCCGAAAAACCAGTGGGATGGAATTCGTCTCCTTCTTCTGCACGTCGCAAGTAGAGCGGAAAGTTTAATTTTTCAGCGTTGAAGTGCCATTCAACTTCTTTATCGATATCATCAATACTTTCGTTTAGAATGCTGGATTCTTCTTTTTTAGTGAAATCGAAACTGTTTTTGATGAGAATTTTTTCTCCAAAAATTGGAGATTCGCTAGTTCTTTCTCGGATAATCAACTCATTTCGATGGATAACGAGTTGGAATTTTTCCGAATAAAAAAATTTTCCGTTTTCTGCTTTGAAAATTTTTGCAATTTCTTCAGACTTGTTGAAGCCGTATTTGTTTAAAATTTCAAACTGTACAAAATAAGATTCTTGGGCTAGTTTTTCTTTTGAGAGAATTAAATTTTCATCTTCTGAAATGGTAATTATTCTTTCTGTTTCTTTAATTTTTTCTTCAAAAAATTCTTTAGCTTGGTCTAGATATTTTACGCTTTTTCTAAAGTTTTCAAGAAAATTTTCGTTGGTTTCAAGAAGTTTTGGAGTAATTTCGTTCCTGATTCTGTTTCTTAGATAATCGTTTTTCTGGTTCGACAGATCTTCACGGAATTCAATATTATTTTCTTCTGCGTAAGCGTAAATTTCTTGTTTTGTAAAATCCAAAAAAGGTCTTAATATCTTATTTTCGTTCACCGGGATTCCGCTTAAGCCTTTAATTCCTGATGCTTTAGAAAGGTTGATGATAAAAGTTTCCAGTTGATCGTTCAAATGATGCGCGGTTACAATAAAATCGATTTTTTTTTCCTTTTGTAGTGTTTTGAAATATTTGTACCTCAGATTTCTAGCCCAAAGCTGAACTGAATTTTCAGGTTTCTCGTCTTTTGAGGAAACTTCGTATAAATTTAAATTAACATTAAATTTTTCACAAAAATCTTCTACTACTTTTTGGTCTAATTCTGAGTCTTCACCTCGAAGCTTGTAATTGATGTGTGCGATTTCAAAGCTTAATTGTAAATCGTTGAAAACGTGCGCTAAAACCATGGAGTCTGCGCCGCCACTTACAGCTAAAAGAAACTTCTGATTTTGATAATCAACCGTAATGTTCTTAATTTTTTCTTGTACTAATTTTAGGCTCAACATTTGCATAGAGTTTTGTCCTAACAAAGATAGCGGTTAATATTTAATAGATTTTTTTTACCTTTGAGCTATCTTAAAAAAAGATTACTTATGAAAATTTTTAAAATCTTAGCTGCTTCTGCTGTAGTCTTGGGTATGACGTCTTGTGTAAGCAAGAAGCAGTATGAAGCTTTAAGCACAAACTACAAACAGTGTATCGAAAACATTGGGGAGAGACAAAGAGAAATTCAGGATCTTAAATCGCAGAATGCAAGTCTTACCAGCGAAAACAATTTGCTTAAAAGTCAGCACGATGCTTTAAAATCTTCATTGGATGCTTGTCTTTCAAATTCAGGGAAAAGCTCTGCAAATATTGATAAATTGGTGGGAGAAATTAATTCTTCAAACTCTTACATCAAGCAGCTTATCGCTTCAAATGCGAAAAATGATAGCTTAAACCTTGCTTTATCAAACAAACTTAAAAGATCTTTGGATAACGTAGCAGATAGCGACGTACAGGTGAAAGTATTGAAAGGAGTTGTAATGATCTCTCTTTCAGATAAAATGTTGTACAAAACAGGAGATTACAACGTTTTACCAGCTGCACAAGAAGTGTTAGGTAAAGTAGCTAAAGTAATCAACGATTACGATAAATATTCTGTGTTAATCGAAGGTAATACAGATAATGTGGGATTAAATTCTTCAAGCTTGCCAAGAGACAACTGGGATCTTTCGGCTTTAAGAGGAACTTCTGTAGCGAAAGTGTTACAAACTCAGTTTGGAGTAGATCCTTCAAGAATTACTGCAGGTGGTCGTTCAGAATACAATCCTAAAGCAACAAACATGAGCGTTTCTGGTAGAGCTGAAAACAGAAGAACAGAAATTATCATTATGCCGAAATTGGATGAATTTATGAAATTGATGGACATTGCTCCGAAGAAATAATTTCAAAAATGATATAAATTAAAAAGATCCCGGTGTTTATCGGGATCTTTTTTTTAATTTAGTTAAACAACATCTTCTCGTTCGAGCCAATAGAGAAGTCTGTTAAAATATATATAGATGGTTTTTGGTAGTTTTTTTATAGTCTTCATAACTCTGCAGAGAGTTTTATTTTAATAGATGACTCAAAGGTACAAGAGTGAAGTAACGCAAACAATCCGTATTTTTACGGTAAATTTGAAAAAAGGTTTTTATGAGCCTTCGGTTTAATATATTTGAAAAAAATTAGAGATGAGCTATTTTGAAGAAAAAGATCATGCGATGGATAGATATTTGGAAGATCACACGTCTTACGAACCGGAAATTTTGAGAAAGCTGAGAAGGGAAACCTATCAGAAAACCACACAACCTCACATGATTTCGGGATATCAACAAGGGAGGCTTCTGAGTATTATTTCGAAGATGCTTAACCCGAAAAATGTTTTAGAAATAGGAACTTTCACAGGATATGCAACGTTAAGTCTTGCAGAAGGTCTTGCAAAAGACGGGAAAATTACCACGTTAGATGTGAATGAAGATTTGGCTTATTTGCCGAGAAAATACTTTCAGGAAAGCGAGTTTTCTTCACAAATTGATTTTAAAATTCAAGATGCTAGAGAATTTCTACGAAATTCCGAAGAAATTTTCGATTTGGTGTTTATTGATGCCGATAAAGAAAATTATGCAGAATATTTCCGATTGATAAAACCGAGAACGCAATCTGGTTCTGTTGTTTTGTTCGATAATGTTTTGTGGTACGGAAAAGTTTTGGAGGAAAATCCTAAGCAAAAATCAACACAAATTATTAAAGAACTTAATGATTTGGCGGCACAAGACGAAGATTTTGATAATCTTATTTTACCTTTGCGAGACGGAGTGAATTTTCTTCGTAGAAAATAAATTTTTAAAAAAAATTCAGAGATTTAGAAATTAAGAAAAGTGTTATTTTCGAAATTCCTAAATTTCTTAATCTCTAAATTAACATAATGAATAAAGGAATTTGTACAGTAACCGTGGCTCCTGTAAGAGCAGAAGCTTCTGATAAAGCTGAAATTGTAACCGAAATACTCTTCGGCGAAAGTGCAGATATTTTGGAAGTGAATAAAAACTGGACGAAAATTAAAATGCATTACGACGGTTATGAAGGCTGGATGGATACGAAACAATTAAAACCTGTTTCTGAGGAAGATTTGGCGAAGCGAAAAGTGACTATCATTACCGAAGATTTTTCTTCTGTCTTAATGAAAGACGGGAAAACACTGCTTTCGATGGGTTCTGAGGTAGAATTTCCTGCCGTTGCATCGCAAAGAAGTCATAACCTGCGTGAGAGTATTGCACTCACAGCCAAAGAATTTATCAACGTTCCTTATTTATGGGGCGGGAAAAGTTTTTTTGCGGTAGATTGTTCAGGTTTTACACAATTGGTGTACAAAATTCACAATATAAAATTACCCAGAGACGCTTCTCAGCAAATTGAAATAGGAGAGTCGCTTACTTTTGTGGAAGAAAGCGAACCGGGAGATTTAGCTTTTTTTGAAAATGCGGAAGGTAAAATTATCCATGTGGGAATTATGCTAGACAATCAAAAAATTATTCATGCTTCAGGAAAAGTACGAATTGATACACTAGATTCTTCGGGGATTTTTAACCAAGAAACCAATCAACATACGCATAAACTGAGAGTAATTAAGAAAATTATCTAATGCTGGAGATTGTAGTCAATATTTTTAACATGATTGCAATTGTTTTGGTGATTGTAATTTGGGTATATACTTTTAGAAAATATAAATTTCTTCCGCAACAAATTCCTACACATTTCGATTTGGAACAAAAACCAGACGCTTTTGGTTCTAAGAAATTTGCTTTCTTTTTGCCGGTTTTATCGGTTGTAATGGTAGCGGTTTTAATTTTTGCCGGAGAATATAGCGGTGGAAATTATCCTGTGAAAATCACCAAAGAAAATTTCGATGCACAATTTTCCATCATGCGTGTTTTAATGAGTTGGCTGTCGATTATTTTGGCATTTATTTTTTTTAACATCCAAGATTATATGCTGCGACTAAGTCTTGATGCTCAAGCAAAGCCAAGAGTGCATCTCTTTTTACCACTTGTATTCATTTTTATCGGTGTAATTACGGCGATTATTTTCGCATCTATTTATAAATAAAACTAAAACAAAATCCATGACTTCTGAAATTAATTTAAACCAGATTTATAGGTGTAAATCTTATGAGCTTTCTGATGTTGTTATGAATCCTTCTCAACATTCTTTAGAAGCATTTATTCTTGCTTTTTCTGAAATTAAACGAAGAGGAATTCCTATAAATGTTGAAATGCAAACTTCAATTGGTCGTTTTTCGGCAGAGCAAAGTAAAAGTATTGAAACGATGGAGCATGAGTTTTTTCAATCGAAAGGTTTGAAAAACTACAATGAATATTTTGAAGCCATGACTGCCGCAAATACAGTAAAATCGGAAGACCAAATTCATTTAGATAGTTTGAGGAAAGAGCTTAGAATAAAGCAACAAGAAGCCGAAAAACAACAAGCAAAAAGAGATGTTTGGATTGGTGGTCTATGGTTTGTAGGAGGTCTTATAGTAACTTTAATTTCTTTGGCGAATGACACAGGAGGTATCATTGCTTATGGTGCCGTTATTTTCGGTGGAATTCAATTTTTTAGAGGGTTGTCTAAAGTAATGTAATGCAGTTTTTATACAACATATTTGTTTCTTTAATGGTTTTTGGCATGAAGATTTTTTCTTTATTTAATGCCAAAACTAAAAAAGGCGTTGAAGGAAGAAGGCAATCTCTTGAAATCGTGAAGACTTCTTTTTCTCCTAAAGATGAGGTTTTGTGGATGCATGCTGCAAGTTTGGGAGAATACGAACAAGGTCTTCCTGTTCTCGAAAAATTGAAAGAAGAGTTTCCTCAATACAAAATATTGGTTACTTTCTTTTCTCCTTCTGGATACGAAAATGTTGTGAAAAAAAAGCATATCGCAGATGCAATTTGCTATCTTCCGTTTGATAATAATTCTTCGTTAGAAGCGTTTTTAAAAGCTTTTACTCCAAAACTGTTTTTTACGGTGAAGTACGATTTCTGGTACAATCTTCTTGCTCAATTGAAGAAGAGAAATGTAAAGACATTTGTTGTTTCTGCTCTTTTTTATGAGCGACAAAGTTTTTTTACTTCCTACGGAAAATGGTTTACAAAACAGTTGAAAGAAAATATTGACTGGTTTTTTCATCAAACAAAACACTCGTATGCTTTGGCGAAAAGTGTTGGATTAACGCAGTCTTCTGTAACCGGAGATACTCGTTTTGACCGTGTGAAGCAAATTAAAGCAAGAAACAACCATGTAGATTCTATTGATGAATTTATTTCGGGAAACAAGACAATTGTTTTTGGTAGCTCTTGGCAAGCAGAAGAAAAAATTGCAAAAGAAATTTCTGAAAAACATAAAAACGTAAAATTAATTATCGCACCACACGATTTAAAAAGGGTGGAAAATTTGAAAGAAATTTTTCCGGATGCGCTTCTTTACAGTAATTTAAAAACTATTCAAACTCTTAAACTCTCAAACTGTCAAACTCTAATTATAGACTCTATCGGTTTGTTGTCTAAATTGTATTCTTACAGCGATATTGCCGTTGTTGGCGGTGGTTTTCATGATGCAGGTTTGCATAATATTTTGGAAGCTGCAACATTCGGTGTTCCTGTTGTTTTTGGAAATCATTACAAGAAAAATCCTGAAGCGGATGATTTAATTAAATCGGAAGGTGGAAAATCTTTCGAGGACGAAAAAAGTGCTTCTCAATTTATTTCAAAACTGCTTTCTGATGAGGCTTTGCTGCGCAAAATGTCGTTGAATTCAGGCAAATTTGTAAGCGAAAAACCCAATTCAACAGAACTGATTATTCAAAAAGTTTTATCACTTTAAAAAACCTTGATTTTTGATGTCTTTGATAATGGCGTCGAACTGTTCAGGAATGTTTTCGGTATTCAGCCAACCCAAATCTATCCCGTTGTTGATGAATAGTTTTTCAAGATAAATATTGCCTGTGATTTTAGTGTAAAGCTCAGAAAGATATTCATCAATTTCCATCCAATAATCTTCGTCTAGTTTTTTAGTTAAAGACAGTGCTTTTACCACTTTATTGATGATGTAAAGGTATAATTTATATATCTCGTTAAATCTCTGTCGGCTCAGTTGAGGATTAAATTCTAAAACCTGATTGATTAAAAAAAGGTTAAGCGAAACATCTCCGAACTTGTCTGAAGTTACCTTTACGTGTTCAGTAATTTCAGCACTAATTTTTCGGATAAGCACCACAAAATATTTTTGATTGCTAATGTATTTGGAAGCGTATTCTACTTTTTCTTTCAACAAATCTTCCATTTGGTCACGCTTTTGATCGGTGGTTTCTTGGTCTATTAATTCAAAATAGAGTTTTTTGGAAAGTATTTTGTCTTTTTTCAGCAAACGAAAAATTAATCGGTCTTTTTCTACCGAAGAAAGTTGGCTGAGCGCGGTTTTGAATTCTTTAGAATACTCCATTAATTAAATAGTTTTGAATATTTTTTAAACCCATTAAATGCCCAGTTTGCCGTAAAATAAAGCGATTTTAAAGTTGAAAACTTCATGTAATCTTTATAAACAAGATATTGGTCTTTTACGATGTTTTGTTTTTTTCTTGAAATACTTGTAGGGTGCATTCTGTATTTCGCCATGGTTTTGGGGAGTGCTTTTCCTTCAGGGATTTTCTTTAATAAATTCAGCCACATTACGTGGTCTTCGCGCTTGCTTCCGACGGGGAAATATTCTTTTCCTACTCTTTGCGAATCGTACATGGAAGAGAGTAGAGAAAGTCTGCAAGTCTTCAATAAATTTTGAAATGTAACGTTTTTGTCTGCTCTAAAGTCTTCAATTTTCGACTGTAAATTTTCATCACATCTTGCGTAATTAGAATAGGCGAGCTCTGCGTTTTCTTTTTTCATAAAACCAATCATTTCTTCTAAAAAATTGGGCTCCCAAAAATCGTCTGCGTCTAGAAAAGTAATGTATCTTCCAGTTGCTTTTTCAAGAGAAATATTTCTTGCATGTCCTGCTCCTCCGTTTTTTGTGGCGATATTCAGTTTTATTCTAGAATCTTGGATAGACTGTATGATTTTTACGGTTTCGTCGGTAGAGGAGTCGTCGGTAATCATCCATTCCCAATCGGTAAAACTCTGTGAGAGAACAGAAGTTATAGTCTCCTCCAGAAAAGCAGAAGAATTATAGCAGGGAGTGATGATTGAAATTTCAGGCATTTGTTGTCTTTTAGGCAAAGATAAACTTTTTAAAATGTGTTTAAATACTCTAAAATGATAAGAAAATATAAAATATGGTTTCAAAAATTAAAAAAAATGAGGAAGTATTTAAAAAAAATCATAATTTTAGGCCTTGAAAAAAATGATCTATGAAGAAATTAGCTTTATTATTTGCGGGAATTACTCTTTTCACTACCACGCTTACAGCTTGTAACGACGATGAAACTGTAGTTGAAGCTCCTATCGTAGGAACTTGGCAACCTTTGGCTGAAGTAAGAACTGAGGTAGATGTGAATGGAGATGGAATAAGCGACCAGATTGTCTATACTACTTGCCAACAACAAGCAAGATGGGTTTTTAAAGATAATGGTTCTGGTACTAGAACTACTTATGAAGAAGTTGGTACAACTCCAACTTGTACGCAAACTTCAAACCGTACTTTTTCTTATTCTTATAATAAAGATACTAAAGCAATTGAAGTGAAATACCAAGGAACTGTTGTTTCTGAAAAAGGTAAAGTAACGAGACTAGATGCAGATGGTCTTAATGTAATGATTGAAGATACTACAGATCCTACAATATATAAAACTGTAACTTATTCTTTAAAAAGAATTCCGCAATAATTTTTGATTTAAAATATTCAATATATACAAAGTCTTATCTTCGGGTGAGACTTTTTCGTTTTAAATGAAAACAATTATTTATTGTTTCTTTTAAAATCATTATTTTTGTGAAAATTAGAATTAGAAAGGTAAAAATCTAAGATCTAAAGTCTAACATCTAACATCTATAATTAAAGTGTTTTACGATCATCAGCAGATAGAAAAAAAGTGGCAGAAATACTGGGAAGACAATCAAACGTATAAAACTTCCAACAGCGCAGATAAACCTAAATTTTATGTTCTCGATATGTTTCCTTATCCGTCGGGAGCAGGTCTTCACGTGGGACATCCGCTTGGATACATTGCTTCGGATATTTATGCGAGATACAAAAGACATCAAGGTTTCAACGTGCTTCATCCAGTAGGTTACGATTCTTTCGGACTTCCTGCGGAGCAATACGCTATACAAACAGGGCAACATCCTGCAATTACTACTGAGCAAAACATTACAAGATACGAAGAGCAATTAAGAAAAATTGGTTTCTCTTTCGACTGGAGTAGAGAAGTGAGAACTTCAGATGCTTCTTATTATAAATGGACACAATGGATTTTCATTGAGTTATTCCATTCTTGGTATAATAAAGCAACCGATAAAGCAGAACCTATTTCTACTTTAATTCAGCATTTCGAAGAAAAAGGAACAGAAGGTTTACATGCCAATCAAAACGACGAATTAAATTTCACCGCTGAAGAATGGAATTCTGCTTCTGAAATGGATAAAGAAGATATTCTTTTAAATTATCGTTTAGCATACAGAGCGGAAACTACTGTAAACTGGTGTCCTGCTTTAGGAACAGTTTTAGCCAACGACGAAATAAAAGACGGTAAATCTGAAAGAGGAGGGTTTCCTGTTTTCCAAAAGAAAATGATGCAGTGGAGCATGAGAATTTCTGCGTACTCAGAAAGATTATTACAAGGTCTTAAAACTTTAGACTGGCCACAACCTTTGAAAGATTCTCAAGAATATTGGATCGGAAAATCTCAAGGAGCGCAGGTTAGATTTAATGTTGAAGCTCATAACGAAATTGTTGAGGTTTTCACGACAAGACCTGACACAATTTTTGGAGCAACTTTTATGGTTTTGGCTCCTGAAAATCCTTTAGTAGAAACAATTACTACCGATGCTCAAAAAGCGGAAGTCGAAAATTATATTGAAGAAACTTCAAAGAAAACAGAACGTGATAGAATGGCAGACGTGAAAAACGTTTCAGGTGCTTTCACAGGAAGTTATGCAATCAATCCGTTTAGCGGAGAAAAAATGCCAATCTATATCTCAGATTATGTTTTGATGGGGTACGGAACGGGAGCTGTAATGGCTGTTCCTGCACACGATGAGCGTGATCATAGATTTGCAAAGAAATTCAACCTTGAAATTAAAAAAGTTGTAGAAACAGAAGAAGATGTTCAGGAGAAGTCTTTTGATTCTAAAGATTCTGTTTGCGTAAACTCAGATTTCTTGAACGGATTAAATTATAACGATGCAAAATCTAAAATAATTTCTGAAATCGAAAACAAAGGAATAGGTAACGGAACAACCAATTACAGACAGCGTGATGCGATTTTCTCAAGACAAAGATATTGGGGAGAACCAGTTCCTATATATTATAAGGATGGAATGCCTTACACGTTGCCAACTTCTGCTTTGCCTTTGGAACTTCCTGAAGTTGAAAAATATTTGCCAACCGAAGACGGTGATCCGCCATTAGGAAATGCAAAAACTTTTGCTTGGGACGAAGCAAACCAAAAAATTGTTGATACCAATCTAATCGACGAAAAAAATGTTTTCCCTTTAGAATTATCTACAATGCCGGGTTGGGCTGGAAGTTCTTGGTATTTCTTGAGATATATGGATCCAAAAAATGAAGATGTTTTCACAAACAAAGATCTTTCAGATTATTGGGGACAAGTAGATTTATACATTGGAGGAAGCGAACACGCAACCGGTCACTTGTTATATTCTCGTTTCTGGAATATGTTCTTAAAAGATAGAGGGTATATTAATCATGATGAGCCTTTCCAGAAATTGATTAATCAAGGCATGATTTTGGGAATGAGTGCTTTTGTGTATAGAATTGACGGAACTAATCAATATGTATCTAAAAATTTAGCAAAAGATTATACAACTCAAGCAATCCACGTTGATGTATCTTTATTAAAAGGAACTTCTGACGAATTAGATACTGAAGCTTTCAAAGCTTGGAGACCAGATTATGCTGATGCAGAATTTATTTTAGAAGACGGAAAATACATCACCGGTCGTGAAGTAGAAAAAATGTCTAAGTCTAAATACAATGTTGTAAACCCAGACGATATTTGTGAAGAATACGGAGCAGATGGTTTAAGATTGTATGAAATGTTCTTAGGTCCATTAGAACAATCGAAGCCTTGGAATACGCAAGGTCTAAGTGGAGTGTATGGTTTCCTGAAAAAATTCTGGAATTTATATTTCAACGGAGAAAATTTTGAAATTTCTGAAGACGAACCAACAAAAGCAGAGTATAAAGTTTTACATACCTTAATAAAGAAAGTAGTTTACGATATTGAAAACTTCTCTTTCAACACCTCGGTGTCTTCATTTATGATTGCGGTAAACGAGTTGCAGAAATTAAAATGTAACAAACGCAATATTTTAGAGCCGCTTGCCGTTATCATCTCTCCGTATGCGCCACATATTTGTGAAGAGCTTTGGAGTTTAATGGGGAATGAAGGTTCTATAGAATATGTAAAATTTCCAATCTTGGATGAAAAGTATCTGGAAGAAGATGAAATTGAGTATCCTGTGAGCGTAAATGGCAAGATGAAGTTCAAAATTTCATTGTCGGCACAACTTTCTGCTAAAGAAGTGGAAGATTTAGTGCTTCTTAATGACAAAATGATACAAATTTTGGACGGTAAAAGTCCTAAAAAAATTATTGTTGTGCCCAAAAGGATAGTGAACATTGTAATTTAAAAAAAAATTAACATTGAAATATTTGAAAAAATACGGTTTTAATTTTTTTGAATGTTTAATGTTTTTTCTATTTTTGGTAAAAAGTTGATAAAATAAAATTTTATTTTTAGTATTAATATAACAGAATATTTATTTGTTATTCTAAAAATATAAAATGTTTTTTTATGTCTCTTGCGTGTTAATTTATTTTATCTTTATTTTACAATCTGAAATTTTTAAACAATATAATTTAGTTAAATATGGAAATGAATGTTTCAAAAAGTGATGAGCAAGTAGTTGCTAAAAAGAAGAGCGGACTTAACCCTGCTATTGTAATTCCTGTATTATTCCTAATCGGTGTTGCAATTTATTTATTTGTATTGGGTAATCCTTCAAACTTCCAGCACCCAGATCAGTTCAAAGGAGCTGCTTCTGTTGGTTTAAGTGATATCGATGGTAAAAAAATCGAACCAGCTGAAGGTTCAATGATGGGTATCGTTTACAAAGGAGGTCCTATCGTACCTATCTTGCTTACATTTATGATCACTGTTTTGGTGTTCTCTATCGAAAGAGCTTTGGTATTAAGCAGAGCTAGTGGAAAAAGCAACCTTGATAACTTCGTAACAACAATTAGAGGTTATTTGAACAAAAACCAAATCAACGAAGCTTTAGAGGAGTGCGACAGACAACAAGGTTCTGTAGGGAACGTTGTAAAAGAAGGTCTTACTACTTATAAGATTCTTGAGAAAGACGCTACTTTAAACAAAGAGCAGAAATTGGTTGCCTTAAGCAAGTCTTTAGAAGAAGCTACTACTTTAGAAATGCCGATGCTTGAGAAAAATATGATGATCCTTTCTACTTTAGGTACTGTAGCAACGTTAGTTGCACTATTAGGAACGGTACTTGGTATGATTAAAGCGTTCGCTGCATTAGGTGCAGGTGGAGGATCTCCGGATGCTGCTGCTCTATCAACAGGTATCTCTGAAGCCTTGATTAATACAGCTTTAGGTATTGGTACTTCAGCGATTGCAATTATCCTTTACAACTATTTTACATCTAAAATTGATGGATTAACTTATAAAATAGACGAAATCGGATTAAGCATTCAACAATCTTTCGCAGAATTCAACTAATATTTTAATATTAGTCTGCGGCAGAAAGCAGAAATAATCTATTTTGTTAAATTTTATAAATTTTTAATATGGCGAGAGTCAAACCAAAAAGACACGGGGTAGTTACGGATATGACGGCAATGTGTGACGTTGCTTTCCTACTCCTTACGTTCTTCATCCTTACGACGCAATTTAAAAAGCCGGATGCAGAGCAGATTACTACGCCATCTTCAGTTTCTACACAAAAGTTGGATGATACCAACTTGATGACAATAAGTGTTACTCCGGACGGAAGATTCTTTTTTACACCAACCGTTACTCCTACAGAAAGAGAACAATTGCTAGATTTAATGGCAGGTGAATATAGAATCGGTTTTACTGAGGCTCAGAAAAAAGCATTTAAAAATGCTAGTGCTATTGGAGTGTCTATGAAGCAACTTCCTTCTTATCTTGATAAGCCGGAAGATGTAAGACAACAGATCAAAGGAGTTTCTATTCCTATGGATACTGTGAATAAAGAACTTACAAACTGGGTAAAATACTCTTTGCAAGCAAATCCTGATGCTAAATTGGCAATCAAAGGAGATGCTAAAGCACAGTATCCTCAGTTTAAAGCGCTTTTTGACGGATTGAAAGAGATTGAGTTTTATAAATTTGTACTGATTACATCTTCAGAGTAATCGGAAAAAAAAGAGAACAATGGCAGAAGTACAAGTACAAGAGAAAGGCGGCAAGGGCGGCAAGGTCCGTTCCAAGAAACATAACGCCAGAGTCGATATGACTCCAATGGTAGATTTGGGTTTCCTTTTGATCACATTCTTTATGTTTACGACAACATTCAGTAAGCCAAATATTATGGATATGAAGTTGCCGGCTAAACCACCTGTGGATCAGCCTATCACTGATAGACCTGAAATCGATCTTTCAAACGCAATCACATTCCTTTTAGGAAAGGATGATAAATTATATTATCATCAGTTAGACCAAAATGGCTTAACAGATCCTAGCAAATTGAATGAGTCTACTTTAGATTCTGAGGATATTGCTAAAGTAATTGCTACAGCGAAAGCTAGAGCTAAGAAACCAGAAATTTTCACAGTAATCATCAAACCTACTGATGATTCTAACTATGAAAACTTCGTTGATATCTTAGATGAAATGGCGATTACAAAAACGGATCACTATGGTATTGGTGAAGTGAAGCCTTGGGAAAAAGCTATTTATGACCAAAGAGTTGGGAATAAATAAGTTTAATTTTAAATTTTAAAAGTATGTCAACAGATAATTTTGCTGTAGCAAATAGAAGCCTTGATGAGGTAGTATTTGAAAACAGAAATAAAGAGTATGGTGCGTATGACCTGAGACAGGCTTACAGACCTTTACTTACAAAGGCATTTCTTTTGGGAACTTTAATTTTTGTTCTTTTAGTTGTAGGTCCGTTTTTATATTTAAAAATGACTCAAGAAAAGGCTAAAGAAGAAAAGATTGTAGAAGTAAATTTAGATGAAATCAAAGATTTACCTCCACCACCAGAAGAAAAGGAATTGCCACCTCCACCTCCACCTCCACCGGTAGAACCACCAAAGGTAGAGATTGTTAAGGATATGATTCCTGAGCCGAAACCAAATCCAAAAATCGAGGAACCACCTAAGAAAATGGAAGAGGTTAAGGAAACTACAATTGGTACGGTAAACCAGGAAGGTGAGAAGAAAACAACTTACGTAAAACAAGAACTTCCTAAAGATACGGGTGCTGGTAAAGCAGTTGAAGCTCCAAAATTAGATTTGAATAAAATCGTTGAAGGAGGCCTTGAACAGCAAGCAGAATTCGTAGGAGGTATCGACAAGTTTAGAAGATTGGTAGGAGAGAATTTCGACCAATCAGAATTTGAAGGTCTTGGGGAAACTATCAGTACAAGTATCAGTTTCGTTGTAGAAAGAGATGGTTCTCTTTCTGATGTAAGAGCTACTGGTCCTAACTCTGCTTTCAATAAAGAAGCTGAAAGAACGATCAAAGGTATCAGAGGAAAATGGACACCTGGTAAAATGCAGGGTGAATTCGTAAGATCTAGATTTAGATTACCATTGAAGATGGCATTCGAATAACCTCATTTAGAAATATATAGAAAGAGCAACAATTATTTGTTGCTCTTTTTTTATTAACTTTTTTTAACTTTCATAGTCGTATTATTTTAGTATTTTTGTAATATGTTGTTTAGATATTTATCAATTTTGGTGGGTTTATGCTACATTCTTGTAGGGATTTTTACCATTTTATACAAAGCTTTTATCGTAATTCCGCTTGAGCAGGTTACTTCTTATTTGTTAGGCGCTGTTTTATGTGGATATGGTATATTTCGTATTGGAAGAGCAATTTATCAAATCAAAAAATCTAAACTAGATGAATAAAGTAATAATTTATTTCTTTTTTGCATTTACTTTTATTGTTTCATGTTCAAAAGATAATACAGATAATCCTCAAACTGGTAGTATTACCGTTGAGGCAGATGAATCTTTCGAGAATATCAGTAGAGTCTTGAAAGATCGTTACATGTTGTTTTACCCTAAAACAAAAATCAATCTTGTTACTAAAAAAGAAAATGTTGCTTTGCAAGATCTTCTTCACGGAAAGGCACGTGTAATCGTGATGTCTAGAGAACTTACAGACGACGAAAAGAAAGCTTTTAAACAAAGGTTTAAAGCAGATATTGAACCGGCAAGATTTGCCGCGGATGGTTTGGTTTTTATTGTTTCAAAGAGTTCAGCTTTGAATGCAATTTCGGTTGAGGATGTTAAAAGCAGGCTTCAAGATGGTAGAAATTCATTAATTTTTGATGGTGTTAACTCTGCTAATACAAGTTTTATTGCAAAAAGATTAAATTTAGATCCAAATCATTTAAAATATTCTACATTAGCCTCAAATGAAGAAATTGTAAGGAATATTGATAAATATCCCAATAGTATTGGCGTTGTAGGGTATAATGTGTTAAGTAGACCACATAATAAGGAATCTAAAATTTTCCGTGAATCTGTAAAGATTTTACCTGTTATAGATTCAAAAGGAAAAAGTGTTGCTATTTCTACCCAAACGCTTAAGAATAATACCTATCCTTTTACAAGAGTATTGTATTTTTTAACTAATGAGGCTTATTTCGGATTAGGTAACGGGTTTATTAGATTTTCTTGTTCGCAACCTGGGCAGATTATTGCAAAAAAGCAAGGGTTGCAGCCGTTTTATATTATTCCGAGGGAAGTAAAAATCACAGAATAAATTTCTAAATGGTCTAATAATTGATGAAAATTATTAGATTTAAATTAAAATAATTATAATTTCAAAAATATGTCAATGGAAGTAAGAGTTGGAATATCTAAAAAATTAGCATTAGGTGGTGTTGCAGTATTTTCTTTTTTAAATATTGCAAATGCACAAAGCATCCAACAAGGCGAAACTCTTGTAGAAAGCTATAAATTTGGTGAAGCTAAAGAGGTATTTACTCAGCTAGTAGCGAAAGAAGCTACAGATAAAAACTTTTTCTATCTAGGGAATGTATATTTGTCTCAGCCTGAGCCAGATTTTGCGAAAGCTGCAGAAGCCTTTAATAAAGGAATTGCGCAAGATAAAAAGGCTTTATATAGCAGATTGGGTCTTGCATCTATAAAATTAGGGAAAGGAGATAAAACAAATGCAATTGCAGAAATAAAAGAAATCGTTAAAGATTCTCGTGAAAAAGATACAGATCTTTTAGCTGAAGCTGGAAAGACTTTAATTAAATATGAGAAAAATAACGATCCTAGATATGCGGTTGAGTTGCTAAACTTAGCTATAGAAAAATCTGAAAAGTCTGGTGTTCCGGCTATGTATTTATATAGTTTAGGTGATGCTTACAGCGCTTTAGGTGTGCAAACAAAAAGTGGTGCAGACTATGGTAACGCAATGACGGCTTTTGAAAAAGCTTTGCCTGTTGCTAAATCTAAGGCTGTTGTGCTTACTAGAATGGGATCGCTTTGGATGAATGCTAAAGCTATGGATAAAGCAAAAACAAATTTAGACAATGCAAAAGCTGCAGACCCAAGTTTTGCGCCTACCTATAAATTATTAGGTACGTATTTTAGTTTGTATCAAGACTGGGATCAGGCTTCAGCAAATTACAAAAAGTATCTTTCTTTAGCAGATAACGATCCTAATACAGTTTTGGATTATGCTAAATTAGCTTTCCTTACAAAAGATTATGCAGGAGCAGGATCGGCTTTAGATTTAGTTTTTGATAAAGTTCAAGATCCAGCTAAATATAGAATTAAAGCATATTTATTGTATCAGAAGAAAGATTATGCAGGTGCTAAATCTAACATAGAATCATTTATCTCTCAAGCAGAAAAATCAAGAGTTCAGCCAAGTGATACAGGTTTATTAGGTTTAACTCAGGCTGGTTTGGCAAAGGCAAGCGGAGATCAGGCAATGATGGCGGATGCAAAAGCTAAAGTAGGAGTTGCAAAAGCAGCAAAAGATACTACTTTCAACTGGGACGAAGAATTTGATATCGCTAGTGGAGCAAAAAAATCTATTGCGAAAGTTTCTGCTCCTACAGATGGACCTACCAATGCAACAATTGATGCTTTAAATAAGCAAATTGCAGCGAAGCCAAACGATACCGATGCTTTGTTTAAGTTAGCAAATGAATATCAAGCTGTAGAAAACTGGAAAGGTGCAGCATACGCATGGCAAAAACTTACAGGTGAGCTTCCGACTTGGGAATCTGGTTTCTATGGTTTAGGATTTGCTTTCCAAAAAGCAGGAGATGCTGAAAACGCAATTGCATCTTATGAAAGATATGTGGCTATCTTATCTGGAAAAACTGCAGATGAAAAAGCAAATGCTAAAGAAACTTTAGCAAATGTATATTATAACCTTGCAAGTCTTACAACGGGCGAGAAAGATAAAAGTTTGCAATATATAAATAAATCTATCGAAACTTTCTCTACGCCTGAAGCTGTTGCGTTGAAAGAAAGATTATCAAAATAATATTTAATCTAAATATTTTAAGGAGACTGTTTTTTAGCAGTCTCTTTTTTATTAAATTTACATCAATCAAAGTATATAGGAAATATGAAAACATTTGTTTTAGCTTTCGGAGCACATCCGGATGATGTAGAATTGGGTTGCGGAGGAACATTGGCGAAATTGGTAGAAGAAGGTAAAGTGTGTGCTATCGTAGATCTTACGAAAGGTGAGCTAGGTACAAGAGGAACCGAGGAAACTAGAAAGCAGGAAGCAAAGAATGCTGCAGAAATTTTAGGAATTTCAGTTCGAGAAAATTTAGGTTTTCGTGATGGTTTTTTAGAGAATTCTGAAGCAAACCAATTA
This sequence comes from Chryseobacterium sp. HNCC26DJ239, assembly GCF_057180445.1. NCBI lineage: Bacteria > Pseudomonadati > Bacteroidota > Flavobacteriia > Flavobacteriales > Weeksellaceae > Chryseobacterium > Chryseobacterium sp. HNCC26DJ239. The sequence continues at coordinate 60,905 of NZ_JBXUGJ010000003.1, forward strand.
GAGATTGTAAAAATGGTTCGCAAATACCGTCCAGAAATCGTCTTAGCGAACGCAACTGATGATAGACATCCAGATCATGCAAAAGCAGCGAAAATAGTGCTGGATGCGTGCTTTTTGTCTGGTTTAAGAAAACTTGAAACCGTAATGGATGGGGAAGTGCAAGAAGTTTGGAGACCGAAACATATTTTTCACTATATGCAGTGGAAAGATGTGCAGCCAGATTTCGTAGTAGACATCTCTGAACAGTTAAATAAAAAAATTGACGCATGTTTGGCATTCAAAACTCAGTTTTATGACCCAACATCTAAGGAGCCAGAAACTCCAATTACGTCAAAAGACTTTTTAGAGAGCCTTTCTTATCGCGCACAGAATTTAGGGAGATTATCTGGAGTGCCTCATGCAGAGGGCTTTACAAAAGAAAAGCTATTTGCATTGAAAAATTTTGATGGAATTGTTTGCTAGTTAAAAAAACTTCCCTATATTTGCACTCAGAAAAACGGTGATTGTAGCTCAGTTGGTTAGAGCGTCGGATTGTGGTTCCGAAGGTCGTGGGTTCGAGACCCATCATTCACCCAAGAAAAGTACACTTTTATAGTGTACTTTTTTTATTTTATATCGGTTTTTAATTCTTAGCCACAAAAAAAGCATCTTAAAAAGATGCTGTATAATTTTTCTTAAAGTTTCTTAAATTAAACCTCGTCGTCAGACTCAATTGTAAAAGTTCTGCTCTTGAAGTCTTTATCATGTTTTTCTGAGATTACATCTTCCCCTTTTTCATTGATGATAAAGTCTGTAGATTCATTAAACATGTCTTGGAAATTCTTAAAATCTTCTTTGTATAGGTAGATTTTGTGTTTTTCAAAAGTGGCTTCTCCATTGTCTCCGAAGTTCTTCTTACTTTCGGTAATCGTCAAATAATAATCTCCCGCTTTAGTCTCGCGCACATCAAAGAAATACGTTCTTCTTCCTGCCTTCAACACCTTCGTGAAAATTTCGTTTTCGTGGCGTTCCTTATAATCACTCATTGTTAGATAAATTTTTAATCTTGTTTAGAACAAATATAAAAGTTTTCTTTTAATCACAAAATTTTTTTTATGATTTATTTAACAATTGAGAAAGAAAGTGTTAAGCAATTAAAGAATCGTTAATTTCAGAAAGGTTGATAATTTTGTCTGCCCTTTTTGCACTCGATTCTCTGTGTGTGATGATAATTGACGTTGAATTTTTGATTTTTCTATCGATGTTTTCTAAAATATTCTGCTCTGTTTCTGTGTCTAAAGCAGAAAGTGAATCATCGAAAATAATAATGTTCGGATTTTTAATTAAAGCTCGGGCAATACAAATCCTTTGTTTTTGTCCTCCGGAAAGCATTACACCGCGTTCACCAACGGTGGTTTGGTATTGGTCTTTAAACTCAACAATATTCTTGTCTACGTCTGCAATTCTCGCGTATTCCACAATTCTTTCGTGTGAAGGATTGTCGATGGCAAAACCGATGTTGTTTTCGATGGTATCAGAGAAAAGGTAGCTTTCCTGCGGAATGTAGCCAATGAAGTTTCTGTAGTTGTCTAAATTATGTTCCTTAAGGTTTTTGCCGTCAATTAAGATTTCGCCTTCTGTAGGGTCTATTAAACGACAAAGAAGGAGGGCAATCGTAGATTTTCCGCTTCCTGTTTTTCCCATAATGGCTAAAGATTCTCCTGCATCTACTTTAAAACTTAAATTTTCTAATGCTTTAATCCCTGTATTTGGGTAAATGTAAGAAACGTTTTTAAACTCGATGTCGCCTTTAATCGTGTAATTTTCGAAGTTGCTGTTTACGATTTCAGATTTTTTATCTAAAAATTCGTTAATTCTTTGCATGGAAGCTTCAGCTCTTTGGTTTACAGAAGTTACCCAACCTACCATTGAGAATGGCCAAATCAGGATATTGATGTACATGAAAAAGTCGGCGATTTTCCCTACCGTTAATTCTCCTGCGATATATTTTTGTCCGCCAATTAAGATAATGGCAACATTTAAAAGACCAATTACAAATAAAACAATGGTAAAGAAATATGCTTCAGTTTTTGCAAGGTCTAAAGCTTTGTCTTGGTAATCGGAAACTTTAGCACCATAATTTTTTTCGATATACTTTTCTTTAGCAAAGAATTTTACCACACGTATTCCTGAGAAACTATCTTGTACAAAAGTGGAGATTGCAGATTGGCTTTTCTGCATAATCTTCGATTTTTTGTTGATGATAGAACTTACTTTAAAGATTACAAACGATAAAATCGGAAGCGGAAGCAATGTCCATAAAGTCATTGAAACGTCCGTTGTAAGCATATAAATACTCGTAATTGTAAGTAGAATCAAAAGATTAATTACATACATTACACCAGGACCAAGGTACATTCTTACGGCAACAACATCTTCGCTCAATCGGTTCATTAAATCTCCGATGGTTGTTTGTTTATAATCACTTAGAGAAAGTTCTTGGTAATGTCTGTAGATTTTGTTTTTAAGTTCGTATTCAATTCTTCGAGAGGCAACAATAATGGTTTGTCTCATCATAAATGTGAAGAAACCAGTAAGCAAAGAGCATCCAACGATAATTGCAACGTAAATAAGCACTTGTTGGTTGAAGCCCAAATGACCGCCTTTTGTGAGTTCGTCTACAGATTTGCCAACAAATTGAACTTTGTATATGTTGAAAAAATTACTTGCAATAATAAAAAGTAATCCCCAAAACAGAAGTATTTTGTGTTTCCAGAAATATGGATTTAATGTTTTTAGCGCTTTCATAAAGTTTTACAAAATTACGAAATTAGGTTTAGACTGAGAATTTCATCAATTTTAAATTTTGTATCTTTGCCACCATTAAAAAGCTCTTTGAATGTTAGGAAGAAGACAAATCCGTGAGAAAGTTGTAGAATCGGTGTATTCATACTGTCAAAACCCGATCAAGTTTGATGTGCTAGAGAAAAATATGTTCTCTGGGATAGAAAAAATTTATCATCTGTATATTTATGAACTGAATTTTTTGGTAGCTCTGAAAGATCTTGCCGAAAACCAAATTGAGATTAGTAAAAATAAATATCTAAAAACAGATTCAGACATTAATCCTAATCAAAAATTCATCAATAATCAGATTTTAAAAAAGCTTGAAGAAAATCCTGAGAGATTATTCTTTACCGGCCAACACAAAATGTTGAAGTGGGATTTGCATGATGATCTTTTAGTAAAGACTTTCCAAAGAATTACAGCAGGAAAAAGATACCAAGATTTTATGAAAGAAGAGGGGTATTCTTTTGAAGCCGATCAAAAATTTATCGGAAAACTCTTCCTAAGATATCTTGCTGAGAATGATGATTTCCACAGTTATATCGAAGACAAAGAACTTACTTGGTCAGACGATCTTCATATTGCTAATTCTATGGTTCAGAAGACTATCGGTTTCATAAAAGAAGATGAAGAAAGCAAAACGCTCATCAAAATGATTAAAGATGTAGACGATAAACTTTTTGCATCAAAACTTCTTCGTGAAACTTTAAACGAATGGGAAAGCAACGAGAAGAAACTTAGCGAAAGACTAGAAAACTGGGATTTAGAAAGAGTTTCTCTTATGGATAAAGTTATTTTGTCTACGGCTATTGCTGAATTGGATAAATTTCCACTAACGCCTTCAAGAGTAATTATCAACGAATATATCGAGATTGCAAAGGTTTATGCAACCGACCGTTCGAACATTTTCATCAACGGTATTCTTGATAAATATTGTAAAGATCAAAACAGAATATAAAAAATTTAGAATGAAAAAGACATTATCGCTCATCGCATTGTCGGTTATAGGATTGGGTTTGGTTTCATGTAAAAAAGAAGCTAAAGAAACTACAGGTTCTGAAGTATTAATAGCAGATTCTACTGCGGCTCCTGCTTTGGATACATTAGCAGCACCGGTTGTAGAGGCAGATTCTTCGGCTACAGTGGCATCTTCAAAACCATCAACAACAATTGCCCTTTCTGAGAGCACTTTTGATTTCGGAACTATTAAAAAAGGGGACAAAGTTGAACACGTTTACGAAGTAACCAATACCGGGAAAAATCCTTTGGTAATTTCGGCAGTTACTCCAGGATGTGGTTGTACAGCAGGTGAGTTTACAAAAGAACCGATTTTACCAGGGAAAAAAGGAAAAATTACGCTACATTTCGATTCTACAAATTTTGATGGGGCAGTAAACAAATATGCAGACGTTTTTGCCAATGTTGAGAAAACACCAATTAAGCTAACTTTTACAGCAAATATTCAACCTTAATTCAAAGCTATGTTAACAGTATTTTTACAAGCACCTGCAGCAGGAGGAAATTCTTCGATGATGTTAATCATGATGGGAGCCATGTTCGTAGGATTTTATTTTTTAATCCTAAGACCTCAAATGAAAAAACAAAAGCAGGAAAAGAATTTTCAGGAAGAGCTTAAAGTGGGAAGCAGAGTAGTGCTTACTTCTGGTCTTCACGGAAGAATTGCTCAAATTCATGATGATGGTGTTATTATTGAGACCCTTTCTGGAAAGCTAAAGTTTGAAAAAGCAGCCATCTCTAGAGAATTTACAGAAGCTAGATTTGGAGCAAAAGCTACAGAAAAAGCAGCTGAGAAAAAAGAAACAGAAACTGAAAAGAAATAATTCTTCAGTTTTTTATGATACTCCGTTTCGGCGGGGCGGCGAAGCCGCCCCGCCGAAACTTTTTTATCAAGTGTTGTTGCCATTCTGGCGGAAAACCACAAAATGAATGCACATTTTTGTCTTTGTATAAAATTTGAGGTATTTGTGGTTTATCTTTGCGGTATGAGTAAAAACACAAACAAAACAGTTCTCATTTTGGGCGCTAATTCTGATGTGGCGAAACAATGCATTAAACAATATGTTGCAAAAGGATTTTCGGTTGTGGCTGCGTCTAGAAATATCAAATCTTTAGAGCGGTTTGTTACGGATAATAATTTCAATTCTGAAGTTACGATTTTGGCTTTCGATTCTGTAGATTTTGAGGGGCATCAAAAATTTTACGATAAACTTCCAACAAAACCTCATATTGTAGTATATGCAGCAGGTTTCTTGGTGGAAAATGACAAGGCGTTGCACGATTTCAAAGGAGCTCAGCAAATGATGCAGGTTAATTACATGGGAGCTGTTTCTATCCTCAATATTATTGCGACGGATATTTCTAACAAAAATTTAGAAAGAATTATCGGTTTGTCGTCTCTTTCCGGAGTTCGTGGTAGGAAAAGTAATTTTGTGTACGGAAGTACAAAAGCAGCTTTCACGACTTATTTGGCGGGGCTTCGACAAGAATTAGCTAATAGAAATATCAAAGTAAACGCTTTGGTGATTGGCTATATCGATACCAAAATTAATGAAGGTTTAGAATTAAATAAAAACCTAATCATGCAACCCGATTATGTTGCGAAATTCATAGTAAACGCCGGAAATTCCTTCACCATCGTTCCCAATTTTAAATGGAAAATGATTTATTGGATTTTAAAATTTTTACCAGAAAGTTTGGTGGCGAAGTTGCCTTAATATATTTTCTGAACAGTACGATTTAAAAAAGACTTGGTTTTTTGTAGATTAATTTTCAAAGGTTAAATTTGTTTAAACTGTGATTTACTTTCCAAGTATTGAAGAGTTTTACTGAAGTGAATATCATCAATATTTACTTTGTCTAAAATAAAGTTCAATGAAGAAATAGCTGTAATGTAAAGATATTTTTCATCAAGAATACAGTATGTAATTTCCTTCCAAATGAATTTGTATTCAGCCTTGTAGTTTTTGAAGCTAAAATGGTCTGGAGAAAACTCCCAAATTACATCGTTTGAATTTATTTTTAGATTGACGACTTCCTCCTCTATTATTTTTTGATAATGTGCTCTGTATTGTTTGTATTTAGAATTGTAAGAAAAATAGGAAGCGAATGTAGCTAAATAAAACCCGAAGAAAAATCCTGCAAATCCGTAATCTTTAAACAAAAAAGTTATAATAGCTAAAGCAAGTGAGAGAATACTCCAGTAGAGATTTTTATTATTATCTCTTAAATTCTTTTTCCACAATCTTTTAAATTCATATTCATTAATTTGTTTGTAAATTTCGCCGGAACAAGGAGTGTTGTAAGTAAGTATTTCTTCAATCATGATTTTAGTTTAAATAAAAAAGCAGAGAAAAATCTCCGCTTCTAATTTATGCTTTTAAATTCAATTTCAGTTCCAATTCATCAAGTTGTTCGTTGGCAATTGCAGCAGGTGCGTCAATCATTACGTCGCGCCCAGAGTTGTTTTTAGGGAAAGCGATGTAATCTCTGATAACTTCGTTTCCGTCTAAGATGGCTACCAATCTATCAAACCCGAATGCTAAACCTCCGTGTGGCGGAGCTCCGTATTTGAAGGCGTTCATCAAGAATCCGAACTGAGCTTCTGCCTCTTCTTTAGAGAAACCAAGCAAGTCGAACATTTTAGATTGAAGGTCTTTATCAAAAATTCTGATAGAACCACCGCCAATTTCGTTTCCGTTTAAAACCAAGTCATAAGCATTGGCTCTTGCTTTTCCTGGATCTGTTTCCAGTAAAGCGAAATCTTCAGTTTTTGGAGATGTGAAAGGGTGGTGCATTGCGTGGTATCTTCCAGATTCTTCATCAAACTCCAATAATGGGAAGTCTACAACCCAAAGTGGTGCAAATTCGTTTCCTTTTCTTAAGCCTAAACGATTTCCAAGCTCCATTCTTAAAGCAGAAAGTTGCGTTCTTACTTTGTGTTCGTTTCCGCAAAGAATCAGCATTAAATCGCCTTTTTTTGCGCCGAATTTCTCAGCAATTTTCTTCAAATCTTCTTCAGAATAGAATTTATTAACGGATGAAGTTACAACGCCGTCGTTTTGGAATTTTACCCAAATCATTCCGGTAGCTCCAATTTGGGGTCTTTTTACCCATTCTATAAGTTCGTCAATCTGCTTACGAGTGTATTCTGCACAACCTTCAACGTTGATTCCGACAACCAATTCAGCGTCGTCAAATATTTTAAAGTCTTTTCCTTTTACTACATCGTTCAGTTCTACGAACTCCATTCCGAAACGAATGTCTGGTTTGTCGTTTCCGTATTTCTGCATTGCATCGGCAAAAGTCATTCTTGGGAACGCTCCGAATTCTTGCCCAGTAATGTCTTTCAACAAAGTCTGTGTCATTCCTTCGAAAACATTCATAATATCTTCCTGCTCTACAAACGCCATTTCACAATCGATTTGAGTGAATTCTGGCTGTCTGTCGGCTCTTAAATCTTCATCTCTGAAACATTTTACGATTTGGAAATATCTGTCCATTCCGCCTACCATCAACAATTGTTTGAATGTTTGTGGAGATTGTGGAAGCGCGTAAAATTGTCCAGGATTCATTCTGCTTGGAACCACGAAATCTCTTGCTCCTTCTGGTGTAGATTTAATTAAAACCGGAGTTTCAACTTCTATAAAGCCTTGGTCTGATAAGTAATTTCTTACTTTCTGAGCCATTTTGTGGCGGAAGATTAATTTATCTTTTACAGGATTTCTTCTGATGTCTAAATAACGGTATTTCATTCTCAATTCTTCACCACCGTCTGTTTCGTCTTCGATGGTGAATGGTGGAAGCTGAGATTCATTTAAAACCGTAAGTTTTTCAACTAAAATTTCAATTTCTCCTGTAGGAATATTGGGGTTTTTGCTTACTCTTTCGATAACTTTTCCAGTAACCTGAATAACGAATTCACGACCTAGTTTTTTTGCGTTTTCCATCAATTCTGCTGTAGAACGGTCTTGGTCGAAAACGAGCTGAGTAATTCCGTAACGATCTCTAAGATCTATCCAAATCATAAATCCTTTATCACGAATGGTTTGTACCCATCCTGAAAGTGTAACTTCTTCATTAAGATTTTTAAGAGATAATTCTCCGTTTGTGTGCGATCGAAACATTTTTAATTAAAGTTTATTGTTTATGGTTCAAGGTTTTGAACACTAATTTTTTTCGATTGCAAAGATAAGGTTTTTGTAGGTTTTAGGCATAAAAAAAACTTCCCGAAGGAAGTTTAAGTATCAATGGTTTGATTTTTTTATTTTAAAAGTTCTAAAACTTTAGTTCTCTTGTATTGTGTTGCGTAGTCTTTCGCTGTAAGACCATGGCTGTCTTTTGCGCTTTTGTCTGCGCCTTTGCTAAGAAGTATTTTCACCAATTCAGGAGCGTCAAATTTTGCAGCTTCCATTAACGGGGTTGTTCCTTTACAAGCAAGATTTACATCTGCTCCATTTTGTAAAAGATAATTGAAAATTTCAGTTTTATTGAACCTTGAAGCATATGCAAGTGGAGTAAAAGATTCGTCTTTTACATCGATACATTTGTTGTAAGAAGCTTTTGGAAATGCTTTTTTGAATTCTTCCACACTTCCTGTTTGAAATCTTTTTTGCTGCTCATTGGTAATTTGCTGTGCGTTTGCAAAACTGGCAACAAAGATAAGTGCGAAAGCGAAAATTGTAGAGATTGTATTTTTCATAAAACTATTTTTTCTTAATACGAAATACAAATTTAATTATTATTTTTCAATATTGTTGATAAAATGATTGAGTTGAATGTATTTTTAATGAATTTGTCTGTATAAAAAATACCGGAACTTGGTTCCGGCATTTTCTGTTGTATCATTATTTTATTTTCCTCCAAGAAAACCTCCCAAAATATCTCCGAGACCGCCTCCTTGTTTTTTGTCGTCGTTTCCGCCAAGAAGTCCGCCCAAAAGATCACCAATTCCACCTCCTGAAGAAGGTTGTGAGCCTCCTAGAACGCTTCCTAAAATATTTCCTAAAGGATTGTCTGAAGCTTGAGCTTGTCCTTGTGCATTGCCAAGAATTCCTCCTAAAAGATCTCCTAAACCACCTGCTCCAACATTGTTTTCTTGTTTTTGCTTACCTATATATCCCATAATTACAGGAGCAAGCATGGCAAGAATAGGTCCGATTTTATCAATAGAAATTCCTGAGCTTTGAGAAAGATTGTTTTCTACCGCACCTTTATCGCTACCGAAAATATGAGAAAGGATAGAGTTTCCTTCGTCTTGTCTCGCGTCTGCTTGTGAAGGATCGTCTAGAATACTTCCGTCGTGGTCTTTATCTAAAGCGTTGTTCAGTGCTTCTGCTTCGTTTGCATCTTTAGATTTATTTCTAAGATAAGAAATTACCAATGGAGCTGCAACAGCTAGGAGTGCAAGAATTTGAGTTTTACTTACGCCAAATTTGTTTTCAGCTTTTTCAGCTACTTGATTTCCTGTGTTTCCTGTTAAAAGGTCAATAAGGCTCATTTTGTGTTTAAATTTTAATTGTTAGAATTCAAATGTAGCGAAAAAATATTTTATGCCTTTATATATTTAAAGTTTTCTGATTTCGCTTTCTGTATAACCTTTTTCTTTTAAAACCTTAATGTAATCTTCAGCGGAAGCAGTCATCCAATTTACCGCTTCTGTTGCCGTTTTTTTGTCGATTACGAATTCTAAGATGCCCTTGTTGTCGTTTAACCAAGGTAAAAGATAATAATTTAAACCTCCTTTGTATGCTTTAAAATCATCAAATTCTTTTCCTTTTTCTGTTTGCCCAACAATCGTAAATGCAGCAATGTAAAAAGCTGGAATTAGCAAACACGCATATTTTAATTTGTTAAATATTTCCACTTTTTTAGAAAAACCAAAACCAATAGCAATTGCAAAAATAATATTGAAAGGCAAAAAGAATACATAATTGTCTGAGACAGCATAAAATGTAGAGAATCCGTACACGAAAACAGAGCCAAGCAAGAAAACATAAAACATTTTTTTATTTTCTTGATAAAGCGCAATGATGCCAATAATTCCGAAAAAGATAAATATGGTATAGTTGTAGACCAAGTATAAAACGGATTTTATCAAGTCGAAAAAATACTGGCTGAAACTTTTCTTAAATGAATCTTCAACCCAATGACCTTGATCCGAAGAGTAAGGCGAATTGAGTGGCAAACCTTGCAAATAGTTTAAGATGAAAAGAAACGAAAATAAGCTGCCAAAAAGAACCAGTGATATGAAGGCATATTTTTTCTCTTGTCTAAAATGATAAATAAACAGCAGAAAAGCCGGAATCATTAAAATGTTTTGAATGTGCACCCATAAAGAGATTCCGAAAAATAAACCACTTAAAATAATGTAGATTTTTTTATCAGTATAGAAACTTCTAATTAAACATAAAAAAAACAAACAGATCCAAAAACTGTTGTACGTATATACTTCAGCGATTTCTGCATTTCGCCAAAAACTAAACGAAAAACCAAAAACAATTGCCGCAACAATACTCATAAGTTGAGTTGCTCTTAAACTTAAAACACTGAAGTAAACCAATGCAACCGATGCTGCACCAGATAAAATAACTAAAACCTTGTTGGCTTCAATACCATTTAATCCAAAAATATTTTTGATAAGAATAGCCGTATTTACATACAAAAAATGCGATGTAGCAGTTGCACTAGTCGCAAAATCACCGATTTCTGTCGTAAGAATAAAACCAACGCAATCTGCAAAAGGAATTCTCGTAAAACTTCCCAAATAATAGATTGTAGTAAAAGCAATAAAAAGAAGAAAAGCTGTTATCGTGTTCTTCATACATTATTAATTCTTCAAAATCGGAACATTAGAACAAGCTTCGCCAAACATCAAAGATTTTACGATGGGACTTAGTTTTTCTACCAATTCTACGTAAGCATTTTCCGGGATAGTTTTATCGGAACAGCCTTTTACCAAAACTCTTTTGTCTTTCATTTCAGAAAAATCATGGGTTTGAATTATATCATGCATAATCAAGGCTTCAAGGTTTTCTGCATTCCCGAAAACAACTTTTTTGGCAACATCGGTAAGTTTTGCCGTTAATAAGAAATACGCCCACAAAGGAACGATTGCATCTGCCGAATTGTAAATATGAATGTATGAATCTTTATAATCTTCTGTATTGAGTGCTGCAACTTTTTCACGGAAGTCTTTTTCTTTCAAAACCATTTCCATAAAAAGAAAATCTTTCAGGTCTATTCCAATTCTTTTTCCTGTAGGAACGAGTGTAGAAAGGTCAAAATTGATTAATCCGCTGGTTGCAACTTTATTTTTTATTTCAAATTCTTCTGACATTTTTATCATTATCTTTGAAGCAAAATTAATCATTTCTAATTGGAAATTTGAGGTTTGATGGTTGAGATTCAGAAAATCAATCGTCGCCTATCATTCATCGTTTATGAAATACTATATCATTGCAGGAGAAGCTTCCGGAGATCTACACGGCAGCAATTTAATGAAAGCTTTACAACAGAAAGATTCTCAAGCAGAATTTCGTTTCTGGGGAGGCGATTTGATGCAGAAACAAGGCGGTACTTTAGTGAAACATTACCGTGATCTTGCGTTCATGGGTTTTTTGGAAGTTGCAAAAAATCTTAAAACTATTCTGAACAATATTAAATTCTGTAAAGAAGATATTAAAAAGCATAAACCCGATGTCTTGATTTTGGTAGATTACCCAGGTTTTAATCTTCGAATTGCCAAATTTGCTAAAGAATTGGGTATAAAAGTGGTGTATTACATTTCGCCACAACTTTGGGCTTGGAAAGAAGGTCGTGTAGAAATCATCAAAAAGTATGTTGATGAAATGATGGTAATTCTTCCTTTTGAAAAAGATTTTTACCTAAAACACGGCGTTGACTCCCATTTTGTGGGTCATCCTTTGTTGGACGCGATTTCTAATTTAGAGGAAGTGAATTTGCAGAATTTCAAAAAAGAACATGGTTTAAACGACAAAGAAATCATTGCGCTTCTTCCTGGTTCTAGAAAACAAGAGGTTGAAAAAATGCTCGAAATGATGCTTTCTGTAAGACCTCATTTTCAGAATTATCAGTTTGTAATTGCGGGAGCGCCAAGTTTAGATAAAGATTTTTACGAAAAATATGTAGACGAAAATGTGCATTTCGTGTCCAATAAAACGTACGATTTGTTGAGGTGTTCAAAGGCGGCTTTGGTAACTTCGGGAACGGCAACTTTAGAGACTGCTTTGCTTAATATTCCAGAAGTAGTTTGCTATCGCGGAAGCAAAATTTCTTACGCCATCGCCAAAAGATTGGTGAAGAACATTAAATACATTTCTCTGGTGAATTTGATTATGGATCGAGAAGTGGTAAAAGAATTGATTCAGAATGAATTAAATACGAAAAACCTAGTTTCCGAATTAAATTTAATTCTTGAAGGTGAAAAAAGAGAAAAAATGCTTCAAGATTTTCATCTTTTACGAGAAAAATTAGGCGGAAAAGGAGCAAGTGATAAAGCAGCAGATGTTATTTTAAGCTTGTAAATTTAGTTGTAAATAAAAAAAAGGCAGTTTTCAAAAAAATGAAAACTGCCTTTTTTTAATCTTGAAGCAATTCGTAAAGGCTGTCTTTCAAATGCAACCTTTGTTTACGGAGGTCTGTAAGATGCTCGTCGGTTGTAGCTTGCGCTCCAGATTCGTAATGATGTATTTGTTTGTTGGTCTTTTCGTATTCATCAAAAAGATTTTTAAAATGACTGTCAGAAGTTTTCATTTCGTGAATTTTCGCATCAAATTCAGGGAATTCTGAATGTAAATCGTGTTTTTGCATCTCTGTTTATTTTTAATGTTTTCTATTACAAATGTAAAATTTTTCGCCTTTTTTTGGTAAAAATACAGATTGATATATGTCTTTCGCTAATTCTTGGAAATGTGAAAATAAATTTTTATATTAGACTATCAAACACAAATGATTTTGAACAGACAACCTTTCTTGATTCTGGTCATTGCTTTTATTCTTGGAATTTTTCTTCAAGATGAGTTTTCTTTTGAACGAAATTTGATTACAATTTTCTCTTTGTTTTCTACACTGATTTTCGGATTATTTTTTGTTAAAAATAGAATCATTTTTAAAATTCGAGATGTTCTTCTTGTGGTTTTCTTTTGCTTTTTAGGGATTGTTTTTCATTATTTTAACTCTTTACAGCAGTCAGATTTTAATTTTGACACCAATGAAAAAGTAGTCTTTAAAATTTCAAAAAAATTAAATTCTAACGAAAAATATAAAAAGTATGAAGCTTTGGTAGAGGTTGAAGAAAAGCAATTTTCAGCCGTTGTAAATCTACCAAAAGAAGAAGTTGAGCTGGATTTTACACATTATTACAAAGCGAATGCTTTTGTTGTGCGTCCAAAATCTCCCGACTACAATTTCCAGTTTGATTATGCGAAATATCTGCATCGAAAAGGGATTTTTTATCAAATCTATTGCAATGAAATTCTTTCTTCTGCACAACGAAAAGATTTGTCTTGGAACGAAAAAATCAAACAACAGCGGTTGGACATTTTACATAAAATAGACCATGTTGAAATCAACGCTCAAAGTCGTGAGTTTTTAAAAGGAATTATTCTCGCAGACCGCACAGAAATGGATGCAGAAACTGTTCGGGATTTTAACCGTTCCGGATTGGTGCATTTTTTAGCGATTTCGGGAACTCATATTGCGGTTATTTTTGGGATGTTTTATTTTTTACTTACCTATTTTTCGCCCGCTGGTTTTAGAAAATATTCGATTATTCTTAGTCTTTTGCTGATTTGGGTTTTTGCTTTTTTTATTGGTTTGGGAAATTCAGTTGTGCGTTCTTGTATCATGATTACGGTGTATTTTATTTACGTTTTGTTGCAGAGAAAACCAGATTTGTTGCATTCTTTGGCGCTTTCTGCTTTTATTATTTTGATGATTGATACTCAACAGGTTTTTGATGTTGGTTTTCAGTTGAGTTTTCTTGCCGTTTTAGGAATTTTTTGGTTGAATGAACCCATTTTAAAGCTCTTTCCAAGACGGGATAATTTTTTCAAAAAAGTGATTTTTAATACCATTTCTATTTCAATTGCCGCGCAATTTGCAACTTTACCTTTGGTTTTATTGTATTTTCATCAGTTTTCTTTGGTTTCTGTCTTGGCGAATTTGGTGATTGTTCCTTTTTCTGAATTGATTATTGTGTTTTCATTTATCATGACGCTACTTTTTGCTATGAATATTGATTTTCATTTCATTAACGTAATTTATGATTTTGTCATCCAGTTTTTGTTGAAGATGATTCATTGGTTTGCCAATTTCGATATTGTTTTCTTTGAAAATATTCCTATGAATTGGTTTGAGGTTTTTTCTCTTTTAGCAATTGTTAATTTTTTACGAGCGATGATTGTGAAATTTAATTTTAAAAACAGCTCGAAAGTTGTTTTGGCAGTTTTGGTGTTTGGTTTGATAAGGGTTTCAAGCTCTATGATTGAACAAGAGAAAAGCGAAATTTTAGTTCATCATTATAAAAAAGACGCAATAATTTCTGTAAAACAAGGTCGTGAAGTTGTTTTTTATATGAAAAATGAAAAAGATATTTCGAAAATTAAGCAATATATTATTAATCCTTATGCTTCTAATCGCCGAGTGAAAGTGGTTAAACTGAAGACGATTCCTGCATTAGCAAAAGCTTTAAAGATAAACGGTAGAACCTATTCTTTAGAATAAAATATTGGTTTAGTTTTAGTAAATTTTTAATGGTTTAACTTTTATTTAGAAACGTTACAAACTGTTGCTTTGTGAGATTTCTCAGTTTTAGGTATTGTTAACATTTGCTAATTTTGTGGAAATTCAAATTAAAAAGCTAGTATGGCAAGTTTAACAAGTTCTACAATAGGTAGGAAGTATGCAATGGCACTTTCAGCAATGTTTCTGCTGATTTTCTTAGTGATGCACATGTCTACCAACATGACATCTATTTTTAGTGAGGATGCGTTCAATCAAGCTTCTCACTTCATGGGATACAATCCGTTGGTACAGTATCTTATGCAACCAGTTTTGATGTTTGCAGTGATCTTTCACTTTGTGATGGGTTTTGTTTTAGAAATTAAAAACAACAAAGCACGTCCTGTAAAGTATGCAAGCAACAACGGTTCGGTAAATTCTTCATGGATGTCTAGAAACATGATTATCTCAGGAGCGGTAGTTCTTGCGTTTCTTGCTCTTCACTTCTATGATTTTTACTTTCCTGAAATGAATTACAAGTACATTCAAGGAAATACACCGGATGAAACAAGATACTTCGCGGAATTACACCACAAGTTTCACGACATTTGGAGAGTGGTTCTTTATGTAATAGCTTTTGTGCTTTTAGGTTTGCACTTGGCTCACGGTTTCCAATCTTCGTTCCAGTCTGTTGGAGCAAGACATCCAAAGTACACTCCGGTTATCAAAGCTTTTGGGAACTGGTATTCAATCCTTATTCCTGCAGGATTTATCATCATTGCAATTTTTCATTACGTAACTCAATAATATCAATATACTAATATGAGTAAATTAGATTCTAAGATTCCAGCGGGTCCGTTAAAAGACAAGTGGAAACATCATAAAGACCATATGAACCTTGTTGCACCAAACAACAGAGATAAAATTGATATTATTGTTGTAGGTACAGGTTTAGCAGGTGGTTCTGCTGCAGCTACTTTAGCTGAACAAGGGTATAATGTAAAAGCATTTTGCTACCAAGATTCACCAAGAAGAGCGCACTCTATTGCAGCTCAAGGGGGGATTAATGCAGCTAAAAATTATCAAGGAGACGGTGACTCTACTTACAGATTGTTCTACGATACCATTAAAGGTGGTGACTATAGAGCAAGAGAAGCAAACGTTTACCGTTTAGCAGAAGTTTCTGCAAATATTATCGACCAGTGTGTTTCTCAAGGTGTTCCTTTCGGAAGAGATTACGGAGGCCAGCTTGATAACCGTTCTTTCGGTGGGGTTCAGGTAAAAAGAACTTTCTACGCAAAAGGGCAAACAGGTCAGCAATTATTATTAGGTGCATATTCTGCAATGAGCCGTCAAATCGGTAAAGGTAGAATCAAAATGTACAACCGTCACGAGATGCTTGATTTGGTAATCGTTGATGGTAAAGCAAGAGGGATTATCGCTAGAAACTTAGTAACTGGTGAAATCGAAAGACATTCAGCTCACGCTGTTGTTATTGCATCTGGAGGTTACGGAAATGTATATTTCCTTTCTACCAACGCAATGGGTTCAAACGTTTCTGCAGCTTGGAAGATTCACAAAAAAGGGGCGTACTTTGCAAACCCATGCTACGTACAAATTCACCCAACTTGTATTCCGGTACACGGAACACAGCAGTCTAAACTTACTTTGATGTCTGAATCATTAAGAAACTCAGGAAGAATCTGGGTTCCTAAGAAAAAAGAAGATTCAGTTGCCATCAGAGAAGGGAAGTTAAGACCTGAAAATATTAAAGAAGAAGATAGAGATTACTATTTGGAGAGAAGATACCCTGCTTTCGGAAACTTAGTACCTAGAGACGTTGCTTCTAGAGCTGCTAAAGAAAGATGTGATGCAGGTTTCGGAATCGAAAATAATGATACTCAAGAAGGTGTTTACCTAGATTTCTCTACAGAAATTACGAAAAAAGGTAAAGAAGCAGCTTTAGAGAAAAACATTCACAATCCTTCAGATAAGCAAATCTATGATTTAGGTAAAGCTTGGGTAGAGGAGAAGTACGGAAACTTATTCCAGATGTATGAAAAAATTACAGCGGATGACCCTTATGTAACTCCAATGAAGATTTATCCTGCAGTACACTATACAATGGGTGGTGTTTGGGTGGATTATAACTTACAATCTACAATCCCTGGATGTTTCGTAATTGGTGAAGCAAACTTCTCAGATCACGGAGCAAACAGATTAGGAGCGTCTGCTTTAATGCAAGGTCTTGCGGATGGATACTTCGTACTACCTTACACAATTGCAGATTACCTTTCTGCAGATATTAGAACAGGAGCAATTCCTACAAACTCAGCAGCATTTGATGAAGCTGAAAAAGGAATTAAAGATAAAATTGATTTCTTCTTAAATAACAAAGGAACACATTCAGTAGATTACTTCCACAAGCAATTAGGAAACATTATGTGGAATAAAGTGGGGATGGGAAGAACTCCTGAAGGTTTAAGAGAGGCAATCAAAGAAATCGAAGAAGTAAGAAACGAATTCTGGAAGAACGTAAAAGTTCCTGGAGACAACGATGGTATGAATACCGAGCTTGAAAAAGCATTCAGAGTGGCAGACTTCCTAGAATTAGGACAATTAATGGCTATCGATGCTCTAAACAGAAATGAATCTTGTGGAGGACATTTCCGTGAAGATCACTCAACTCCAGATGGTGAGGCTGAAAGAGATGACGTTAATTACAAATATGTCGGAGCTTGGGAATATCAGGGAAGTGACATCAACAAAGAGGTGTTGCACAAAGAAGAACTGATATATGACAACATCGAGGTTAAAACAAGAAGTTATAAATAATCTCCAACCTATAAATAAATAATTATGAGTGCAAAAAAAGGCCTTCATCTTACGCTGAAAATTTGGAGACAGAAAAATAATAAAACCAAAGGTCAATTCGAGACCTACAAAATATCAGATGTATCTACAGACTCTTCATTCTTAGAGATGTTGGATATTCTGAACGAAAACTTAATCAACGAAGGAAAAGAACCTGTTGCTTTCGACCACGACTGTCGTGAAGGAATCTGCGGTATGTGTTCTCTTTACATCAATGGTAGAGCGCATGGTCCAGATACTGGGATTACAACATGTCAGCTTCACATGAGAATGTTCAAAGACGGTGAAACAATCGTTATTGAACCTTGGAGAAGTGCGGCATTCCCAGTAATCAAAGATTTGATGGTAGACAGAAGCGCATTCGATAGAGTAATGGCTGCAGGTGGTTTCATCTCGGTAAATACTTCAGGAAATACGCTTGATGCAAACGCAATCCCAGTTCCAAAAGAAGATGCAGATAAAGCAATGGATGCTGCAGCTTGTATTGGTTGTGGAGCTTGTGTAGCAACTTGTAAAAACGGTTCAGCAATGCTTTTTGTAGGAGCAAAAGTTTCACAATACGCGCTTTTACCTCAAGGTAGAGTAGAAGCTAAGAGAAGAGTTCTAAACATGGTAAAAGCTATGGACGAAGAAGGATTCGGAAACTGTTCAAACACTGGAGCATGTGAAGTAGAATGTCCTAAAGGAATTTCTTTAGAGAACATTGCAAGAATGAATAGAGAATACATGTCGGCTTTTGTTGACAGAGGATAAGAAATTATCATAAAAACAAAAAGTCGTCTCCACAGTTTGGAAGGCGACTTTTTTAGTTAAATCTTTCATAAATATATAATCATATTGTAATTAGTTTGTCTAAAAAACTATTTTTGCGTAATTAGAAAATTCAAAATGAAAAAATACCTTTTGTTGTTTGTCATTGCAATATTTGTAATGTCGTGTTCAAAAAAAGTTGAGGTTAAAGGGAAAATTGCAGGAAGCTCACCTCTCGAAAGAATAGAGTTTGTTGAAGCTTCTGGTGTGGCTACTTTGCCTCTTATTAACATCGGTTTAGATAAAGATGGAAACTTTACAGGAAATTTCGAAGCTCCTAAAGACGGGATGTACCTTATGAATTATGCCGGAAAATCTAACCTAATCTACCTTAAAGGTGGGCAGAATATCCAGATCTCTGGAAACTCTGCTACTTTCCCAAATGAGTTCACATTAACAGGTGATGGAAAAGCTGATAACGAATTTTATCAAGCTTGCCAGAAATTCTTAATGAGTTACGGTCAAACTTTGGATATGCAAGGTTTAACAAGTGGTGACGAACCAAACTTCATTAAAGGAATTCAAAAAATTGAAGTAGATTTAAATAAAAACGTTGAAGAAAATATTAAGAAATTCAACCCAGGTAAAGGGATTATTGAATGGAAGAAAAATGACGTAAATACCGCTATTCTTAATTTAATGGCTGGATATGAAATGTCTAAAAAGCAAAACGGAGGTCCTGCTTTCAAAATTTCTAAAGCGTTTACAGATTATGAAAATAAATTGCTAGACAATAAAGAGGAGATGGTAAAATCTAGCCCTTTCTTTAGACAATATATTTTAACAAAAATTAGTGCAGATTTCCAAAAGTTTGCAGAGAATAAAGCTAAAGGAAAAACAGATGTTGTAACTTCTGAGTTATTTAATGACTTCCTTAAGACAAAAAAGGATCTTTCGCAAACAACTAAAGATTATCTTTTGGCATTTGTAATTGCACAGGCAGATTTACGTTTGGGAACCAACCCTAAGACAGCTACAAAAGTTTCTGAGATTATAGAAAAAGATATTAAAGATTCAGAAATAAAAGAAGATCTAAAGAAAATGCAGTTTGCAATGCAAGGTCCAAAAATCGGAGAAAAAGCACCGGAAGCAAACTTGGTAAAACAAGACGGAAGCTCTTTCAAATTATCTGAAAACGGTGGTAAACCAACTTTGGTTGTGTTCTATGCATCTTGGAATCCTTATGTTTCAGAAAGCACATTGCCAGTTTTGAAAGAAGTGGTAAACTTCTACAAATCTAAAATGAACTTTGTTTTTGTAAATCTTGATGATACAAAAGATCAGTTTGTGAAAACGAGCAATGCAATGTTCAAAGGTGTTACAGGTACTAATGTTTATAGTGAAGGTGGTTTGAACTCAGATGTTGCTAAAAAATTTGGTATCTATGGTTTCAAAACTCCATCTTTCATGGTGATCGATAAAACTGGTAAAGTTGCAACGAGAGCTTATATGAATCTTGGTGAACAAGAATTGGTAAGCGCACTAGACAAACAAACAGGTCTTGCTGCACCATCTGTAGCTCCGCAAGGAATGCAACCGCAGATGTTGTCTCCAGAGCAAATGAAGGAAATGGCGCCGCCGCCACCTCCACCTGCACAAGCAAAATAATTTATTCTCAATACATCAAAACCTTATCTTCGGATAAGGTTTTTTTATTTGTACTTTTGCATACTGAAACGGTGACGAGTTTCGATTAGAAAAATAGAAAATTATAGAATGGGTAGGAAAAACAATAAAAAGAATTTAGTTCTTGAAAATATAAAACTAGTTTCTGCGGGAGCGAAAGGTGTTGCCATCGGAAGAACAGAAGAAGGGAAAGCCGTGATGGTTTCTGGCGCAATTCCGGGAGATGTTGTAAATGTTCGTGTGAAAAAAGCGAAGTCTAAATATTATGAAGGTGAAGCTTTAGAAGTGGTAGAAAGATCTCCTTTCAGAGTGGAAGCTAAATGCATACACTTCGGAGTTTGTGGAGGTTGCAAATGGCAAAATATGAGCTATGAAAAGCAATTAGAATTCAAACAGGAAGAAGTTTACAATAATATTAAAAGAATCGGCGGAATCGAAAACTTCGAAACCGTTCCTATTTTAGGTTCTGAAGAGCAATATTTCTACAGAAATAAAATGGAATTCTCTTTCTCAAATTCTAGATGGCTTACTCAATACGAAATCAGTTCTGAGGAAAACTTTGGCAATAGAGATGCTTTAGGTTTCCATATTCCGGGAATGTGGAGTAAAATCCTTGATTTAAAGGAATGTTATCTTCAGGAAGAACCTTCAAATTCAATCAGATTAGCGGTAAAAAAATATGCGGTAGAAAATGGTTTAGACTTTTTTGATGTAAGAAATCATGATGGTTTTTTAAGAACTTTAATGATGAGACAAAACTCTAAAGGAGAATGGATGGTTTTGTTCCAGTTATATCGTGAAGAGAAGGAAAACAGAGAAAAATTATTCGCTTATTTATTAGAGAATTTCCCGCAAATTAAAACTTTGGTGTATGCGATTAATCCAAAGCCAAATGATTCTATTTACGACCTAGATATTCAAACGTATTTTGGTGAAGGATATTTAATGGAGGAAATGGATGGTCTTCAGTTTAAAATCGGACCGAAATCTTTCTTCCAGACTAATTATAAGCAAGCTTTAGAATTATACAGAAAAACCCTTGAATTTGCCGATTTGAAAGGTGATGAAGTGGTTTACGATTTATATACAGGAACAGGTACAATTGCTCAATATGTAGCAAGAAATGCTAAACAGGTAATTGGTATTGAATCGGTTCAAGAAGCTATTGACGCAGCTATCGCGCACGCAGAACTGAACGGACTTACGAATACAACGTTCTATTGTGGCGATATGAAAGATGTTTTTACAGAGGAATTCTTGGCAAATCATCCAAAAGCTGACGTTTTAATTACAGACCCTCCAAGAGATGGAATGCATCAAAAAGTAGTAGAGCAGATTTTAAAATTAGCTCCTCAAAAAGTGGTGTATGTAAGCTGTAATTCAGCAACGCAAGCGAGAGATTTAGCTTTAATGAAAGAACATTATGATGTGGTGAAAATCTTACCGGTAGATATGTTCCCGCAAACCCACCACGTAGAGAATATTGCTCTTCTTATCAAGAAATAATTGCTACATTTGAGAGCTTGTTTTAAATAATTATGGATAAAAAAATATCTGTATAATTTTGAACAAGCTTTTAATTTTATAAAAATCAAAAAGAACTGAATGAAAAACGTGAAAAACCTTAGTCTGGCTTTAGCTTCTGTTGTGATGATGTTGTCTACTCAGACTATTCATGCACAGGAAAAAGATTCTGCTGCTGCAAAAAAAGAACCTGTTGCAGCAAAAAAAGAAGATGATAAAAAGAAATCTCCGATTAAACCTTATAAAGAGATTATTACCGATAAAGCTGTTTCAGACGAAGGCGTTTTTACAGTTCATAAAATTGATGACAAATACTATTTTGAAATTCCGGATTCTGTTCTGAAAAAAGAATTTCTTTTGGTTACAAGATTAACGAAAGCTGCTGCAGGAATGCGTTCCGGAATGTCTGGTTATGCAGGTGATCAAATTGGGCAACAAGTGGTCGCATTTGAAAAAGGCCCAAAAGATAAAATTCTTTTGCGCTCGATTTCTTTTGTAGATTATGCCAAAGATTCTACTTCTGATATGTACAATTCTGTAACGAGAAATAATGTGCAGTCTATTATTAAATCTTTCGACGTTAAAACGTACGGAGTTAATAAAAAAACATCAGTAATCGAAGTTTCCGACATTCTGAATGCAGATACAGAACTTACTTCTTTCTCGGTTTGGGCGAAAGAATCTTTTAGAGTTGGAGCTTTTCAGAAAGATATGTCTTTCGTGAATTTTGTAAAATCGTATCCTACAAATATAGAAATCAACACCACGAAAACATTTGCAAGAACTTTAGGGAAACTTCCGCCAGAATTGGCAAAAGACGCCCCTAAAATTAGCGGAAATTATACCGTTGAAATCAATTCATCCTTTGTTCTACTTCCTGAAAACAAAATGCAGGCGAGATATTTTGATCCTAGAGTTGGCTATTTTGCTGTTGGTTATACAGATTTCGATTTGGATCCTCAAGGCGTAAAGAAAGTTTCTTTAGTAAAAAGATGGAGACTAGAGCCAAAACCGCAAGATTTAGAAAAATATAAAAAAGGAGAATTGGTAGAACCGGCAAAACCTATTGTATTTTACATTGATCCTGCAACGCCTAAAAAATGGGTTCCTTACTTAATTCAAGGAGTTAATGATTGGCAGAAAGCTTTTGAAAAAGCAGGTTTTAAAAATGCTATCGTTGCAAAAGTTCCAGATTTGAAAACAAATCCAGATTGGAGCTTAGAAGATGCGAGATTTTCTGCTATTGTTTACAAACCTTCAGATGTTCCGAATGCTTCAGGACCGTCTATTTCCGATCCTAGAACTGGGGAAATTTTAGAAAGTCATATTAACTGGTATCATAATGTGATGCAGCTTTTAAGAAACTGGTATTTTGTGCAAGCTTCACCTAATGACGAAAGAGCAAGAAAAATTGAGTTTGATGATGAATTGATGGGACAATTAATTCGTTTTGTTTCTTCTCATGAAGTTGGGCATACTTTGGGTTTAAGACACAATTATGGATCAAGTTCTACCGTTCCGGTTGAAAAGTTGAGAGATAAAAAATGGGTAGAAAAAAACGGTCATACACCTTCGATTATGGATTATGCGCGTTTTAATTACGTTGCACAACCAGAAGATCACATTGGCGATGCCGGAATTATGCCAAGAATTGGTGACTACGACGATTGGGCAATTGAATGGGGTTACAGAAGATTTTACGATTATAAAACTCCCGAAACAGAAAAAGAGTTTTTGAATAATTGGGTCATCAAAAACCTTAAAAATGAAAGACTTTGGTTCGGTACTGAAAGTAATTCTTTTGATCCAAGATCTCAAAGTGAGCAAGTAGGAGACAATGCGATGGTTGCAAGTACTTACGGAATTAAAAACCTAAAAAGAATTGTTGATAATCTCGAAAAATGGACAGCAAAACCAAACGAAGATTTTGATAATCTCGGGATGATGTACGATCAGGTGGTAACGCAGTTCAGAAGATATGCAGGTCACGTTTCTAAATATATTGGTGGTGAAATGGAAACTCCAAAAACCATTGAGCAAAGTGGCGTTGTTTACGAACCAGTTTCAAAAGAAAGCCAAAAAGAAGCGATGAAGTTTTTAGAAGATAATATTTTCACGACGCCGAGTTGGTTAATCAAGAAGGAGGTTTTCGAAAAAACAGGAAAAACACCTGTATCTACCATTGATGATGTGCAAACTGGGGTTTTAAGCAGAATATTAAGTCCGATGGTGTTGCAGAAAATGAATCAAATGGAGACCATTGATCCCAAAACTTACACTTTGGTGGAGTTGTTTTCAGATTTAAACAATTCAATCATCAGAAAAGATAATCCGGATGTGTACGGAAGAAATCTGCAACGTAATTATGTAGAACACCAAATTCGATTGGCTGCATCTCGTTCGAACGACAAGTCTGATGTTGCTGCGATTGTAAGAGGAAATTTAAATTCAATTAAAAAAGAGCTTGCTGGTAAATCGGCTTCAGATTCTGTGGTAAAATATCATTACGAAGATCTCGTTTATAGAATTGAAAAAGCTTTAGACCCAAAATAAAATGAAAACATTTTTGAAATATGCAGTGTTATTGCTTGGCTTAGCAAATTTGGTAAGTTGTGGAGGCGATGATGATATCTGCGAAAGTGGTGAAGGTTCTCCTAGAATGAAGGTGAGATTCAGGAATTCTAGCGGACAGTTGAAAAGAGTAGATTCTTTATATTTAAGAGTAGATTATGGTGGAAGTATCTCAGACTTTGGAAAAACGGCGAGCGTAGATTCGCTTTTTATTCCGCTTCGTGTGGATGATTCTCCTTATACTGATCTCTATTTTAAGACGAGAAAAAATGAAACTGAGTCTAAAGTAAGAGTAAATTATACGACAACCTCTACTTATGTATCTCCAGGATGCGGTTTTAAGAAAACTTATCAAAACGTAAATTCACAATTAATCACACCAAACGTGGTAACTGCGGTGGTAAACGGATTAAACACTATTGAAAATGAAGACAAAACTAATCTTTTCCTTATTTTTTAGTTTGCTTGCTTTGCAGATTTTTGCTCAGGAAAAAAAAGAAGAGAACCCGAAAGAAGTTTGGAAGTACAAACCCAATTTTATGGTAGGTGTTGATGTTTTGAATACTACAGTCTCTTTTTTCTCAGACAGGCAGCTTTTTCAGGGGTTTGTTTCTTCAAAAATTAAAAACAATACCCATGGTCTTGTAGAAGCTGGTTTTGAAAAAAATGTGTACCAAAAGAATGGTTACGATGCCAAAGTAAATGGACCTTTTGTGAAACTTGGAGCTTTTTATATGTTGGCAAAAGACCCGGAAAACGAATTCAATGGTTTTTACGCGGGTGGAAAAGTTGCAGGATCATTTTATAATCAACAATATGATGCAATTCCGGTAAGAGGTTATGGCGGAAGTACTGCTTCGGTTTCACTACCTGCATCTTCACAATCTTCTTTTTGGTTAGAAGCAACATTGGGAGGCAGAGTTCAGCTTTTTGAATCTAATTTTTTTATTGATGTAAATGTACAACCACATTATTTGGTTGCAACTTCAAAACAAGATGATGTGGTACCAATGATTGTACCTGGTTTTGGCAAAAGCTCCAACAAATTTAATATGGGCTTTTCTTGGAATTTAGCGTATAAGTTTTAGCACATCCTTTTAATATTATATTTTCGTTTCTGTTGGTTTTTAATTAGTTGTATAAGCGTTTTGTTTTATTTTCTACATTTATTGTTATATTTGTAAGAAAATAATAAATATGTTTCAAAAATCTACTTTTTTAAAAGCGTCAGTTTTATCTATTGTCTTTAATGCTGCTCTTGTAAACGCACAAGCGGTTAAAGGAGATAAAAATGCAGTTTTTTCTCACCCATCAGCAAATGAATTGTTAAATTGGGGTGGGCTTGAGAGATGTTCTTCTACTGAATATGAAGCCTTCTTGAAGAAGCATTTTCCTGGGAGAATGACGACAGAAGAGTTTGAAGCATGGTTGGCTCCCTTAGTTGAAAAAGAAAAAGCCAATAAGTCTCAAACAGGAAATATTGTTACAATACCAGTTGTAGTGCATGTTATTCATGCTGGACAAGCATATGGTACAGCTCCCAATATCGTTGATGAACAAGTTCAATCTCAAATTACTGTAATGAACAATGATTTCAGACGTCTTGTGGGAACGCCTGGTTACAATACCAATCCAGTAGGAGCAGATACACAAATTCAGTTTGCACTTGCAAAAGTAGATCCTAATGGAAACCCAACAAACGGTATCAATAGAGTAAATCTTTGTCAGGCAAGTTGGTCAAATGCAAATATTAATGCTTTTGTAAAACCTGAGACCATTTGGGATCCTACGCAATATCTGAATATGTGGAGCTTGCAATTTAGCAATGCTGGTTTACTAGGATATGCTCAATTTCCTTCTGGATCAAATTTAGGTGGCCTTAATGCAAATGGAGGGGAAGCTTATACAGATGGTGTAGTAGCTGGTTATACATATTTTGGTAGTTCAGATTACAATTTAAATGGAAATTTTTTTCTAGCCACAACATATGATAAGGGAAGAACAATGACACACGAAGTTGGACACTTTTTAGGGTTGAGACATATTTGGGGAGATACATCATCATGTGTTGTAAATGCCACAGATAGTAATAAAGATTACTGTTTAGATACTCCTGCTGCTGCTGCGGCAAATTCCAGTTGTGTAACTGTAGATTCTTGTCCTGCCTCTCCCGGTAATGACATGATTGAGAATTATATGGATTATACAAATGATGCTTGTATGAATATTTTTACAATCAATCAAAAAGAGCGTATTACAGCTGTAATGAATAATTCTCCTCGAAGAGTTACTCTTAAAACATCTACAAAAGACATTGCGATACCGCTTTTCCCTAATGATGCAGAAGTGAAGCTTGAAAGAGAATGTACTGCTCCTACCTGTACTAGTTCAGCTCTTCCCGTTAAAATTTCTTTGTATAATAGAGGGACTGCTGTAATGACTTCAGCAGTTATTACTTATTCGGTTAATAATTTGACGCAAACTTATAATTGGAATGGTAGTTTAGCACAAGATAAGTATGCTATAATATCTTTACCAATGCCGGCCGCCGCTTTGGGAGGTTATATGAACATTAGTGTTTCTACAGTAAATGGTGTTACAGACCAAAGATCGTCAAATAGTAATATTTTTGTAAACTATGCTGGTGCTGCGGCAAGAGTTAATCAAAATGTTGTATTTAATCTACAATTAGATCAGTATGGAAGTGAAACTACTTGGCAACTTACTAATAGCGGCGGAACAGTAGTGTACAGCGGTGGTCCTTACGTAGATACTGCAGCACTTCCTGCTTTGATTACACAAAACTGGACTCTTAACTCAGGAGAGTGTTATACATTTACAATAAATGATTCTTACGGAGACGGAATTTATCCTTATGGTGGTTATTACAATATTCAATCTACTGCAGGATCTACTTTATTAACAGGATCTCATTATTCAACAACTCAAACAAAATTGATGAAGGTGCAAACTTTAGGTACTTCTGAGGTTACTAAAAACACTTTCAGTATTTATCCAAATCCTGCGACTGATGTTTTAAACATTACAAAAGTTTCTGATAAAGCTACATTTGAAATACATAATGCGGTTGGACAACTGGTAAAAGCAGGAGATATTAATAATAATCAAGTAAGAGTTTCTGAATTAGTTAAAGGAACATATATCATTACTATTAAAGATAAAGGAGTAGTTAATACTATGAAATTTATTAAAAAATAGTATTAAATATTATACTTACAGTAAAAAAAGCTTGCGCACTTCGCAAGCTTTTTTTATTGCAATATTTTAATATATGTTATTTTCTGTTAAATTCTACATTATTTAAGAGCGTTTTTGTTTTATATTGTTTAAATTTGGCAAAAAGTTTACAAAAAATTCAAAAATAATTCATTTTTATGAGAAAACTTATTACTGCTTTATTTATAGGAGCGTTAGGAGGGGTTGCTTTCGCGCAATGGACGCCTATTGCCCAAAAGAGAGGCGTGGTTAGCGATCCTCTTCAACAGCAATATAAGCTTGATATTGGTACTCTTAAGCAACAATTAAAAAATGCTCAGGAAACCGGTTCCAATGCAAAGCCTGTTGAAATTTTATTGCCCACTTTACGAGGTAAAATGGAGAGATTTGCTGTTTACAGCTTTCCTGTGGTTGTAAAAGAACTTGCAGATCAATACGATTTGGGTTCTTATGTTGGGGTTGGGGTAGATGATCCTACTAAATTCTTAAGATTTTCTTTAGCTCCTAATGACTTCCAATCTATGATTATAGGGGGAGGAGAATACCAGTTTATCGACGCGTATGGTGCAGATAAAACGGTATATACGGTACATCCAAAAACAAAAAACACAGGTTCTAAACCTTTCGTTTGTTCTACTGAAGAAGGTGCAAGTGCTCTTCAACAGATTCAGGAAATGACAAAAGGAGGAAACTCTTTCAATAACCAGTTTTCAGATATGAGTAAAAACTCAGATAAGAAATACAGAACCATGAAATTGGTAATGTCGGTTACAGGGGAGTACACTACCTTTCATGGTGGTACGGTTGCAGGAGCTTTAGCAGCTATCAATGCTACGTTAACAAGAGTAAATGGAGTATTTGAAAAAGACTTCGCTCTTCACCTTAACTTACAAAGTTATAATAATGTAATTTATACTAACGCAGCAACCGATCCTTATTCAGATGCGGCAACTGGAGCAGCTGGGGCTTGGAATTTAGAGCTTCAGAATGCACTTACTGCAAATGTGGGAAGCGCAAACTACGACATTGGACATCTTTTTGGTGCTTCAGGTGGCGGTGGTAATGCAGGTTGTATTGGTTGTGTTTGTATTGCACCTACAACTGCTGTTCCAAAAGGAAAAGGATCTGGTTATACATCTCCGGCCGATGGTATTCCTCAAGGGGATAATTTTGATATCGATTATGTAGCTCACGAAATTGGTCATCAATTGGGAGCAAACCATACTTTTTCTCATGGTATTGAAGGTACAAATGTGAATATGGAGCCCGGATCTGGTTCAACCATTATGGGGTATGCGGGAATCACAGGAGCTAATACGGATGTTCAGGCTCATTCGGATGCATATTTTCACAAAGCAAGTATTGGACAGGTTCAAGCTAATTTAATTACTAAAACTTGTGATGTTGAAACTAGTGTAGCAAATGATCCACCAGTAATTTCAAGTTTACCCTCGTATACAATTCCTAAAGGAACTGCTTTTGTTTTAACTGCTTCTGTTACAGATCCTCAAAATGATCCTATGACTTACACTTGGGAGCAGGTGGATAGCGGAACAACAACGGCACAAACGATTAATAAAACAAATCTAGGGACAACTACGTATGGTGCTGCTTTTAGATCGTTTACCCCTACAACCAGTCCTACAAGATATTTTCCTAAATTCTCTTCTGTATTGGCGGGTGTTTTAGATAACTCTCTTAATACTTGGGAGTCAGCTCCAATGGTTGCAAGAACAATGAACTTTGCCATTACAGCTCGTGATAACAATGCCAATGTTTCACAGCAGCAAACGCAAACGGCAACCCAAACAATTACGGTTGGAGCAGATGGGCCATTTAAATTGACAACAGGTGCTTATTTATATAGTAATACAACAAACACCATTACTTGGGATGTTGTAAATACCAATACTGGAGCTTATAACTCTCCAAATGTAAAAATTGATTACTCTACAGACAGTGGTGTTACTTGGACGACGCTTTTAGCATCAACAGCCAACGATGGTACAGAATCTGTTGCCGCATTCCCTACAACATTGAATGGGCAAACAGTTGTATTAAGAGTTTCGTCTATCGGAAATGTGTTCTATGCGTTGAAGCAAATGACTGTAGCTGCCCAGGCAACATGTGGTACTGCTATTACAGGTGTTACGGTTACAACTATAACGGCATCTTCTGCTACGGTAAACTGGCCGGCTGTTTCGGGGGCTACTTCTTATGTTATTCAGTATAGACCAGTTGGTTCAACAACATGGTTGCAAACAACTTCTGCAACTAGTACTGTAGGTCTTTCAGCATTAAATTCTGCGACTAATTACGAGGTGCAAGTTGCGGCAGTTTGTGGTACTCAAGGACCATTCTCGGCAAGTACGATCTTTACGACAGTAACTCTTACGTATTGTACAGTTACAGCAACAAATTCTCCTCAAGCTGAGTATATTTCTAATGTAACTTTGTCTTATAATGCAACAACATTAATGACAAATACTTCGGGTCCTTCTAATTATACTAATTATAGTACTAATACTGCTTTGCAAGCAAATTTAGCTGCAGGCAATACTTATACGATATCTATAACAATTGCTAATGCTGATTGGGATACATCTGCAGTATTTATTGACTATAATAATAATGGAACATTTGAAAGTACAGAAAGAATATTTAATTATCCTGTAGCTATTCCATTTGGTCCAATCACTGGAAACTTTACAGTTCCAGCAACCGCAGTTACTAATACACCATTAAGAATGAGAGTGATATTGTATTATGCTGGTGCAGGAAATGCAGGGCTTTCCCTTGGCTCTACTTATGCAGGCTGTGGTACTATTGCATATGGTGAGGCGGAAGACTATAGTGTTCTTATTCCGGTATTAAGTACTAATGAAACTTCGGCTGTTAAAAATTTAGTTCAAGTATATCCAAACCCTGCAACTGAAGTATTGAATATTACTAAAGTATCAGATAACGCTAAATTTGAAATTCATAATGCAGTTGGTCAATTAGTGAAATCTGGATTGATTAGTAATAATCAAGTGAGAGTTGCTGAATTGGTTAAAGGCACTTATCTTATCACGATAAAAGATAAAGAGATTACAGAAACGGTTAAGTTTATCAAAAAGTAATCATATTATCAATATGTATTAAAAACCTCAGAATTTTCTGAGGTTTTTTTATTTTTAATTTATTTTACCTAAATCTTTAGAATGCTTATTTATTCATAGTTTACATTAAAATATTTTTAGATTATGAATGAAGTTTTTATTTTTTAATGAAATTTTCGTAAAAAAAGACTCGCGTTTTTGATGTAAATAATTAAAAATGATTAGATTTGTATTTAATTAAAATTAAACAGCCTATGAAGGAATTCTTTACATTTTACTCATCCCAGATTCTAATTCGGTTTAATAACGACACTGTTTTTAAACATTTCAAACAAATCTATTAATTCAAATTATGTATAATTTTTGTGTCCTTATGGATTTTAATATTTAAAAAAAATATGAAGAAGATTTTACTACTTTTTTCATTAATACTGGCGTTTTTGACGAATGCGCAGGTGAGCTCCTATACTTTTGCACAGTCTACAGGAGCCTATACTGCATTGGCGTCGCCCACAGTATTAGCGACAGCAACTGCATCAAACTCTCTTGATAATGCAGTTTATCCCGTAACTCTTCCCTTTGCTTTTGCTTTTAATGGAGTAAATTATACTTCATTAAATGTCTCAACCAATGGGTTTATTACATTTGGAACGACCATTCCTGGTGCGGGAACGTATAGCCCTATTTCGAGTACCGAAACTTACACGGGGGCAGTTTCTGCATTTGGTAGAGACCTTAACACAGTATTCAATATTTCCAGTGTTACTGGTACTGTGAGTTGGGGAGTTGAAGGTACTGCTCCAAATAGAGAAATCGTTATCCAATGGAAAGATTTCAGACCGACTTATACTACTGTTACTACTTCTGCTTATACTTTTTCGTTTCAGATAAGGTTAAGAGAGACAACGAGTACAATTGCTGTAGTTTATAAAGCTGGTTCTTATTTAGTTGGGTCAACAAGTTATGCCAGTACAGCTCAAGTTGGTTTAAGAGGCACTACAAACGCAGATTATAATAACAGAAGTAATGGTACTACTGTAGCATATACTGCTTCTGTAAATGGTGCTGTAAATACGGCATCACAGGCTTTTAACACAGTAAACGCAACTCCAGGTATGCCTAGTGATGGCTTAACATATACTTGGACGCCTCCAACTTGTTTTGCGCCTTCAAATTTAGTAGGTTCGGCAACATCACCAACGACTGGTAATATTAGCTGGTCTGCACCTACACCTGCACCGGGGGTAGGGTATGAGTATGTATACAATACCACTAACACGGCTCCTTTGGCAACTGCTACAGGAACTCCTACAACGTCAACATCAATACCATTATCACCATTGGTAACGGGTACTACTTATTATTGGTGGGTAAGATCAGTATGTTCTGCAAACGATAAAAGTACATGGGTGGCTGGTCCTTCATTTACTCCTGGACAAATTGGAGGTGGTACAGGCTCGTTCGGTAACCTACCAATTTATTCTTGTTTTGGATATAGTTATTCACAACAAATTTATACAGCATCAGAAGTTGCTGGCGCAATTGGTACAAATAATTTAATTACAAAAATTAAATTCTACGTACAGTCTACTGCGAGTAACCAAGCCCTGTACAACCAATGGGTAGTATACATGGGGAATACAACAGTGGCTGACTTCCCAACAACTACGAGCTGGATTCCTTTAGCTAATATTCAACAGGTTTATTCTGGAACATTACCTACAATGACTGGAGGTACTTGGGTAGAACTTACCTTGAATAACCCTTTTGTTTGGGATGGTACATCTAATATTGTGATAGCCGTAGATGAAAATGTTACAGGATATTCTTGTACTCAAAACTGGGGCAACTACACTGCAGGTGCTAATAGAGGTATTTTGTATTATGCGGATGGTACTAATCCAGATCCTGCATCGCCTCCAACAGCAAATGCAAGATATTCAACCATTCCTAGAGTACAACTTGTGGCAGAAGTGTTGCAGCCTTGTACAACAAATCCTCCTGCAAATATTTCTGTAGGACAATTAACTCCAACTTCGGCTACCGTCTCTTGGTTGCCTGCTTCTGGAGCTACTTATATTGTAAGATATAGAACAACCCCAAGTGGAACTTGGCAAGTGGTAAACTTAACAACTCCTCTTACAAGTAACTATGTAATGACAGGTCTTACAGAGCTTACTGCTTATGAGGTTCAGGTTTTAACAGTTTGTAACGGAACTCAAGGTGCTTATTCTCCTTCATACCCATTTACGACCCCTGCAATATCTTACTGTACGGCTTCTGCTAATTATGCAGATGAGTTTATATCAAACGTTACTGTAACTCCTAACGGAATGCCTCAAATGGTGAGTAATTCAGTTATTGGTACAGCAGCTCCATATTATAGTGATTATACAAATGATCCTACAAGATTAGTTACTTTTATTAGAGGACTTCCTAATAACATAGTATCAGTAAAAAGAGATTGGCCAGGAACTGTTTATGGAAATGCAACAGTAGTTTGGATTGACTGGAACAGAAATGGAACATTTGAAGATAGTGAAAGAGTATTAAATCAGGCTTCAAATACTACACCAATAAATACTTCAGCGCCTTTTGCCGTTCCTACGGTAGCTCAAGGTGCATATGCAGGTAACTTAAACCTAAGAATGAGAGTAATCATTCAGGAATTTAGTACACCATCAGCATGTGGTACATTTAGTTATGGTGAAGTAGAGGATTATTCAGTTAAATTAATTGATCTTCTTCCTTGTAGTACAACGGCACCGGTACCAACAGCAACTAATTTAACCGCTACAACAGCTTATATTTCTTGGTTGCCAACAGCTAATGCTACTTATAGAGTAAGATGGAGACAAGGAACTACAGGAGCTTGGCTTCCTGCACCTCTTGGTTATATCGAATTACCTATCGGACAAAGCTGGTATACTATTACAGGTCTTACAGAGCAAACTGCATATCAAGTTCAAATTCAAGCAATGTGTAACGGAACTTGGGGAGCTTGGGGAGCATCTGTTAACTTTACAACTCCGCCATTAACCTATTGTCCTATGGTAGGCACAGGTACTAATGATCATATTGCAAATGTAACTGTTACTCCTACGGGACAAGCAGTAATGAGTAATACAACAACTCAAAACGGATATACACTATACCCAACTCCAGTAATTAATCTTGAGATCGGTTCTTCTGGTAATCAAATTTCTGTTGCAAAAGGTTGGGCAACGGGTACAACTTATAGTGACGGAGTAACAGCGTGGATTGATTATGATAGAGATGGTTTCTTTACTGATGCCGAAAGAATTTTGATTTCTGCGTCAAGTACTGCAACTCCTGTTACAGCAACATTTACTGTTCCTTCAACCGGAGTGTATACAGGGACTTATAATACTACTATGAGAGTAGTGTTAAGAAGAGGTGGGGCGCCAGTAATGTGTAGCGATCCTGCAAATGGTGAAGTAGAAGACTATTATGTGAAATTAAGACCATGTAGTAATGTTGCACCATCTACTCCTACATTCAATACTATTACGCATACATCTGCTAATGTAAATTGGGTAGCGTCTGCAAATAATCTTAATTACATTGTACAGTACAGACCTTTAGGTTCTACTACTTGGATTAGTGTAAATGCCTCTTCACTTAATGGTAACCCACCATTGGCTTTAACTGGTTTAACTCCTGCTACTACATACCAAGTACAAGTTTCTGCGGTTTGTAATGGTACACCAGGAACACCAACAGCTATTGCGACATTTACCACGAGATGTGATCCGACACCACCAAACGTAGTTGTTTCAAATGTTACTTCTACTTCAGCAACGGTAACATGGAACCCAATTGTTCCTAGTGCGACTTACGTTGTTAGATACAGAGTGGTAGGTACTACAACTTGGATTTCTGTTACTGCTCCGGCTCCGCCAGCAAATACAGTTGTTATTTCAGGGTTAAGCTCTTATGTAACTTATGAAGTTCAGGTAGCAAACATTTGTAATGGTGAGACTACAATAAACCAATGGTCTAATCCGCAAGTATTTACTACGATTAGAGTTTGCGAGGTTCCTCCTCCAGGATTAACTATTACACAGCTAAATCCAACTTCGGCAGAAGTTACTTGGGATGCTTATACTGGAACAGGTGCTACTGGTAACTATGTCTTAAGATATAGAAAAGTAGGTATTCCTAGCTGGACTACAGTAAACGTAAATACAAATACATATACAATTACTGGTCTTCTAGAATTAACTAAATATGAAATGCAGGTAGCAAACGTTTGTACTGGTACTCCTGGTAACTTTACACCACTTTACTACTTCACAACTCCTACGGTAACATATTGCCCAATGGCTTCTGG
Source organism: Chryseobacterium sp. HNCC26DJ239 (assembly GCF_057180445.1). Taxonomy (NCBI): domain Bacteria; kingdom Pseudomonadati; phylum Bacteroidota; class Flavobacteriia; order Flavobacteriales; family Weeksellaceae; genus Chryseobacterium; species Chryseobacterium sp. HNCC26DJ239. Next base: position 95,588 of record NZ_JBXUGJ010000003.1, read on the forward strand.
AAATGCAGCAAGTGAATATATTAGCAAAGTAACAGTTACGCCAATTAGCGGAACTGCTATGGAAAATTCTTCGGTTGGATCTACTTACACAGATTATACAGGTAATCCACTTACTCATATTACTTTAGTACAAGGTAGCCAAGGTAACGTAGTGAAAGTTGAAAAAAATTCTGCTTCTGGTTCTGCTACAGGTGTTGCAGTTTGGATCGATTTCAACAGAAATGGTTATTTCGACGTAAATGAAAAAGTTCTTTCAGATGGTCCAAATACCGCATCTACAGCAAGTGCAGCGTTCACAGTACCAACTGATGCGTTTGTAAGTCTTACAGATTACAAATATGTAACAATGAGAGTTGCATTACAAAAAGGAAGTGTTCCTGTAAACTGTACAAGCTTTAATGATGGTGAAGTGGAAGATTATCAAGTAAAAATCGTTAAGCAAGCGGTTGTAAACCCTCTTAACCAAACTGACATTATGATTTACCCTAACCCGGTAAGCTCTATCTTGAACGTGAAAAATGTAAGTGTAAAAACTAAATACAAAATTTACAGTTCAGCTGGTCAGTTAATCTCTGATGGTATCATCTTAAACAACAAGATTGACGTTAGCAAACTAATCAACGGACTTTATGTTATTGAATTAGTAGATGGCGACAAAACTGTTCAGAAGAAATTTATTAAAGAATAATAAATGATAATTAATAGAATAGGCTCTCATTTCTGAGAGCCTATTTTTTTTAATATATTGAACCATTCATAAAAAAAACCGCTGACTTTTTGAATTCAGCGGTTTTTGTTTTTATTCAATCTCGAAAATGATTTTTTCGGTTTGTTGTTTTAAATCTTCAACATCAGTATTGTTGTAAATAATGTAGTCTGCCAGTTTTATCTTTTCTTTTTCCGGCATTTGTTTTTGAACAACAGATTGTACTTCTCTGTACGTTTTCTGGTCTCTGTCCATCACCCTTTTAATTCGAATGTTATCTTCGGCAGTTACCAAAAGAGATTTATAACATTGGAGGTTCAGTTTTAATTCAAAAAGAAGAGCGGTCTCTTTAAAAATTAAATATTTACTCTGCTTTTTCACCCATTCTTCGAAATCTATTCTTACTGCCGGATGAATAATTGCATTGAGTTTTTGAAGCAGTTCTTGGTCATTAAAAACCTTTTCTGAAACATATTTTCGGTTGTAGTTTCCCGAGTCATCATAAGCTTCTTCTCCTAAAAGCATCTTTATTTGAGATTTTAAAACCTCATTATCATTTACTATAGATTTTGCTCTATCATCGGAATAATAAACCGGAAATCCGCACTCTTCGATAAATTTGGCAACCGTTGTTTTCCCAGAGCCAATACCGCCTGTTAAACCAATAATTTTAGGTTTTATTTCCGAGTTTTGGGGTTCGGCTTCTTCAGAACTCTTTTCTCGTATCTCGTCAATCATAATTAATATCCAAAAACTTCATTAAAGCTAAACGTTTCATCAAGTCTTATGCCTTTCTCTGTCATTTTTAAACTTCCTAGTTCGTGATGTGCGTCGTGTTCGAAGAACAAAAGATAATCGTTATCGATGCATTGCTTCAAAAACTTGGCTTTTTCTTCCATTGTTAAAAGAGGTCTTGTATCATATCCCATTACATAAACAGGATTGATGTGCCCCGAAGTTGGAATTAAATCTGCCGCAAAAACAATCGTTTTTTCTTGATATTGAATGACAGGAAGCATCTGTTTTTCGGTATGTCCGTCCACGAAAATAACATCCATTTTCAAGTCTGGAGCAAATCCATAATTACCTGTTGTTGGAAGTGGCAAATGTGCTAATTGCCCGCTTTCCTGCATCGGTAAGATATTTTCCTTTAAAAAGCTTGCTTTTTCTCTTGCATTAGGTTCTGTTGCCCATTGCCAATGATTTTCGTTGGTCCAGAAATTTGCGTTTTTAAAAGCCGGTCGGTAACCCGTTCTATCATCATTCCATTCGATAGCACCACCGCAGTGGTCAAAATGAAGGTGAGTTAAGAAAACATCGGTAATATCATCCCTTACAAAACCATATTTTTTTAGGTTTTTATCTAAAGAATCGTCTCCCCAAAGAGAGTAGTGTCCGAAGAATTTTTCGTCTTGCTTATTTCCTAAACCACAATCGATAAGGATAAGTTTTTTGCCGTCTTCTACCAAAAGAGAACGAGTTCCCAATTCGATTAAGTTTTTTTCATCGGCAGGATTGGTTTTCTCCCAAAGCGTTTTCGGGACGACTCCAAACATAGCACCGCCATCTAATTTAAATTTTCCGCACTGTATTGGATATAACTTCATATGATTTTTATGTATTTGTAAATTTTTTTTGACATCAAACTTTAGACGCTAAATTTTAAACTAAAAAAGCTCTCCAGGGTTTTTCGGCTTCGAAATATTCAAATGCTTGTACGCTTTTTCTGTAACTTCTCTTCCTCTCGGAGTTCTGATAATAAAACCTTCCTGAATTAAAAAAGGTTCGTAAACTTCCTCTAAAGTTTCAGGGTTTTCTGCGATAGACGTTGCCAATGCAGAAATTCCGACAGGTTTACCTTTGAAGTTTTCAATCATCACACGCATAATTTTATTATCCATTTCATCCAAACCGTATTCATCAACATTCAAAGAATTTAGCGCATATTTTGTAATGTTGATTTCAATTTCTCCGTTTCCTTTAATTTCGGCAAAATCTCGAACACGTCTTAGCAAAGCGTTGGCAATTCTCGGAGTTCCTCGGCTTCTTCTTGCAATTTCAATCGCTGCATCTTCATAAATTTTTACCCCTAAAACTCGCGAACTTCTAATGATAATCATTGATAAAAGTTCAATCGTATAATATTCAAGTCTGCTTTGGATTCCGAATCTTGCCAACATCGGTTTTGTAAGCATTCCGCTTCTTGTGGTCGCTCCAACTAAAGTAAAAGGATTCAACCCAATTTGTACGCTTCTTGCATTGGGACCTGTTTCCAGCATAATGTCGATTTTATAATCTTCCATCGCAGAATACAAATATTCTTCTACAACTGGTGATAGACGGTGGATTTCGTCAATAAAAAGCACATCGTTTTCTTCAAGATTGGTAAGCAAACCGGCAAGACTTCCAGGTTTGTCTAAAACAGGACCGGAAGTTACTTTGCAGTTTACGCCCAATTCGTTGGCAATAATATTGGCTAAAGTAGTTTTTCCCAAACCGGGAGGGCCGTGCAAAAGAACATGGTCGAGAGCGCCGCCACGTTTTTTGGCAGCAGTCACGAAAACTTCAAGATTTTCCAAAGTTTTTCTTTGTCCGGCAAAATCTTTAAAGCTTTGCGGACGAATTTGCTCTTCCTGAATGAGCTCTTCTCGCGAATAATTGTCTTTATCTGGATGTAAAAAGTCGGGCATTAATTCAATTTCATTTAGCGTAAAGATAGGAAATTTAGGCAAAGACAGAGGTTGAGATTGCATAAAAATTTAGATTTGAGCAGAACAGATTTTTTAAGTATTTTTGAGAGAGAAAATTTAAGGTTTAGATTTACCGCTACTTGCTTTGGTACAAATCTTAAACTAAACCTTTGCCTCAACCTTTATTTAATGAAACTAATTGGTCCTTTTAAGCAGGTGATTACACTTGCCAATCTTCCGCTCAGAGGAAAAATTTCTGACGAGCAAATCGAAATTATTACAGATGGCGGAATTGTAACAAACGATGGGAAAATCCTAAAAGTAGGAAATTTCGATGCGTTACAATCTGAAAATCAAAATATAGAAATCGAGCGCATCGAAGGAGAGCAAGTTGTGCTTCCTGCGTTTACAGATTCTCACACTCACATTTGTTTTGGTGGAAATCGCGCGAATGATTTTGCGATGAGAAATGCAGGTAAAACGTATTTAGAAATTGCAGAAAGTGGCGGTGGAATTTGGAGTTCGGTGCAACATACCAGAAATGCTTCGGAAGAAGAATTATTAAGGACTTTATTAGAGAGAATCAATTTTTTAATCGATCAGGGAATTACGACGATTGAAGTAAAAAGCGGTTACGGTCTTGATGTGGAAAATGAATTGAAAATGCTTCGCATGATTCAAAAAGCGCAAGAAAAAACGGAAGCTACTTTAATCCCGACTTGTCTTTCAGCTCATTTAAAACCTAGAGATTTTGAAGGTTCAAACGAAGAATATTTAAATTACATCATTACCGAAATTCTCCCAAAAGTAAAGGAAGAATCTTTGGCAAAACGTGTAGATATTTTTATTGAAAAATCGGCATTTCAATCTGAAGAAAGTAAAGCTTTTTTACTTAAAACGAAAGAATTAGGTTTTGAAATCACGGTGCATGCCGACCAATTTACACCAGGAAGTTCTAGAATTGCAGTAGAAGTGGGCGCACAATCTGCAGACCATTTGGAAGCAACAATAGACGAAGATATTGAGTTTTTAGCACAGTCTAACACGGTGGCAACGGCACTTCCGGGAGCAAGTTTAGGATTGGGTGAAAAATTTACACCCGCAAGAAAATTATTAGATGCGGGAGCAATTTTAGCCATTGCAAGTGATTGGAATCCGGGTTCTGCACCGATGGGGAATTTGGTTACTCAAGCTTCTATTTTAGCTACTTTTGAAAAATTAACAACCGCCGAAGTTTTAGCAGGAATTACTTTTAGGTCTGCTTTTGCTTTAGGTTTAGAAGACAGAGGTAAGCTGGAAGTAGGTTTAAAAGCAGATTTTGTCACTTTCAAAACCAATAATTTCCAAAATGTTTTATACAACCAGGGAAGCTTGATGGCAGATAAGGTTTATATTAATGGAAAACGAGTTTAAAGGAATTTTTAATGATAAAAAAGTTAATTATAAATATTGTCCTGTTCATAGTATCATTATTTGTAATCAAACTTTTAATGATTTTATGGGGGAATTTAGATTGGAAAACGGGAAATTGGTTTCTCGCAGATTTTTTAGCATCAGGAGGAATTTTAATCTCTTTTTTAATCATGATTCTGGTGACCATAAGTTTTTTTGTAAAGTGTATATTAACGGTTTTTAAATTAGTAAATAAGAACTATAATGATCTGGCAAGGAAGAAATGACGGTGAAGAGCTTCTTCATCACAGAATATTTCAAAGAGTAAAGGAAGAAACTCAGTACGATACTGTTTCAACTAATGATTTCGTTTTACATGGTTTTGCTGTAGACGAGGGCGTTAGAAGAAATAAAGGAAGATTGGGTGCAAAAGATGCTCCAGACGTTATTCGTAGGAATATGTCTAATTTTCCTGTGGTACATCCGGATTTCTCGCTTTTAGATTTTGGAAATATTTTTTGTGAAGACGGAAATTTAGAACATACCCAAAATGACCTTTCGAAAAGAGTGTCTAAAGTTCTTTTAAAAGGTGGAAAATCGCTTGTTTTAGGTGGTGGTCATGAAGTAACGTATGCTCATTACAAAGGGGTGAAAACTGCTTTTCCCGAACAGAAAATAGGAATCATTAATTTTGATGCACATTTTGATAATCGTAAACCTGAAGTTGGAGTAGGGCCAAGTTCCGGAACAGGTTTTTGGCAGATTGCTCAGGAAGGAGAAATACATTCTTTGCACCTTGGAATTCAAAGAAATTCTAATACGTTGAAGCTTTTTGATACCGCTCATCAATTTGGGATGAAATACATTTTGGCAGACGAACTTTTCTTCGAAAACCTACCTTCTGTGTACACAAGAGTAGATGAATTGATACAGTCTGTAGATTATTTGTACGTAACGATTTGTATGGATGTTTTCAATGCTTCAATTGCGCCGGGAGTTTCGGCTTCGGCATACAACGGAATTTTTGCGGATGCTGCTTTTATGCATGTTTACAGACATATTTTAAAATCAGAAAAACTACTTGCATTAGACATTGCCGAAGTGAATCCTCAGTTTGATATTCAAGAAAGAACGGCAAGATTGGCGGCAAGTCTCGCCAATGAATGGTTAATGATATAAACTCAATAAAAAACATAGAATTTATCATTAAATATATATAAGCTAAGGAACAGAGTTTGCTGCCTTAGTATTGCTTTATCATAAAGCGGCGGGTTTATTACCCAAAATTTAAAATCTAAAATGGAAAAATCAGTAGAAACTAAACTTACTAAAGCTCACCAAACTTTTTTAGAATGGAGAAGCGTTCCTTTCGAAGAAAAACAATTGTTGATTTCGAAAGCCGCAGAAATTCTAATGCAAAATAAAGAACAGTTTGGCGAAATCATCACCAAGGAAATGAACAAACCTATTTCTCAGTCGATTGCAGAAATTGAGAAATGCGTTTTGATGATGAATTATTATGCGAAGGGAGAAAACAATTTGAAGCCGGAAATCATCGAGTCTGAATATCAAATTTCAGAATTACATTTCGTTCCTAAAGGTGTTATTTTAGGAGTAATGCCGTGGAATTTTCCTTTTTGGCAGGTATTAAGATTTGCAATTCCTTCTATTTTAGCTGGAAATACAACGGTTTTGAAGCATGCTTCAATTTGTTTCGGAAGCGGTAATGCAATTGAAAAAGTATTTTTTGAAGCAGGTTTCCCAGAAGGCGTATTCCAAAATCTTGAAGTCGGGCATAAAGAAGTTCAGGAAATTTTAGAACATAAAGCGATCGCCGGTGTTAGTTTAACAGGAAGTGAAAAAGCTGGAGCGGAAGTCGCATCAATTGCAGGGAAAAATATCAAAAAATCTCTTTTAGAACTTGGTGGAAGCGATGCTTTCATCGTTTTGAATGATGCAGATTTAGACAAAGCTGCAAAAGATGGAGCTTTGGCGAGATTGCAAAACTGCGGTCAGACTTGTGTGGCGGCAAAAAGATTTATTATTGAAGAAGATATTAAAGACGATTTCTTAGCAAAATTTATCGTTGAGTATAAAAAGTTTGAGCCAAAAAATCCAATGGACAAAGAAACCAAACTTTCGGGAATGGCAAGACCAGATTTGGCAGACGATTTAGAAAAGCAGTATGAAAAAGCATTAGAAAACGGTGCAAAAATAATTCTTCCTTTGGAAAGAATTTCTGCGAATGAGTTTAAGCCAGGTTTGATAAAAGTTCAGGAAGGAAATCCTATTTTACAGGAAGAACTTTTCGGTCCACTTGGAATGATTATGTTTGCTAAAAACGATGAAGAAGCACTGCAAATTGCTAATGATATTCCGTTTGGATTGTCTAATTCTGTATGGACAAACAATGTTGAAAGACAAAAATTCTTCATCCAAAATTTGGACTCCGGAACGGTAAACATTAATAGAATGACGAGTTCTGACCCTAGATTTCCTTTCGGAGGAACAAAAACTTCTGGATACGGAACTGAGCTTTCTATGCTTGCTTTGAAGGAATTTGTAAATGTAAAAACAATTATTGGTGCTTAATTTTTTTTAAAATAAAAATATAAGATACGATGTAAAGGGAGCTCCGTAGGAGCGACACCTTTGTTAATACTTCAATTCAAAAAATCGCCCGAAACAAAGTTTCGGGCGATTCCAATTAAGACTAAAAACTACACTATATGATTTCCTGTGATCTTTTACTACGGTTAAAGATCCAGAAGATGATAGGAAAAATTAAAAGCGTGAGAACAGTAGCGGTTATCAAACCTCCAATAATAACAATTGCTAAAGGTTTTTGAGATTCAGAACCAATTCCTGTAGAAAGCGCAGCAGGCATCAAACCAATACTTGCCATTAGAGCCGTCATGATAACGGGTCTTGTTCTGGTTTTTACACCTTGCAATAAAGAATCGTCTAAACTTAAACCATTTTTATAGTTTTGATGAAACTCGGTAATCAAAATAACTCCGTTTTGAATACAAATTCCCAAAAGCGCAATCATCCCAACTCCCGCAGAAATTCCAAAGTTGATTCCTGTTACATGAAGAGCAATGATACCGCCAATTAATGCGAAAGGTACATTAGCTAAAACGAGTAAAGAATCTTTCATGTTTCCAAAAAGGATAAATAAAAGGAAGAATATTCCCAAAAGACTTACCGGAACTACTTGTGCTAAACGATGCGAAGCTCTTTGTTGGTTTTCAAACTGTCCGGTCCAACCAACAGAATATCCATCCGGAATGTTTATTTTCTTTACTTCTTTCTGTGCTTCGGCAATGGTGCTTCCCAAATCTCGGTCTCTGATGGAGAATTTTATCCCGATATATCTTTTAATATCATCACGATAAATAAAAGCGGCGCCGTTGTCTTTCGTTAAAGTACTAATTTCTTTCAAAGGAATTTTTGTGCCGTCTTGCGTAGGAACCATCAAAGAAGCAATATCATTTTCGTCTTGTCTGTATTCTTGCGAATATCTCAGTCTGATTGGGAATTTTCTTTCGCCATCATACATTTCAGACGCAGTTTTTCCACCAAAAGCCATTTCCAAAACCGCTTGTGCATCTGCAGGCATTACTCCGTAAGCCGCCATTTTATCACGGTCTAGAACTACACTTACTTCTGGCTGACCAATATTTTTGATGATTCCCGCATCGCGAACTCCATCGATATTTTTTACTGAAGCTAAAACCTGATTCGCAATTTTATCTAAAGTTTCAAGATTGTCGCCATAGATTTTAATTCCGTTTTCGGCTTTAAAACCGGCAACAGCTTCTGCCACGTTATCAGAAATCGGTTGTGAATAGTTGAAGGTAATCCCTTGATAATTTCTTAGTTTTTTATCAATTTCATCAATCAATTGTTCGTAGGTTATTTTTCTTTTCCAATCTTCTTTTGGTTTAAGATTTACGGCAAATTGTACAAATCCAAATCCATTAGGGTCGGTTCCGTCGTTGCTTCGCCCGGTTTGTGCTAAAACATCGGTTACTTCAGGGAAGCTCAAAATGTCTTTCTTTAAAATATCAGCAGTTTTTAAAGATTCTTTTAATGAAGAACTCATCGGCATTTCTGCGGTTATCCAAAGTGAACCTTCATTAAGCTGAGGTAAGAATTCAGTTCCTAAAAATTTACCTGAAAATAATGTGACAGCGAGGAAAGATAATGCCACAATTAAACTCATTTTTTTGTGCTTAAATGTATAATTGAAGCCTTTTAAAACAATTCTGTCCCAAAAATTCACGAAAGGATTGTTTTTTTCTCTCACATTTTTATTCAGTAAAATATGTGAAAGAACCGGAACTAAGGTAAGGGTAAAAATTAATGCTCCCATTAATGCAAAACCTAGTGTGAAAGCTAATGGTGAAAACATTTTGCCCTCCACTTTTTGAAATGAAAAAATAGGAATGAGTGAAGTAATGATAATTAATTTTGAAAAGAAGATTGCTTTCCCTAGACCAGTTCCGGTCTGTTTTATCCAGCCGCCTTTGGCGAGTTTATTAAATTTTTCGTCTCCGTATTGATGTGCTTTATGGTCGAGCATTACAAATAATCCTTCAACCATTACCACGGCTCCGTCGATAATGATTCCGAAATCTACTGCACCAAGTGAGAGAAGATTCGCGCTCATTCCGCAAAGCTTTAAACATAAAAATGCAAACAATAATGAAAGCGGAATGATAATAGAAACCGTAAGTGTTGTACGCCAATCTGCCATGAAAATGAGTACGATTACAGTAACGAGAATAATTCCTTCCAAAAGGTTGTGCATAACGGTTTCCGTCGTGAAATCCATCAAATGATCACGGTCGTAGAACGTAACCATTTTTACGCCTTTTGGTAAAATTTTGTTGTTGAGTTCGTCTATTTTCGCTTTTACACCTACCAAAACTTCTCTTGGGTTCTCGCCTTTTCTCATCACAACAATTCCTTCAACGGTATCTTCTTGGTTGTTGAGAGCAGCTTGCCCAACTCTAGGCATAGAACCTTCGTGTACATTGGCAACATTTTTTACCAAAACAGGGTTTCCGCTATCGTTTTGAATCGTGATATTGCCAATATCTGCGATAGATTTTACCAAACCGATTCCGCGAACTACATAAGCTTGTCCGTTTTTTTCGATCACGTCACCACCAACGTTGAGATTACTTTTGGTAACCGCTTCATACACTTGCAAAGGCGTGAGATTGTATTTGTCTAAAGCTCTTGGGTCGATGCTTAGTTCAAAAATTTTGTCTTGTCCGCCGAAAACATTGATGTCGGCAACACCCGGAACACTTCTCAAAGCACGGTCAATTACCCAATTTTGAAGGGTTAAAAGCTCTCTGGAATCTTTAGTTTTACTTTGTAAAGTATATCTGAAAATTTCTCCGGTTGGTCCGTAAGGTGGCTGCACTTCGGGGTCTACTTCATCGGGTAAACTTACTGTTCTTAATTGATTGTTGACTTGGTTTCTAGCGAAAGTATCATCAACGCCATCATCAAAGAGGATTTTTACAATAGAAAGCCCAAACATAGTGGTACTTCTTACACTCGTTTTTTTCTGAACCGGGCTCATCGCAAGTTCAATAGGAGTGGTTACGAAACGTTCTACTTCTTCAGCACTTCTTCCGTTCCATTGGGTGATGATGACGATTTGAGTATTGGTAACATCAGGAAATGCTTCAATGGGCATGTTTTTGAAACTGATGAATCCCGCAACTGCCAAAATCGCTACCCAAATAAAGGTAAATGCCTTATTTTTAAGTGAAAACGCAATTATATTTTTAATAAATTTATTCATGATTGAATTTTTAATGTGCTAAAACTTTCCAAAACATGGTAAAAGTTTTCTTAAACATTTAATTAGTTAAAGAACGGTAAATCAACAATTGGTTGTTGGTAATTACATTTTCTCCTTCAGAAAGACCTTCAGAAATGTACGTGAGGTCGCCAACTTGTTTTAAAACCTGAACTTCTCGTACTTTCACGTCGGTTCTAGATTTAAAAACGACTACAAAACTTCTGTTGTCATCAAAAATTACTGCTCTTGAAGGAACTGAAAGTGCCGTTTTTTCTTCAGATTTCGAAACCTTAATCGTTGCTTTACTGTCGGGAATCAAAAGTCCGTTGGTATTGTTCAGAACCACTCTTGCCTGCATCGCGTTGGTTTCAGGGTCGATAATTTTAAAAATTTTATCAATTTTTCCGTCGAAAACTTTGTCTGGATAAGAAAGTGTAGAGACTTGGGCTTTCATTCCTAAACTAATTTTATCGATATCAGATTCATTTACGTTCATAATTGCCCAAACATCGCTTGTATTCGCAACATCGAAGATGTTATCGGAACGGTCACTTCGCAGCTGCATATCTTTATTAATATCTTTATGAACGATATACCCACTAATTGGCGCTAAAACACTATAAATATTACCATTTCTTACATTGTAAACGGTACTTACCGCACTTGCTCTTTGCAATTGGTCTTGCGCTTTCTGAACCTGGCTTTTGGCTTCCAAAACTTCTCGTTCTGTATTCAGTTTGCCTTCGTACATTTCTTTGGCAACACGAAGATTGTTTTGTGCAACAACAAGGTCGGTTTTGGCATCGCTTACCTCTTTTTGTACTTCTGCAAGCTCTGTACTTCTAATGGTGGCGAGAACTTGTCCCTTTTTTACATAATCTCCTAATTCTACATTTACAGAAAGCACGTTTCCGCCAACGAGAGGGAACACGTCGATGTAAGAATTTCGGTCGGCAGAAATTTTTCCGTAGAAATTGTAGAAATCTTCTATTGTTTTCTTTTCAACTTTTGCGGTGCTTATGGCATCGAGCATGGTGTTGCTTAGTTCAAATCCTTTAGGTTCGGTATTTTTGGGTTCTACTTTTTTAGAGCAAGAAGAAAATACCATCATTAAAGCGATTCCTGGGATGAATAGTTTTTTCATTGTGTGATTATTAATAGAAGATTTTGGTTTGTACAAGTTGATTAAGGTTTTCTGCAGACTGAATCAGATTATTTTTAATATCATAAATCTGAAGCGCCGTTTGTCGGTAAGTTTCCATAAAGTCTGTAAACTCTATTAAACTGATGTTTCCGTTTCGGAAATTTTTGAGCATTCCGTTGTAAACGGTTTCCAAATTGTTTTGGTCGGCAGTTTTTATTTCAGATAATTGGTCGAAATAATTTTTCCAAACTTTATAAGAAGCCGCTACTTTTGTTTCTAGAGAAAGCTTTTGGTATTCGGCATTTTTCTGGTTTTGCTGAATGGCAAAGTTGGCTTTGTCGATATTTCCTTTATTGCTTTTCCATAACGGGATTGGAATTCCCACCATTAAATTCACTTCGTTTTTGAAAGTACCGCTTCCTTGGTCGTACTGTGCGCCAAGATTTAGGTCGGGAACATTTAAAGATTTTTGCCATTGTGCGTACAATTTGCTGTTGTCTATTAATTTTAAATTGTATTGATAATCGGCATTGTTTTCCAAAGCTTTTTGCTGTAATTCTTGTTGGTCACCAAAAGGTTGAGCCGCAAGAATATCTTTCACATCTTGTTCAGTAATAGAAGGTTCGATATCATCATTTACCCCTGTAAGAAGTTGCAGGTTTTGCTGAATATCCAAAATGCCTTTGTTGATGTCTGTTTTGTCTGCATTGAGTTGTACCACAATGCTTTGAAGCCTTACTTGGTCTTTCAGAGAAACATTTCCTTTGGCTTCCTGTATTTTGTAAGCATTCAAAAGGTCGTTCATGTAACCTAATTGTTTGGTAATACTTTGAAGTTTTACTTTTTGATAGTAAAGATTAAAATACGCTGTGTGAAGCTCAGTTCTGAGCGTTGCTAAAAGTTGTGTAAACTGTAGTTGTGCAAGTTCTTTGTTAGATTTTGCGAAGGCAATTTCGTTTTTCTTCTTCCCGCCAAGATAAATAAGCTGTGAAATTTCTGCGCCTTTTGCACGAGTTACATCAAAAGCGCGTTTGTCTTCAGGGTTGTATGCGTTTACGTAACCGCTAAGTTGCGGAAGTTCCCAGATTTTAGCTTGTATAATATCTGCATCTGCCATATTGATATTATACTGCTCTGCCAAAAGCTGAAGATTGTTTTTCTGAAAAGCCTCTTCACAATCTTGAAGTGACATTTTCTGCTGCGCCATCAAAAAGGAAGACGCTACAATAAATAGTCCGGCAAATTTATTCATTATCATTATTTTGATGACAAAGTTGCCAATGCTCGATTAAAAGGGACTTAAATATGGCTTAAAAAAAAATTAAATTGAGGTTGAGGTTAAGGTTAAGGTTGGATTTTTAGAAGTGTGAATTTGAAATATGAAGACTGCTTACTGAATATCTTTAGATGTACTTTAAAAAACTTAACAAGTTAATAAACCTTAATGGTTCAAGAAAAATTCAAATCCTGAAATGTTTTAAGACTTATAAAAATTAATGCTAAACGTATTATTTCTTTCTTTTTCTGAATGATAACTAATGTGTGCGCCGTGATACTCTAGAATTCTCTTCACGATTCTCAATCCAAGCCCGGAACCGGAAATGTTTTGAGAATTATTTCCTCTCGTGAATGCTTCAAAAAGTCTTGGCTGTTCGCTTTCCGGAATTGTTGGCCCTGTAGAAATGATGTCTACAATAATTTCGTCTTCACTTTCGGTAAGTTCTATGTTTACATTTTCGCTGTCTGAGTAAATGGCAGCATTTTTTAGAAGATTGATAAAGACAATGATCAATAAAGATTGAACGCCATTCACACTTAGGAAAGAATCTTCCATTGAATTTTCAGAAATATTGAAATCCATTTTCAGATGAGGGAAGCTCTTTTTTACACGGTCAAAAGATTCAAAAATAACTTCATCAATTCGTACTTCTTCGTAAATAGACTGAATATTTTCTTTATCGAATTTAGTAAGTAAAAGTAAAGAATTGGTAAGATCTGAAAGTAGATAAACATCCTTCAACATCTGTTTCAAAGCAGAAAGAGTAGTAGGAGAGTGCTCTTCAAGTTTGATGAGGTTTTCGAGTTGAAAAGCCATTCTCGTAATCGGAGTTCGGATTTCATGGGAAGCACTTGCGGTAAAATCTTTTTGGGATTGAAAAACGTCGTTCAGTCTTCCAATCATCGTGTTGAAAGATTGCGCCAAAATACTAATCTCGTCACGAGAATCCTTCACCGGAATTTGCGTCGTCAATTTATGAGCCGTAATCTCAGAAACTTCCTGATTAAGCTGTTCCAAAGGATGCAAAAATTTCCCCATAAAATAATAGCTAAGAAAGCCTATAAGCAGCGTACTTGTAATGTATGCTGTAATTAAGAGGTATTTTAGATAATCGAGTTTAGATTTTCCGTTGGTATCGTATGCGCTGGTAAGAATATAATAGTTTTGACCGTTTATCATTCTTTTTGCCGCATAAATTTCGGGAATGGTTTTTTCACTAAAAACTGATTTTTTTTTATCTAGCTCATTCAATAGTTTATCATCCCAAGTTACTTTTTGGTCTTTTAGGGTAGAGTAGATAAGTTTTTTTTGGTCATTAAAAATGAGGATTTTTTCATTGAGAAGAATGTTGTCGGAATTTTCATTAAAAAATACAGGAGCTTCTTCTTCAAAATCTTTAGATTTTAAGATGAAATGTGAGGTGAATTCTAATCTTTGTACAAAACGCTCCTTAAACTCTTCTCTTCGGAAATCATTAAACAAGATGTAAATAATAACCATTACAATCCCAAGAAGAATTGAAAATGAAATACTAAGAGTGAGGGCAATTTTGCGTTTTAAAGACATTTATAAAGGGCTTAAATAATATCCGAAACCGGATCTTGTATGGATAAGTTTTACTTTGAAATCTTTATCGATTTTTTTTCTTAGAAAATTAATGTAAACTTCAACCGTATTGGTATTCGTATTAAAATTGTGTTCCCAAACGTGTTCTGTAATCTGCTGTTTTGAAACCGTTCTTCCTTGTGCTTCTGCAAGATAAACCAAAAGCTGAAATTCTTTTAATGTAAGGGCGATTTCGTTTCCAGATCTGAAAACTTTTTGCTCTGTTTTGTTGATGATGAGGTCGTCGATTCTGATAATGTCTAAATCTACATTCTCGGTTTGCACCTTCCTTCTCAAAAGAGAGTTAATTCTCAGCAAAAGTTCTTCAAACTGGAAGGGTTTCACTAAATAATCATCTGCCAATCTTGTAAAAGCGTCTTTTTTATCAGTAATGTCTCCATAAGCTGATAAAATAATGATTGGCGTAGTCTTATCGAACGTTCGTAATGTTTGGCAAACGTCTAGACCATTTATTTTTGGAACATTAATGTCGAGAAGGTACAAGTCGTAAGATTTCCCTTTAATTTCTCTTAAAAAAGTTTCACCATCAAAAACTTTGTGGCAGATAATTTCGTTAGATTCTAAAAATTTACACAACTCAGCAGAAAGAATAAGATCATCTTCCAGTAATAGAATATTCATCGGACCTAATTTTATACGAATGTAAAGTTTTTTTTTATGATTTTAACAGATTTGTAAACTCAAGAGAAATGTTTAATCAAATTTTAAGAATGTATAAAGTTTATATAAAACACTTGTCTAATTAAAAAAAACGCTAAGAGGAAGGGATTGATGAAAAAGAAAAATCCCGAAAAAATCGGGATTGTGGTGGAGCCAACTACGGGACTTGAACCCGTGACCTCTTCCTTACCAAGGAAGCACTCTACCGCTGAGCTAAGTCGGCGTAAAATAAAAAATCACACTAAAAGCGTGATTTTTATTGAGCGGAAGACGGGGGTCGAACCCGCGACATTCAGCTTGGAAGGCTGACGCTCTACCAACTGAGCTACTTCCGCAATTTTGTTTCCAAAATTATTGGTAAACGCTGTGCAAACTTAAACTTTTACGCTTATATTTGCAAGTTTTTTTGAATATAAACAGTGGGGAGAGCAGGATTCGAACCTACGAAGCCGAAGCAACTGAGTTACAGTCAGTCCCATTTAGCCACTCTGGAATCTCCCCGAGTTTATATTAAAATAGAGCTTCCAGAGGGATTCGAACCCACGACCCCGAGATTACAAATCACGTGCTCTGGCCAACTGAGCTATGGAAGCGTTTTAATATATTCTAAACTGAAAGCTGAGAGAAAAGCTACTCTGCACCAAATTCAGCAGTAAAAAATTATCTTATAATAAGAATAATTTTGAGCGGAAGACGGGGGTCGAACCCGCGACATTCAGCTTGGAAGGCTGACGCTCTACCAACTGAGCTACTTCCGCAATTTTGTTTCCAAAATTATTGGTAACTGTTTGCAAATTTATACATTTCTGTTGAATTGTGCAAACTTTTTTTTCGAATATAAACAGTGGGGAGAGCAGGATTCGAACCTACGAAGCCGAAGCAACTGAGTTACAGTCAGTCCCATTTAGCCACTCTGGAATCTCCCCGAGTTTATATTAAAAAGAGCTTCCAGAGGGATTCGAACCCACGACCCCGAGATTACAAATCACGTGCTCTGGCCAACTGAGCTATGGAAGCATAATAAAAAAGAATTCAAAAGATCGCTGTTCCTTTTTTGCGTGTGCAAATATAGAACGGATTTTTTGAATTCTAAAATTTTTTTGTATGTTTTTTTAAACTTTTTTACTAGGCCATTTCTTTTTTCTTGATTAATAGCTTCTTAGCTGTATCTACGCAAGAATCTAAACTTTCTTCAAATGACGCGCATGTCTTTTTTACAACAATATCATCACCCGGAACGACTAAGATAAGCTCTGTAGTCTTATTGGCACCGTCTGAAGCGTTTTCAACTTTTAAGAAGATTTTACACTCCTGTATTTTGTCGTAGAAAGTGTCTAGTTTGTTTACTTTTTTTTCAATGTGATCTTCTAGTGGTTCATGTGGTGTTAAACCAATTGATTGTACTGTGATCTTCATAATTCTTCTTTTTTAGCGGCTCTGGGATGAGCCAGATTAAACACTTTTTTTAGTTGTTCTATATTAGCATTCGTATATACTTGTGTACTTGCAAGACTAGAATGTCCTAATATTTTTTTTACTTTTGATATTTCAGCACCATTATCTAAAACGTGTGTAGCAAAGCTATGTCTTAGAATATGGGGGCTCTTTTTTTTCTTTGATGTTACAATACTAAGGTACTTATTAACGGCTAAGTAAACAAATTTTTCGGTGAGTTTTTTTCCATTTTTATTTACGAAAAAATATTCAGCGAAATCTGATTGCGCGCTTCTTATACTAAGGTATTGTGAGAGTAGCGATTGTAGGTTATCTGAGATGGGAATATAGCGTTCTTTATTGCCTTTTCCTATTATCTTTAGCTCTCGTGTATCTAGATTTACATTTTCAAATATCAAGCCACACAGTTCTGCTTTTCGCATGCCTGTTTGGTAAAGTGTTTCAATGATGCAGTGTTCCAGGATATTATCTTTTTCAGAAAATGCTTTTTCTTCTAAAGTTTTCATTTCTTCCGGAGAAATTGGAATCTGTTTTTCTGCGTAAAACTTTAGTGAACTTACATTTTCAACTGGTGAAGCTTTAATTTCATCAATTTTTAGTAAGAATTTATAAAAGCTTCTTAGGGTTGAGATTTTTCTATTGATGCTTCGTTTGGCGATTTTCTTTTCGCTAAGGTCTATTATAAAGTTGCGAATTACTTTTTTATCAACCACCAAAATGTTGTCTGAAGCCTCTGTTTTTAGATAGAATTCGGAAAAATCTTCCAAATCTTTTTTGTAGCTCGTAACGGTGTGAGGAGAATAACGTTTTTCGTACGTGATGTATTGAAGAAATTTATCTATCATAGGTATATAAACAAAAAATTCACTCAATAAATATAACTATTTATAGAGTGAATTTAGTATGTGGTTTAAGAAAATTTCTTAAGCCTGCTCTTCTTTGCTTAGATTTCTCTGCTTGTGAGCTGCTTTAAGTCTAGCTTGTCTTAAAGTAACTGAAGGCTTAATGAATTGTTGTCTAGCTCTTAGCTGACGTACAGTTCCTGTCTTGTCGAATTTTCTTTTATATTTTTTAAGTGCTCTGTCGATAGACTCTCCGTCTTTTACTGGAATTATTAACATATTTTACATCTCATTTTGGATTGCAAAACTAGTGATTTTTTGGAGAATAGCAAATTTATTGCGGTAATTTTTTATGTTTTTTTAATATTGCTTTCTATAACTAGGTTTATAAAGGTAAATTTTTTATATATTTGCTGTCACTTTACACATGGGGTTGACTGGTTTCGACAGCAAGACCAATGGGTAAGTAAGCATGCAGAGAACCGTAGCGCGATCTCTATAATCCCTTGCTACAAAATTTTAACTGGCAACGAAGAGTTCGCTCTTGCAGCTTAATAATTGAAGTTTAGTAGATTCAAGCGTTTTCCCGAAGATTTTAGTAAGGAAGCAAGATGTTCCACAAATGCTCTGTTCTGCGGCGTTTGATTCTGGAATATAGGAATGCGGAAATAAGTCTTATCTCGCTTCGCGATACGATCGAAAATCTTAGAAGATAAGCTGAAAGTTGGGTGTCTACTCTCTGCTTTCAGTCGAAAATAAATAGTAGAATAAGCATGTAGAAATCTTATGTATTGCTTGTTTGGACGAGGGTTCGAATCCCTCCAACTCCACTGAAATGAAAATAACCACTTGATTTACAGGTGGTTATTTTATTTTTAGTCAGTATCTAGTCAGTATCTATGTTTTTTTGCCTTTTAGAAAGTAATTTTCAAATTCTCTCAAGTCAACCTCATCTTTCTGATTAAGTTTTTTTCTTATTCGGGCGTAACGTTTTGTTATTTTTCCGTTGTAAAACCTTTTGAAATATTTTTTGTGAAGTTCAAAATACAAATGGTCGTTAAATTCTGCTCCAAATGCCTTATTCCATTTCCTCCAAATTTTCGGCTCAATCTGTTTTTCATACATTAAATTAGGGTTTGCGGTTCTGTGCTGAAAATAGCCATTAATTAAGTGTAGTTTGCGACAAAATCTACTAGTAAACGGACAAACAAAAAACCAAACTAAACCAGTACCCAAGTTTGAAACTTTTGATATGAGTTTAATATGATAGTTTATTTTTCTTTCGTTGTTAACTGTGTATTGTAGGGTTATAAGTCCCGAACTGTTTTCTATATTACTATGAATGGAAATACTGTTTTTTTCTCCTGATTTATCACTCCACGTAATTATACCCGACCGTATAGAATTAGGCTCTAAATATTTGTTATCTGAAAGGAATTTTAAATTTAAAACTCGTAAATCTTTTACCGTAGTCGGATAAGTTGCATATCTCCCCATTATGATAATTTTTCTATCATATAAAATTACCTAAATTTTTAAGGAAAACCACAATTAACAGTATGCTGGTTTGATTATATTTGCTAAAAATTAAACCATGAAAAAAATTATTCTTGCTCTTGCAATTAATTGCTCTTTATTAATTTCTGCACAAAATAAAACCGATTCTAATATTGGCAAAATTTCCTACGGTGTGAAAGGAGGTCTAAACATTTCAAACGTAACAGACCAATCATTTACTAACAGCAATAATTATTTTAATCAAAAATCAAGGGTTGGTTTTAACGCGGGTGCATTTGTTAATATTCCAATTTCAAAATCTTTCAGTATTCAACCCGAATTATTATTTAGCCAATATGGTTACAAAACAAAATATTATTTTAATGTTGAGAATGATTTAATTTACGATGGCTCTAATACCCTTAATTTAGGCTATTTAACAATCCCTGTAATGGTGCAGTATAATATTACTCCAAATTTTTACGTGGAAACGGGAATAGAGTTAGGATATAATATTACGGCTAAGGAAAAAATTAATGAAAACTTTAGCTTTGGTGGAAATACTCAAATCATTGATGAAACGAGGGATTTTAACAGAGATTATCTCAATAGTTTTAATTTTGGTGCTGGTGTTGGTGCAGGATATTATTTCTCTCAAAAAATAGGCGTTACCGCAAGATATGTATGGGGTTTTACCAATACAGAAAAAAATCCAGACAACCTACCAAACGAAACAGCTGTAAGAAATAAAGTTTTTCAAGTTGGTTTAGCATATAAGTTTTAATTTCTAACTGTAAAAACACCAAAACATATCGTAACATATTTGAACATAATTATCTTCAAATACTAAGTTTTATAAAGTCCTAAAATTGAAACTGCAACTGATTCGGGTTGTAGTTTCTTTTTTCAAACCGTTTCTGATTGTGAAAAGAATTTGTTTTTGAGTTTCTAATATTATGAGCAATATAATACATCTGTTTTTCAATCTTCTGAACTTTCATTTTCTCGGACAAATATTTTTTCTCAAGGTCTTTATATAATTCAATTTTATTTTCTCGGTAATATTTCAGACCTGCAAAACATAAATATTTACTTCCCCCCGCTGCGCAAAGTCTCCTGACTTTGAGCAATGTCAATCCTACACAAATTTTCTTTCAGTATAAAAAGAAAACCGCTTCGGGAGCAATCGCGGATTATGTAGATATATTTCAGTATGAGAATAGTAATT
This sequence comes from Chryseobacterium sp. HNCC26DJ239, assembly GCF_057180445.1. NCBI lineage: Bacteria > Pseudomonadati > Bacteroidota > Flavobacteriia > Flavobacteriales > Weeksellaceae > Chryseobacterium > Chryseobacterium sp. HNCC26DJ239. Next base: position 115,934 of record NZ_JBXUGJ010000003.1, read on the forward strand.
CAAAAATTATCTCGACTCATACCTTTTTTGCAGCCACAAACTTGCTTTTACTAATAGAATTAATACGGGCACTTCAACTAAGGGGCCGATAACTCCTACAAAGGCTTGTTGAGAATTAATACCGAAAACGGCAATTGAAACTGCGATGGCAAGTTCAAAATTATTTCCAGTCGCGGTAAATGCGATGGAAGCGTTTTTATCGTAAGGAATTCCAAAAGATTTATTCATGTAAAAACTTACGAAAAACATGATGATAAAGTAAATCACCAACGGTATTGCAACTTGTAAAACATCCATCGGTAAAGCGATTATTTTTTCGCCTTTTAAGCTAAACATTAAAACAATCGTAAAGAGAAGAGCGTACAAAGTGAATGGCGAAATCGTAGGAATATACTTTCTGTTGAACCATTCTTTTCCTTTCCATTTAATAAGGAAATGTCTGCTTAAAAAGCCTGCTAAAAAAGGAATTCCTAAATACGTTAAAACACTCATCGTAACATCTTCCATCGATACATTCACCTGGAAATTGGCTAAACCTAACTTTTCCGGAAGTACATTGATGAAAAGCCAAACCATAAAACTGTAGCTCAGCATTTGAAAAATACTGTTGAGAGCGACTAATAAAGCGCCGTATTCGCGGTTTCCTTTTGCGAGGTCATTCCAAACCAGAACCATCGCGATGCATCTTGCCAATCCGATAAGAATTAAGCCAATCATATAATCTGGCTCGTTTCGAAGGAAAATAATGGCGAGTATAAACATTAAAATAGGACCAATAATCCAATTTAAAAGTAAAGAAACGCCGATTGCTTTTTTGTCTTTAAATGCTTTCGGTAAAAGTTGATAATCTACTTTCGCTAAAGGTGGGTACATCATAATGATAAGACCAATTGCTAAAGGAATATTGGTAGTTCCTACCGATAATGAATCTGTAAATTTTGAAATATTCGGGAAGAAATACCCCAATCCAACACCTAAAAACATAGCGAGGAAAATCCATAAAGTAAGATATCTGTCTGTAAATTTTAATTTTGGTTGCATGTTATTTTTTTAATCGATTCCTACAATTTTACTTCTTCTCTCCATAATAATGTTGTCTTTCCAAACGCCGTTTAGTTTTCCTATTCTTTCGCGGTAACCAATGATGCGAAATCCTAAAGATTGATGCAAAGCGATGGTTGCTTCATTTTCGGTAAACATTCCGGATTGTAAAGTCCAAATTCCGTGGTTTTCACTGTCTTTGATGAGGTTTTCTAAGAGGAATTTTCCAACACCCTTTTTTCTATGATTCTCAGAAACGTAAACACTTAGTTCGGCAACTCCTTGGTAAACACAACGACTGCTGACTTTAGAAAGTGCAATCCAACCGAGGGTAACATTATTTTCCATTGCTAAAAATCTGCTGTGCGGCAGTTTACTTTCGTTCCAAATTTCCCAAGACGGAACAGATGTTTCGAAAGTCGCAAATCCTGTATCGATGCCTTGTTGATAAATTTCAGCAATCGCAGGAAAGTGTTCTTCAGTAATAGGAATGAGTTTCATAGTACTATTTTATTTGTGAAAAAACATAAAACATTTCAGCGCCAATTTGTAAACTTCGGTTGTAATAAACTTCCGTTTGTTGTGGTGTGTTGTCGGAAATTTTAGGGTCTTCAAACGTTACCGGAATTCTTTTTTCTGCACCAGGAATGTAAGGGCAATCTCCATCAGCTTGAGAACAAGTCATAATCGCTGCAAAATCACTATCTGGATTGAATGGATGATTGTATTTCTTTGAAAAACCAATCATTGGATTTGAATTCCCACTGAATTTGATAGCATATACTGGATTTTTACCTTCCGAAATTATGTTGATGGAAAAACCTTGCTCAGAAAGAGTTTCTGCAACTTTTGGGAATAAAGCAGTTTCTTCCGTTCCGCCAGAGTAGCAGTTTACATCCTTTATATTATAGTATGAACTCGCAAATTGTGCCCAAACTTGTGAAAGATGGCTTCTTCTGGAGTTGTGTGTACAGATAAAATTAAGGTTAATGGTTTTTCCGTCGTTTACTTTTGCTTGAATAAAATCAATTATAGTTGATAGAATTGCTTTTCTGTCATCATTAATGATGGTGTTTTTTAAAATTTCTGCGGTTTCAGATAGTTTTGCATACATGTTTTAGTGGTGTAAAATTAGCAACATCCAGAATCTGGCGAACAACAAGAATTTGATTGTGATTGAAGTTCAGAAAGTTTTAATTTTGGTTTCTGTGCAGGAATTCCACAAGCGTCTTCTGCTAAACAAGCCGTTGTCTTATTTTTTAGGATGAAAACTTTACCGTTAAATTCCAAATCAAATTTTCCAATCGTTGAGTTTTGGTATTCAACTTCAATTTCGTTGTCGGTAATTCCGAGTTTTTCTTCTGAAAGTTGAATGATATTTAATAATTTGCCAGGCTTCAGGCGGTGTTCAAAATCGTTCGCGTTCCAAAGTTGGAAGTTTACTTTTTTCTCAGTACGAATGGTTCCGCCGCAATCAATAAAATTTTTGGTAACGGTTCCAACTTCTGTTACGTGAAAGTGTTCCGGAACGAAAGTGCCGTCTTCAAGTTGAAATTCTACATTTTCTAACTGTGGCAAGATGTTTTTGATTTCAGAAAGTTTCATTTTGATATATTTTTAGAGTTATTTATTCTATATATAATGTAAGCGTATAATTAACAACACTTTTGTTTGTTTACAGTCGTGATGATTTTTGAAAAATATTCTTTTAAAATGTCGAAAGTATTTTCATCGATGCAATAGCATATCGCAGTTCCTTCGATATTTCCTTTAATTAAACCTGCGTTTTTCAGTTCTTTTAAATGTTGTGAAACAGTGGCTTGTGCAAGAGGAAGCTCGTTTACGATGTCTCCGCAAATACAAGTGTTTACTTTTAAAAGATATTCTATAATCGCAATTCTAGCGGGATGTCCTAAAGCTTTTGCAATGACGGCGATTTTGTTTTGCTCTTCTGTAAAATGATCGGTTTTGGTTGCTCCCATGTTTCATTATTATATTGCAATATTACGATTAATATTTTTGAAAACCATATTTTTTTTACGAAACAGAAAAATAGAGGTTGATATTCTTGTAATATGCCGTTACAAGCTCGTAAAATTTGATTTTCACTTTGTTTCATGAAGAAGCAGGAGTGTTTTACCGGTTGAATTGTGGTAAAAGTTAAATATTTAAAAATTATGTTAATAAAAAAAGAATTCGTAATCATCTGATTACTAAAAAACTAAAACTCATTATGATAAAATAAGAGAAGTCTACAGACAAAAAAGACTAAAAAAATGTTTTATCGTAAAGAATTTTATATATTTGCACCATCTAACAATTTAAAAAAAATAATTTACTATGTCAGACATTGCATCAAGAGTAAAAGCTATCATCGCTGATAAGCTTGACGTTGAAGAAACAGAAGTAACTCCAGAGGCTAGCTTCACTAACGATTTAGGAGCTGACTCATTAGATACTGTCGAGTTAATCATGGAATTTGAGAAAGAATTTAACATTCAAATCCCTGATGATCAGGCTGAAAAAATTACTACTGTAGGACACGCTATCGCTTATATCGAAGAAGTAGTAAATAAATAATATTCTTCAACAACAAAGAAATTTAAACAAAGTTTATGGAATTAAAAAGAGTAGTTGTAACAGGTTTTGGAGCAATAACACCTATCGGTAATAATGCGAAAGAATACTGGGAAAATCTTCTTAAAGGTGAGAGCGGAGCCGCTCCGATTACTCTTTTTGATGCCACAAACTTTAAGACAAAGTTTGCCTGCGAGGTAAAAAACTTTGATCCTCTACAGCATTTCGATAAGAAAGAAGCTAAAAAGATGGATCGAAACACACAATTCGGTATGGTTGCAGCAAAAGAAGCTGTAGCTCATTCCCGAATTATTGAAGATAATGTAGATAAAAATAGAGTAGGAGTTATCTGGGGTTCTGGTATTGGTGGTCTTGAAACTTTCGAAACTGAAGTTTTAGGATGGGCAAACACAGAGATTCCAAGATTTAACCCTTTCTTTATTCCGAAAATGATTGCGGACATTACACCGGGACATATTTCTATTGAATATGGCTTTCACGGTCCCAATTATACAACGGTTTCTGCATGTGCTTCTTCAGCTAATGCTCTTATTGATTCTAAAATGCTTATCCAATTAGGAAAAGCGGATGTAATTGTATGCGGAGGTTCCGAAGCAGCAGTTACAGCTAGTGGAGTAGGAGGATTTAATGCTATGATGGCACTTTCTACAAGAAATGATGATCCAAAAACGGCTTCTAGACCATTCGACAAAGACAGAGATGGATTTGTTTTGGGAGAAGGAGCAGGATGTATTATTCTTGAAGAATATGAACATGCTGTAAAGCGTGGCGCGACAATTTATGCAGAATTATTGGGTGGCGGTATGAGTGCAGATGCACATCACATGACAGCTCCACATCCTGAAGGTCTTGGCGCTTATTTAGTAATGAAAAATTGTCTTGAAGATGCAGGTTTAACTGCTGATGAAGTAGATCATATCAATATGCATGGTACATCTACTCCATTAGGGGATATTGCTGAATCTAACGCAATTTCTAGATTATTAGGGGAGCATGCTTACAACATTCAGATCAATTCTACAAAATCTATGACAGGTCACCTTCTAGGTGCTGCAGGAGTTATTGAAGCTATTGCGGCTTTAGGAACTATTATTCATGGTGTCGTACCACCAACGATTAATCATTTTACAGATGATGAAAAGATCGACAGCAGACTAAACTTTACATTCAACGAAGCTGCTAAAAAAGACGTGAAAGTAGCAATGAGCAATACTTTCGGTTTTGGTGGGCACAACGCTTGCGTTCTTTTTAAGAAAATCTAAATTTACTGATGGAGTTACAGAAATATTTTTCTAAATTCCTTCTCAAGCAACGAAAAAGAAAACTCACAGAGAGAGACTTTTTCCTCAGTACAGAATTAAACAAAATTTTAGGTACTGAGGTTAATAATGTCGACCTTTATCGTGAAGCTTTTTCATTAAAAAGTTCTTCGAAAAATAGTGATAGAAACTATGAAAGGCTTGAGTTTTTAGGTGATTCGGTTTTGGGAACTATTATTTCCTGCCATCTTTTTCAGACCTATCCGCAGGCGAATGAAGGATATCTTACGCAAATGAAATCTAAAATCGTTAATCGTAAGAATCTTAATAAACTTGGTGATGATCTTAAACTAACGCGCCTTTTGCAAAAGCAAACGACGGCAATGGCGTTGGGTGAAAATATTTGTGGTAATCTTTTTGAAGCCTTAATTGGCGCGGTTTATCTGGACTTTCATTATGATACTTGTAAACGTATCGTACTCGAAAGGCTATTAACACCGTCTGAAATTATTAAGCTTGAAAACAAAATTGTGAGCTACAAAGGTCTCTTGCTAGAATGGAGCCAAAAAAAGAAAATTAATATTAAGTACGAAACTTGCGAAGAAATCCAGCCTAATAAAGCTGTGGTTTTTAGATGCCATGTTTGGCTTGGAGAAGAGAAAATTGCCAACGCAACAGAAACTTCCAAAAAGAAAGCTGAAGAAAAAGCAGCGCAAAGAGCGTTTTATATTTTAAACAAAAAAGAAAATATTCTTGGAAATACAAAAGCTTTATGATTTTGATGAAATAGAATTTGAAGATATTACCATTGGTTTGGTGAGATTAGCAAAATATTTACCAGATCATGAATTTTTTTTCAAAATCAATGCCCAAGAACAACTAAATTTTTCCAGAGTTAAAGATCTCGTTTTGCACGGATCTTATTACGATTATTACTTTCCCAGATTTGAAGCTTATCACAAGACTTCAAAGACTTGTTTTACTTTCATTTCGAATCGATCATCAGAGAGTAAACAAAAAAAAATTCAGACTGAACTCTTTTCAGGAGAAGAAAATATTAAATTTTTATTAAATAATCAACCTGATGTAGAATATATTTTGCACAGTTCTGAACAGTTTGATGATTTTTCCGTAATTTCGCTCCCTGAAAATCTTGTATTTCCCATACAAGATTATATTTTGAGTTCTGATGAAGAACTTTATCAAATAATACAGTATTATGAATAAGTATTTAAAGAAGACAAAAATTATTGCAACGCTTGGACCGGCTTCTTCGTCGAAAGAAGTGATGTTAGGATTAATGAAGGCAGGTGTTGATATTTTCAGAATCAATTTTTCCCACGCAGATTACGATTTAGTTAGAAGCAATATCTCTATTATCAGAGAGCTTAATAAAGAATATGGATTTTCGGTAGGGATCTTAGGAGATTTACAAGGTCCAAAACTTAGAGTTGGAGTTGTAAAAGAAGGATCTTACCTAAATCCTGGTGATGTACTTACGTTCACCAACGAAAAAATGGAAGGAGATTCTACAAAGGTTTACATGACTTACCAACAGTTTCCACAAGATGTAAAAGTTGGTGAAAGAATTCTTATCGACGATGGTAAACTTGTGTTGGAAGTTTTAGAAACTAATAATGTAGACACAGTAAAAGCAAAAACTATTCAAGGGGGACCATTAAGTTCTAAGAAAGGGGTAAACCTTCCTAATACGAATGTTTCTCTTCCTGCTTTAACGGAGAAAGATATTCAGGATGCGAACTTTATGCTAGACCAGGAAGTAGATTGGATTGCACTTTCTTTCGTACGCCACGCACAAGATATTATCGATTTGAAAGAATTGATTTCTAAACATCCAAACGGAAAATTCAAAACTCCAATCATTGCTAAGATTGAAAAACCGGAAGGTGTTAAAAATATTGAGGAAATTCTTTTGGAATGCGATGGTTTGATGGTTGCACGTGGTGATCTTGGTGTAGAAGTTCCGATGGAAGAAGTTCCGGCAATTCAGAAAAACCTTGTAGAGAAGGCAAGATTCTATTCAAAGCCTGTTATTATCGCTACTCAGATGATGGAAACGATGATTAATAGTCTTACACCAACGAGAGCAGAAGTAAATGACGTTGCCAATTCGGTACTTGATGGAGCGGATGCTGTAATGCTTTCTGGAGAAACTTCTGTAGGAAGATATCCTGTTCAGGTTGTAGAAAATATGGCAAAAATTGTGAAGAATATCGAGATGACACATTTTTACCAACATAAAAATGAGCCAATCGAAAAAGACTACAACTGTATTGATGATAGATTTATCACCAATAGAGTTTGTCTTGCAGCGGTAAGAATTGCAAAGACTACGAATGTTTCAGCAATTGTTACTTTAACTAATTCTGGGTATACTGCGTTCCAGCTTTCAGCACACAGACCTAATTCGCACATTATTGTGTACAGCGGAAATAGAAGAGTAATCAATATGCTCAATCTTCTTTGGGGAGTTCGTGCCTATTATTATGATATGAATAAACCAACAGACGAAACAATTATTCAGGTAAATATGCTTACGCATAATTATGGATATATTGAGACAGGAGATTTCGTTATCAATATTAATGCTACACCTTCTTATGAAGGAGGTAAAACAAATACGTTGAGATTAACAACGATCTAATCGTTATTTCTTACGACATAAAAACTCTTTGGTGCGACATCAAAGAGTTTTTTATTTTTGTTCCCCATAGAAAAAAGAATTTATCTTCATTACACGTATAATTGGTGCTTTGGAAAAATATTTTTAAGTAAAAAACAGTAAGGTCTATAGGTTTTGGGAAATAATCATACGGCTTAAAAAGAGAAAATTTCGCTTAGTATTGCAAAGAGATTTTTTTAATCCAGATTTTTGTTTAAATTTGCAATTCCATATTTGAAGAGTAGCAGGTTTGCGAGTATTTATGTTTCTTTTTGAAAGTTTTTTTAATAAAAAGTTTTTGATATGTAAAAAATCGTTATATTTGCACACCGAAAATTTGAATAAACAATAAATAAATAATTTAAATCATGGCAAAGGAAACGTTTAATCGTTCAAAACCACACTTGAACATTGGTACTATTGGTCACGTTGACCATGGTAAAACTACACTTACTGCAGCTATTTCTGCTGTATTAGCTAGTAAAGGTCTTGCTGAGAAAAAAGACTTCTCTGCGATTGACTCTGCTCCAGAAGAAAAAGAAAGAGGTATCACTATCAATACAGCTCACATCGAGTACGAAACTGAAAAAAGACACTATGCTCACGTTGACTGTCCAGGTCACGCCGACTATGTTAAGAACATGGTAACTGGTGCTGCTCAAATGGATGGAGCTATCGTAGTATGTGCTGCAACTGATGGACCAATGCCTCAAACTAGAGAGCACATCCTTCTTTGCCGTCAGGTAAATGTACCAAGAATCGTTGTTTTCATGAACAAGGTTGACATGGTAGATGATGCTGAATTATTAGAGCTTGTTGAAATGGAACTTAGAGATTTATTGTCTACTTATGATTTCGACGGTGATAACTCTCCAGTTATTCAAGGTTCTGCTTTAGGTGCTCTTACTGCTGCTACAGAAGGAAATTCTGATGATAAGTGGTTTAAGAGTGTAGAAGAATTGATGGATGCTGTTGATACTTGGATCGAAGAGCCAACTAGAGATACAGATAAGCCATTCTTGATGCCAATTGAAGACGTATTCTCTATTACAGGTAGAGGTACTGTAGCAACTGGTAGAATCGAAGCTGGTATTATCAATACTGGTGACCCAGTTGATATCGTAGGTATGGGTGATGAAAAATTAACTTCTACAATTACAGGAGTTGAGATGTTCAGAAAAATCCTAGACAGAGGTGAAGCTGGTGATAACGTAGGTCTATTGTTGAGAGGTATTGAAAAAACTGACATCAAGAGAGGTATGGTAATCGCTAAGAAAGATTCTGTGAAGCCACACAAAAAATTCAAAGCATCTGTATATATCCTTTCTAAAGAAGAAGGTGGACGTCACACTCCATTCCACAACAAATATCGTCCTCAGTTCTACGTAAGAACTACTGACGTTACAGGTGAGATCTTCTTACCAGAAGGTGTAGAGATGGTGATGCCTGGTGATAACTTAGAGATCACTGTGGAATTGTTACAACCAATCGCTCTTAACGAGGGTCTTAGATTCGCGATCAGAGAAGGTGGTAGAACAGTTGGTTCAGGTCAGGTAACTGAAATCTTAGACTAATCATTTGATTACAAATAAATAAAGCTTCCGCAAGGAAACTTGCGGAGCTTTTTAATCTACGGGCATCGTCCAATGGTAGGATACCGGTCTCCAACACCGTTGATCAGGGTTCGAATCCTTGTGCCCGTGCAAATATAAATTATGAGTTCATTTGTCGATTTTATAAAAGGTTCTTATAACGAATTCAGACATAAAGTTGAATGGCCAAAATGGTCAGATCTTCAATCTTCAACGATTGTAGTGACTATAGCTACTGTGATTCTTGCATTATTTACCTTTGGAGTTGATGAGCTTTTTTCTAAAGCAATAAGCAACATCATTGGAATGCTAATCGATATGTTCAACTAAAAAAGGATTTTCCCATAATGAGTGAATTGAAATGGTATGTGCTGAAAGCCATCAGCGGACAGGAAAATAAAGTGAAAAACTATATTGAGACAGAAATCAAACGTTTAGGGTTTGAGCAGTATGTTACTCAAGTGGTTATTCCTATGGAGAAAGTTATTCTTTTGAGAAACGGTAAGAAAGTTCCAAAAGAGAAGCCTTATTATCCTGGTTACCTTATGGTAGAAGCAGATTTAATGGGAGAGATTCCGCATATTATTAAAAACATTCCTGGGGTAATTTCTTTCTTAAGCTTAACTAAAGGAGGGGATCCTGTTCCGATGAGAAAATCTGAAGTGAACAGAATGCTTGGAAGAATGGATGAGCTTTCTGAATTTGCTACAGATCTTGAAATTCCTTACGTTGTTGGAGAAAACGTAAAAGTAATTGATGGTCCTTTCAATGGCTTTAACGGAACAGTAGAGAAAATTCTTGAAGATAAGAAGAAGATTGAAGTGTCAGTTCTTATTTTTGGTAGAAAAACTCCAATGGAACTTAGCTTCGTGCAAGTTGAAAAAGTTTAATATTATAACTTTAAAATATATAAACCACTCTTTTCAGAGTGGTTTTTTTGTGTCTTTATTACTAGCTGCGATTTTTTTTGATGTGTTATGGGATTGATTTTTATGATAAGGTAAATGATTTAAGTATTTGAAATACTGTGTTTAGAAGTTTTTGGTATACGAATTAATATGTTAAATAGTATGATTTGTATTTATTAAATATAGAAAAACATTAGATTTGCGTTTGTAAAATAGAAACTAAACTACTTGAATTAATATATTTTACGAATTCCTACAAAAACACAAATTGATGGTTATAAAAAGGATGCTTTCTTTTGGAGGTTTCTTGTGTATCGTTTCTTCGAATGCTCAGGTGGGCCTAAATCAAACAATTCTAAATTCAAATACTACGCTCCAGTCTGGCTCCACAGCCAAAGTTTGGAAACTTCCGATTATTTCTGGAACAAGTTCTACCGTTGTTACTAATCCTGTAAAGGGAATGTTGGCATATACCGATGATCGAGGTGGCCTGGTTGGATACCAAAAACTTTCAAATTCTGCTTATTATTGGTCTGAATTATATTTAACAGAGACTTCACTAATTCCAGCGACGGTTACTACAGGTCCTATTACATATGCACGCACGATGCCGGGTTTTAGTTATAGTACCAATTATGAAGTTTCAGGTCTTACCAGCACATTTAATGTTTCACAAGGTGGGCAAGAATTGGTAGCACAATTGGTGTTAGATAATGTCTTTTCCACATCATGTTTTCGTGGTTCTTTTACCATTCAATTAATTAAAAATTCTACTGGAACAGTTGTAGATAGTATCAATAGGCTTTTTAACTTCGGAGGTTCATCAGGGGTTAGTTCTAGTATGCCTTTTCAGCTTGTATTGAATACGGTTGCGTTGGATGCAGGAAGTTATACGGTAAAAGTTCTTCAAAATCCTGAAAGTGCGACTTTATGTACTGTTACTGGTACTTTTACAAATATGACGCTTTCTGTTACTCATTTTTAATAAAACATTGATGAAAAACCTTTTTGTAATTTCAGTGCTATTGTTGGGCTCTTCCGCTTACGCACAGATCGTTATTTCTGATCGATTAACTTCTACGTCAGACAAACTTGATTCGCAGATTGAACTATTTATTAATAGTGATTCACAAAATAAAGGAATTGTCTTGCCTTATGTTACCAACAGTACTTCTTTGTCTTCTACAAATATGAAAGATGGAATGATGGCTTATAGTGAGGAAAAAGAATGTTTTGTGTATTATAGAGATGGTTGGATTTCGGATTGTATTGTTGATAATAAGAGAGCATATTCTCAAAATGTAAGATATGATGAAACGGGAAGAACATCACTTGCTTCCGCAACGTACAGAAGTTTAACACCAATTTCAGGCAATAGTGTAGTGGTATTAACTAAAAAGTCTTTAGTAAGGATTGCAGTTTCTGCTTCACATCAATATATTCAAAGTGCAGGTACAGGTACACAATGTGCAAAGGCTACTCTTGGGCTGTTTCAAAACGGAGGAGCTACACCTGTAAAATCTACTTATCATCAGACGATTGCAACTGCGCAGGGAAACATATTTCCTGTTTCTTTTGTTTATGTAGCTGTATTAGATCCTGGTACTTACACTTTTACTTTACAAGAGGCTGCAGATGCCACTTGTAATTCCAATTTAACGAATTGGTTTTGGACTGCAGATATGAGTATTACGTACAAACAAGTTAACTAATCTTATGAGTTGTATTTTGATGAAAACTAATTATATAATTTTTGCAGTTTTATTCTTGGGTTTGGCTGCCAAATTACAGGCGCAAGTTGGAGTGAATACTACTTCACCTAATTCAAGTTCTGTGCTCCATATTGTAGGACAAGATAAACCTGTTATGCTTCCAAAAATAAGTGATCCTACATTACTGAACGGAAATACAAAGTTAAAAGCAGGACTTTTTTTTGATAACAGAACGGGACAAAAATGTTTGAAATATATTCAAGCAGATGGAACTAGTTCTGGTTGTATTTTAACAACGGCAGATGTTTCAACTTCAAATATTCAGACCCAGTCGTCTTCCACAGTTATAAATGTTTCGGCTACTACTTTTACCAATTTATTACCGGTCGTTACATTTACGGCAAGTACAGTTCCGAGAAGAATTTTTATTTCTGCAGATATAATGAGACAGGTTACTGTTGCTACAGTAGGGAATTGTGCTTCATTGTCGCTTCAGATTGTTTTAACCAATACTACAGACGGTACTTCAACGGTAGTTTCATCAGATACAGCGCAATTTGTTCCAAGAGTTGCGGGGATTACAGATATTTATCCTGTCAATTCAAAAATGGTATATACTACCTTACAAAAAAATAAAGTGTACACTATTTCTTACCAGTATAAAAAGAATTCTGGATGTGGAACGCCTACAACAGATCAAATTATTAGTTCAAATCTTACGGCGGCCGCTTATTAAAAAATCTCCAAAGACAATACTGCAAAGCATTCCGGTTATTCGGGATGCTTTATTGTTTTGAATATTTGTCTAATAATTAAATTATGATTCTATATTTCTCTTTTAGTTGTTTACTTTTGTAGTAAACTAACTAAACTATGAGGAAAGTATTCTTTTCTTTCGCTTTTTTGTGTACAAAATTCATCGTTGCGCAAAGTCTTATTCATCATACAACAAATTATTTTGGCCCAAACGCAAACCCTGTTCCAGATTTTACCGATGCAAGAATTGCAGAATCCACTCAATTGTCGATCTATGGCGATTATTATTTTGGGCATGGAGATAAAACGATTTCCAATCTTACAAAAATTGAAATTCCATTAATAAGTGAAAAAGTTTCTGTGAAAATTTGGAAAGTTCTTTTAGAAAACTATTCGGTAACTGATGAAGTGAAGAATAGAAGAGGAATGCAAAAAAATAAAGGTATAGCTACAGGAGACGTATACATACAAACGAGGATAAAATTGCTTTCCGAAAAAGAAAAATTGCCATGCATAATTCTTAATTCAACTTTAAAAACTGCATCAGGAAGTGATTTTAAAAATCGGCGTTTTTTTAATACAGCAGGATATTATTTCGATCTTGAAATGGGAAAATCTTTTATGTTTGAAAATTCATTCATTAAAGAACTTCGCGTGGTTTCAGATCTAGGTTTTTATTCTTGGGATATCCAAACCCCGAATCTTAATGTTCAGGATGATGCCGTAATGTATGGCTTTAAAGCTGTATTAAAACATAAAAATATAATTTGGGAAAATACATTTTCAGGATATACAGGTTGGATTAAACGTGCCGTAGATTATGGAGATAAACCAATGGTCTTTGCGAGTAAAATTGGTGTTGAAACCAAAAATAAAACGGTTTGGTTTCTACAATATCAGCATGGGATACGATATTTTCCGTTTGAACAGTTTAGAATTGGAGTTCAACTTCCTTTAAAAAAACTCACTCCGCATTTTATGTAAGCTTCTATTTACTATTATAAAAAGCCTTATTTTTATTTTTTTAACTGGTTAAGTATTTGCTAATTAAAAAATATTTTATACTTTTGCAGTCCGAAAAGTAGGTTTACTTAATGTGAGAATGGGTAACCTGCTGAATAATAATGCTTCCAAACTCATTAATTATTCAAAATTTAAAAAACAAAAAATGGCTAAAAAAGTCTTTAAAATGGTAAAACTTCAGGTGAAAGGTGGCGCTGCTAACCCTTCTCCACCAGTAGGTCCAGCTTTGGGTTCTGCAGGTGTGAACATCATGGAGTTTTGTAAGCAATTTAACGGAAGAACTCAGGACAAGCCAGGTCAAGTTTTACCTGTAGTAATTACAGTGTACGAAGACAAATCATTTGAATTCGTTATTAAAACTCCACCTGCAGCAATCCAATTAATGGATGCGGCTAAGATCAAAGGAGGTTCCGGAGAACCAAACAGAAACAAAGTAGGTTCTGTATCTTGGGATCAGGTGAAGAAAATCGCTGAGGATAAAATGGCTGACCTTAACTGCTTTACTATGGATTCTGCGGTTTCTATGGTAGCAGGTACTGCTAGATCTATGGGATTAAGAGTAACTGGAACTAAACCATCTTTTAACGCTTAAAACTACGAGAAATGGCAAAATTGACAAAAAAGCAAAAAGAAGTTGCAAGCAAAGTAGAAAAAGGAAGATTCTATAATCTTGAAGAAGGTTCTGCGCTTGTAAAAGAAGTAAACACTGCAAAGTTTGATGCTTCTGTAGATATCGCTGTAAGATTGGGTGTAGATCCAAGAAAAGCTAACCAAATGGTAAGAGGGGTTGTATCTCTTCCTCACGGTACTGGTAAAGATGTTAAAGTTTTGGCTTTAGTAACTCCAGATAAAGAAGCTGAAGCTAAAGCTGCAGGTGCAGACTATGTAGGTTTGGACGAATATTTACAGAAAATTAAAGAAGGTTGGACAGACGTAGACGTAATCGTTACGATGCCAGCTGTAATGGGTAAATTAGGACCATTAGGTAGAGTATTAGGACCAAGAGGTCTTATGCCAAACCCTAAATCAGGTACTGTAACTATGGAAATTGGTAAAGCAGTAGCTGAAGTGAAAGCTGGTAAAATTGACTTCAAAGTAGATAAATACGGTATTATCCACGCAGGTATTGGTAAAGTATCTTTCGATGCTGCTAAAATCAAGGAAAATGCTCAGGAATTGATCCAAACTTTGATCAAAATGAAACCAACTGCTGCTAAAGGTACTTATGTGAAGTCTATCTATTTGTCTTCTACAATGAGTCCTGGTATTGCAATCGATACAAAATCTGTTAACTAATAATATATCCTAAGACAATGACAAAAGACCAAAAAGTTGTAGCGATACAAGAGATCAAAGATTTGCTTCAGGATGCAAAAGTAGTTTACGTAGCAGATCTAGAAGGTTTGAACGCTGCAAAATCTTCTGATTTCAGAAGACAAGCTTTCAAGCAAAATATTAAAGTAAAAGTTGTAAAAAATACGCTTTTACAAAAAGCAATGGAACAAATTGAAGGAGTAGATTACTCTGAAATGTTCCAGTCTTTCAAAGGAAACTCTGCGATTATGGTTGCTGAAACAGCTAATGCTCCAGCAAAATTAATCCAAGGTTTTAGAAAGAAAGAAGAGAAGCCGGCTTTGAAGTCTGCTTATGTTCAAGAAACTTTCTATGTTGGTGACAACAACCTAGACATGTTGGCAAACATCAAGTCTAGAGAAGAAATGATCGGTGAAATCATCGGATTACTTCAGTCTCCAATCCAAAGAGTTGTTTCTGCTCTTCAAAACAAACCTGAAACAGTAGAGGCTAAAGCTGAAGAAGCTGCACCTGCTGTTGAAGAAGCTCCAGTTGCTGATGCTCCTGAAGCTGCTGCAGAAGGAGAAGCTCCAGCTGCTGAATAATTACACTCAAAAAATAATCAATAATCAACAAAAACATTACAACAATGTCAGATTTAAAAAATTTAGCTGAAACGCTAGTAAACTTAACAGTAAAAGACGTAAACGAATTAGCTGCTATCCTTAAGGATGAGTACGGAATTGAGCCAGCTGCTGCTGCAGTAGTAGTTGCTGCAGGTGGTGCAGGTGAAGCTGCTGAAGAAAAGACTGAATTCGATGTAATTCTTAAGTCTGCAGGTGCTTCTAAATTAGCTATCGTTAAATTGGTAAAAGATTTAACAGGTGCAGGTCTTAAAGAAGCTAAAGATATCGTAGACGGTGCTCCAGCTCCATTGAAGCAAGGTGTATCTAAAGACGAAGCTGAAGCTCTTAAGAAGCAACTTGAAGAAGCTGGTGCTGAAGTAGAATTGAAATAATTTTTCGAAATTCTAATATATAAACTCCCAAACTTAGTTTGGGAGTTTTTTTTGTTTTAAAACACAATCGCCATGCATTGCATAGCGATTTTTTCCTTGCCTCTTTGAACAGTTCATCGTTTTTCAGGATTTATGTTATTATGTTAAAATTTGGTTAATTTAATTGCATTGAAATTTATTTATCTTTGCAGCGAAAATACAAATGTTGAAAAAATTGGAAAGGAATCATTTATTTAAATGTTCTTTGCATTTCGATTATATACCGTTACCCTATACCATATTCTTTGGTAAGGTTTTCTTTGTTTTTTTATTATTTACTTTTCAGTTTTCTTATTCTCAGGTAGATACTACAGCAGTGGTAAGTGCTTCTACAGATTCTTCTATCAATAATGTAGTAATTACGAACGCATCGATGATGCATGTTACTGGCGATGCTTTTATTTTTGCGAATGGTAAAGTTATCTCTAAGCGTTCAAAAATAAAAGTTCCTAAAAACAAAAGCTCAGAAATTAAAAGCACAAAACTTATTACAAAACAGGAGAAAGCCAAAGAAGATTCACAAAAGAATTACGCTCAAAAATCAAAACCGATTCTTTGGAAATATCATTCTGGTGAAGATAGTTCTCGATTGTTTACTAGCAAATCTGTTATTGTAAAATGTGCACTGTATCCCAATCATGACTTGCTTTCAGCTGTTAAATTAACGGCTATTTCATTTCTGTAAGAAAAAACTTAGAACTTCTCTATCAACAAAGAAATTATTTCTATACAACCAATTTAGGGATCCTCAATTTCTCCGAGGTCTTTTCCGTGAGACCGCCCCCGTCTTTTTCTTAAAATATTTGAACTTTTTTATGAGGATTTGATTTCTTTTTTTGAAATCTTTTTTAGCTAATCAATTACTTCTGGTTTGTTTTCTAAATGTGTTACGGTTTGGTAAATTATATTTAGAAGAATAGTTATTGGCAAATTTTCCTCGTTTACTTGCTGTTAAGTAATAGTAAGTTTTCTACAAATGAAAAATAATACACAAAACATGAACGAAAAAATAAAAATAGTATTTCTTTTTTTATTTTTCTTAAGTGGTAAATTTTTATCACAAATTACAACCTTTTCGATGGCGGTTACTACGGTAACACAAAGTTGTGAGGCTAATGGAAAAATAAATTTTAATATCAGTGGAACTCAATCTGGAGCAAGTTTCGACTTTGCCATTTACAGATCTACTGATTTGGTAAATCCTATTAGAGTAACCACCGGGATTGCTGCTACCGGAGCAACCTTAGCGCATACAGAATCTACATTACAAGATGGAACTTACTTTGTAAAGGCTACGCAAAATTTTGGAGCTCAAAGTAATCAACAAACACAAAACAATGTTGTAATTACAGATACGACTACGCCTGTTGCTTTTACACTGTCACAGACAACACTTTGTACAAATTATAATTTAACTGCTACGGTTACTTCTGGTACTGCAGTAAGTTTTACCTTGTACGATACAGCCAATAATATCGTGCGACCAGCTCAAGCTTCTAACACTTTTACTAACGTTCCTGCGGGTAATTATGTAGTAGTGGCTAAAAATGCATGTGGCGACAGCTTTCCTTTAGGATATACAGTTGTGACAGACCCTTCTGTTTATTCTGTCATTCGAACTAATTATGGTACTCAAGGGTTTAATGAAATGTACAACTGTAATTTTATTGAACACTATGATAAAATAGAGTATAATGGATATATAAATATACCAGTGTCTAAATTTCCGATGACGGTTGTTATTACAATTCAAAACCCGATAACAGGAGTACCAACAGTAATTAACCAAACTTGGACTAGTGCAGCAGATAATGGAACACAGCAAGTATTAATTCCTTATTATGAAGGTTATACTTACAACTATAATGTAAAAATTTATGATGCTTGTTCATCAACCACTCCAGTAGTTAACAAAGATGATACAGTCAATGCAAGTTTTTACTACTACGTTGGAGTGGCGGATGCAACTTGTGGTAGCAAGTTTTTTAGTATTACTGATTTTTTAAGAGAGTATGGCAATGTTAATGTAACATTCACAAGTTATCCTGCTGGATTTGATCCTGCAACTTATAATAGTAATTTTACCGCAGGAACTTATACTCATACCTTTACAGGACCAATCGATACAGCAATTCCGTTTGGAGGTGTTACGCAAGCAGTACCTCCTGGTAACTATTCGGTGCTTATAGAATCTTGTGGACGTACTTTGTCCAGAAATTTCACTATAACGAATAATTTTTCAGATGTACTTTCAGAAGTCGGCGCTTTTTCTGCATGTGAAGATGGAATGGGAACCGCAGCATTTTATATCAGAACGGTATTAAATGGAAACCAAGTAGATAATTTAGCTTCAATGCAGATTATTTCGGCTCCTGCAGCGTTTGTATCACAATATGGCGCATTACCATACAATGTAAGTGCTAATATTGCTTCTGATGGACGCTTTTATATGAACTCCTTACCATTGGGAACTTACACATTTAGAGGAACAGGAGCAAACTGTGGAGTACCATTAGATAAAACAATAACACTACAAGAAAATCGTGTTTATACAAGTAACCTCTCATTAAACTGTGGAAGCTTTAATTTTTCAGTCTCTCTTTCTTCATATTTAGGAAATGAAAGCCTTTATCTACAGAAGTATTTTCCTGCATCTGGAAAATGGGGGAGACCGTCAGATGGTGCTTTACAAAATGCAGGAGATATTATAAACTACACGAATGCATTAGATCTTGGAGGTGAATGGGGTAATCCAGGGTATAGAACCATTTCAGCTGCATTATCTAATATTGTTAATTCTGGAAACTTTAGAGTAGTTGTAAGGTCTGGTCTTTATGGTAATGGGGTGCCTAATAATGGAAATCCAACAAATATAAATTCTGGCTTTACCTATTGTGAAAGAGTTTTAGAAACTTTTTATGTACCGTCTAATGGAATGATTTTAAAAGATTATTTCGTTATTCCTTGTGCTTCTGGGAAATTAGAACTCGTGATGAATGTGATTGGTGCTGCTACACTTACGTATAAAATTATTTCGTATAATGGTAGTGCATTATTAATAGATAACGGTACAAGTCATATATTTTCACAATTGTCACCAGGTTTGTACGAAGTACAGGTTACTGATGGGTGTAATGCAACAAGAGTGTTTAAGATTTTTGTTAATGCACCTAAACTACCAGTAATTCGTCCTGAAAATCTTTGTAATGGACAGGTTGGGAAATTGTCTATCGATGGATTGTCGAATGCGACAATTGAATGGAGAAAACAAGGAAATACAACAATTTTGGCTACGGGTAATACACTTACTTTTAATACATTTAATTCTGCTACCCATCCAGGAACATATACTGCAACTATAACTTATTCTACGATTCCGGGTGCATGTATTAATACTACATTATTAAATTATGTGATTCCTAATACGGCAAGTATACCGGAAGCGGGAACAGGTCAAACAGTTAATATTGCATCACAGAACAACACAACTATTCTCAATTTATTTAATTATATAACAGGACCATATGACAATTATGGAACATGGACCGATTTATCAAATACCGGTAAGCTTGTTGGAAGTTTATTAACTTCAAGTGAATTGGCGGCAGGTACTTATCAATTCCAGTATTCAGTGAATGGAACTTGTTCCGGTACAGATACAACAGTTGTAACGGTTAAGATTTTAGCAGCTACCCCGTTTACTTGTGATGGGAAACTTTATGCTGTAAGCGGATCACCTTCGGGATTGTATACTTTAGGAACCTCTTCTAACCCTCTAACATTATCTCCTATCATTGGAAATGCTGGACCAGCAGATATTAACGGTATTGGCTTTAATACAAATGACGGTTATATTTATGGTATTAATGGTGGAGCAGGTGGTGCGATAAAATACTTGTATAAAATAGATGCTAATGGTGTGTATTATAATCTTGGAGAGCTTCCAGCCTTACTGACAAGTGGAGTAATTGTAACAGGTGATTTTGCAAGTGATGGCTTCTTTTATGTAAAACAAGGGAACTCAAATAAGTTATTTAAGATTGATGTTAATACATTGGCTGTTACAGAGATAACAATGAGTGCCACTATTAATGTTCCGGATCATGCATTTTATGGAGGTAATTTTTACGCTTTTGATGTAACTTCCAAAAAAATTAGTGTCTTACACAACTGCAGGAGTTGTAACTTATATAGGTGCTGCACAGGCTACGGCACCAGTGTATGGATCAATGTATGCTGATAGCAATGGTAATATTTTTGGAAATGTAGCTATTCCGGCTAATGGAGATTTTGTACATTTCAACACCACGACAGGTGTCGCAACGGTAATTTCAGAAACAGTATCAACATTCGGGATTGATGGAGCGCATTGTTTAACTCAGCCTATTCCATTTACAACAGATTTAAGTATTACTAAAGATGATGGTAAAACCTTATATACAGCAGGAACAACTAATACTTATACCATAAAAGTGACCAATAATGGTATTTTTGGAACGCCACTTGTTAACTTTAAAGATACATTACCAGCAGGAATTACAGCTGCAAATATTGTATCAATTGTAACTGCAAATGGTGCGAAAACATCCTTAACAGCAGGAGCAGTAACGGGTGCCGAAATTAATGATGTTATTTCTTTCGGTCCATCAACAGATAGTAATAATGATGGGATTCTAGATGTTATTTCGTCAATTACTTATACTATTTCTATAGATGTACCAAGTAATTATACTGGCGATTTTACCAACACAGCTGCGGTTACAATTCCAACAGGATCTTTCAGCGATACAGATACATCCAATAATACAGCTGTTGATACAGATGTTCATCCTTGCGCGATAACAGCTTCAAATCCTGATTCTGATGGAGATGGTATTTCTAATGCATGTGATTTGGATGATGATAACGATGGTATTTTAGATTGTAACGAAAGTTATACTGGAGCGATCGATTTTACAAGCAATGTACTTCCAACAACAGCAACAACTTTATATCCTAACAGTTTTATAAAGTATACTGCATCTTTAGGAGGAGGAAGCAGCACTGTATCTACATTCCCAAAACAAGACGCAACAGCAGCTACAACAGGTCAACTTTTGATGCAGGTAACTGCTGGGCTTAACCATTATGTTAATTATAATATGGTTATGACGAGTCCAGTTTATTTGGAAATAACTTATCCAACTGCTTGGACGGGAGGTTTTTACTTTACAAGTAATGAAACAGAGACGTTTTCTGTGCCAACTGGAAATACAATTACCTTAAATGATCCCAACCAACAGCTTCAGATTTTTAACGGAGGTTGGCAGACCATTTCTGGACCTTATACAGCCAATTCTATTACTTTTAGAATGAATCCAGGATATCCATTTGCTACATCTACTAATATAGCTCCAGGAGAAGGAACATTTAAGTTTACAACGACTACAAATGGATTTACTTGGACGCAAACTAATCTAAATGGAAGTGACAATAACGGAAATAGATTTCAATTTACTACAACTTGTTCTGATATTGATACAGACGGAGACGGAACCCCAGATCGTTTAGATCTAGATAGCGATGGTGACGGATGTTATGATGCTATCGAAGGTGCCGACAATGTAACCACTGCAATGGTAGGTACAAATGGTAGAATTGTTACCGATGCAGCAGGAACAGTAAATGTTGGTGGTATTGCAACGGTTGACGCACAAGGGGTACCTGTAGTCGTTAACTCAGGAGGTGCTGCAGAAACTGGAACAGTAGAACAAGGCCAGCCAGTCGGTACTTCCGCCAACAGATTAGCGGTAGAATGTGCTACAGCTTTTGCATGTGGAAATACTTTTTACCTAAGCCAGAGTCCAGATGTTTCTACTGCTACGACTTTGTATACGATTAATACAGTAACCAATCCTTTAACGTTCTTGGCGGTTGGAGACAACAGTCATGGTTATGTTTATAACGCATTAGGTTTTAATCCATCGGATAGTTTTATATATGCTTTGCGTTATGATGCTGCATTTGGAAATACGAGAAATAATGAATTGTTAAAAATCAGTTCCGATGGAAAAGTTTATAATTTAGGTGCAATCCCAAGTTTATCGGGTTCAGTAACGTATGATGCTGGAGCTTTTGATAGTGCTGGAAATTATTACATAAGACCTACGAACTCATCGTTAATGTACAAAATAGATGTATCCACGCGAACTTTGGTAAGCACGATAAATTTGGTGAATGCTTCAAATGCAGCAGTTACTGTAAATACAGGTGATTTAGCTTATAATACCTCAGACAGTATGTTCTACGGAGTAGATTCGATTACAAGTAAATTAGTGAAAATCAACCCAAGTACAGGTTTGGTAACGTACGGAACAGGTACTGCCAATAGCAGTCAATATGGAGCGATGTGGGGATCTGGATCGGGACACATTTATGGTTCAGCGAATGATGGGTCAGAATTTGCACAATTTAATGTAACATCAGGTACTTCCACAAAAATTTCAAACGTTCCAGCCACGACTTTAAGTGATGGAGCAACTTGTGTTGGAGTTACTGCAGTTTTAGCATTAGCAACCGATTTAGAAATCAGTAAAACAGATGGTGTATCGAACTACGTTCCAGGCGCCAATACAACGTATACGATTGTGGTAACCAATAATGGACCTTTCGGAGTTGTAGATGCCAATGTAGTAGATGCTTTACCGTCTGGAATCACCACGATGAGCTATTATGCCGTTGCATCTTCAGGATCAACAACAAATGTAACGGGAACTTCCGCTTCACCACAGACAGGAGCGCTAAACGATTTAGTTTCGCTACCGGTTGGAGGAAGCGTAACGTATACCGTAACGGTAGCAGTTCCGTCTAACTATACAGGAAACTTGGTGAATATCGCAACGGTAACCGCACCAAGTACGGCAACTGAAAACTTAACATCCAACAACAGTGCGACGGATACCGATGCAGGAGTTTGTTACAATGATGCAAGTGTGGTTGCGGCAACAGGAGTTACGAACCATGGAATCACTTTATTGCAAAGAGCCGGAGCGAACAATGGCAACTGGCCAATGAACAGAAGCTCTGCGCACACTGTTTTGGAATCTAACACGAAAGGATTTGTGATTACGAGAATGACGAGCGATCCAGCGTTGACCGCCTCCGCGAATCATTTAAATAAAATTACCGATCCTGTTGATGGGATGATGGTGTACGATTTATACAGTAAATGTTTAAAAATCTATTCGGATGGAGTTTGGAGTTGCTTCTCAACCCCTGCTTGTCCGTAAATTTATGATTAAAGTAAAGGGAAGTGTTTCAAAGAAAAGTTTAGATTTAATAAGAACTTTACGCAGAAAATCGCTTCCCCTTGCTTTTAAATTAAATCAAAAAAAATAAAGAAATGAAGAAAATCATATTAATAGCTTTTGCGCTTGTATCGGGCAATTTTTTTTCTCAGGTTATCATTGGCGATGCAGTAGGAACTGCTTCCACTAAAACCTCCGTTTTGCTTGAATTTGCGGCACAGGCATCAGGTTCCAATACCGGTAAAGGACTTATTTTGCCATACGTACGAACGCTTCCCACGGCTGCACCGACGATGGTTGAAGGCACGATTGTTTTGGATGCAAGTACGCCAACAGCAGCGAGAATAAAATACTACAACGGAAACACAACATCCGGAACGAATGGTTGGGTGGATTTGAGTGGTCAAGATGCCGATGTTTCAGCTGTATTGGCAACACAGCCGACGATAGCACAGGCGCCGGAATCTTCCGGTTCCAAAGCGATTATCGGTTCGGATACCAGTGCAGCAGATGGTGTTTTGGTTTTAGAAAGTACAACGAAAGCCATGGTTTTACCAACCGTTTCTGATGTAAAAGAAATCCCGAGTCCAAGTCCGGGAATGATGGTTTACATCAACAAAACGGGCTCCAAACGCTTAGCGGTTTACAACGGAAGCAAATGGAGCTTCTGGAAGCCGTAGAGGCGTAAACTCCTATTTTAAAGCAAAAAAAAGACTGTCTCAAAATGAGGCAGTCTTTTTTTTATTTTCAATATTATTTTACAAATTGTAATTCGCAATAACGTGCTGTAATAAAAAGTACACAAATTTTTGTTGTACTTCGCTGCGGTTAATCAATTTGTTTTTGTATTCGTAAGACCTAAACTCTCTTACTAAACTTTGATAGGTTTCAAAATCATCATTTTTAAGTTTCACTCTACCATTTCCATCTTTCTTTTGGATAAGTTGGTCGTCTAAAGTTCGCACCTTAAATTTTACTTCAAGTAATTTAGAAGCGCCTTTAATTTTTTTTCCGTGCCTTTCAATAATGTTAATCTTGAAACTATCAAATAAGATGTTATGAAAAACAATATTTGGATCTGTGGATGGTGTGTTTAGTTCCAGTCTGTACTGCATTGATATAATTTTGTTGAAGTAAAAAATATTACAAATTTAAGGTAAAATAGCTTATTTGCTCAATTCTCTAGATCTAATTTTTGATTTTTAAAATTCCCTAATTTTCAATTGGCTAATATACTTCTAAATCTTTTGTTAAAGAAACTTTCTTGAATGCTTTTGTAAATAAAGTTTAAATAAATTTTAAAAACTTTGTAATTAACTGTTTTTTAATAGTTTATTTCGTTTTGTAAATAGGTTTTTTTTTGAGGTTACAATAAATTGTTGTATATTTGCAGTCTCTTTTGGCGCAAAAAATTGATTGTAATTCTATAAAATACTAAAAATCAGCTCTTTCAAGGATTTTGAAAGAGAGTTTTCTGTTTTATAAATAGGCAGCATTTCAGCTTCAAAAGTAATTAAAAATATTTTGCATTACGCTGTGAAAAGATATACCAGCGTTGCAGTTAGAATGATTAAGAATGAGTGTAAGAGATTGAGGTTCTTATGTTAGCGCCAAAAAAACACTTTTACCTTTTTTACTTTTCCTCTGTGTCTTTAATCTTCTGATATTTTTTATAAAACAAAATATTTTTTAACCCCCTTTCTTAAAGTTTTATGAGTAAAACAACAGCATCAACTCAGGAAAAGAGAATTAATTTCTCATCAGCGAAAGGAAAAATCGTAACTCCAGACTTTTTGGATATCCAAATTGAGTCGTTTACAGAGTTTTTCCAGCTTGATACTCTTCCTGAAGACAGAAAGAATGAAGGTCTTTACAAGACTTTTCAGGAAAATTTCCCAATCACAGATTCTAGAAATCAGTTTGTTCTTGAATTTTTAGATTATCTGGTAGATTCACCACGTTACTCAATCGATGAGTGTGTGGAAAGAGGTCTTACGTATTCGGTTCCGTTAAAAGCAAGACTTAAATTGTATTGTACAGATCCGGAGCACGAAGATTTCCAAACTGTAGTTCAGGATGTGTATTTAGGGCCAGTTCCTTACATGACTCCTTCTGGATCATTCATTATCAATGGAGCAGAGCGTGTTATCGTAACTCAGTTACACAGATCTCCGGGGGTATTCTTCGGGCAGACTTACCACGCAAACGGTACTAAGCTTTATTATTCAAGAATTATTCCTTTCAAAGGATCTTGGATGGAATTTACAACAGATATCAACAGCGTAATGTACGCGTATATCGACCGTAAGAAAAAATTACCTTTAACTACATTGTTAAGAGCGATTGGTTATGAATCTGATAAAGATATTCTTCAGATTTTCGACCTTGCTGAAGAAGTGAAAGTTTCTAAAGCTGCCCTTAAAAAAGTAGAAGGAAGAACATTGGCTGCGAGAGTATTGAACACTTGGTTCGAAGATTTCGTAGATGAAGATACTGGTGAAGTTGTTTCTATCGAAAGAAACGAAATCATCTTAGATAGAGAAACTATCCTAGAGAAAGAGCATTTAGATCTTATCTTGGAAGCTGGTGTGAAATCTATTTTGATTCACAAAGAAAATTCTAACGAATTCTCTATCATCCAAAATACATTACAAAAAGACCCTACAAACTCTGAAAAAGAGGCTGTAGAATATATCTATCGTCAGTTAAGAAACGCAGATCCGCCAGATGAGGAAACGGCAAGAGGAATTATCGAAAAACTATTCTTCTCTGAACAACGTTACTCTTTAGGAGAAGTAGGTCGTTATAGATTGAACAAAAAATTAGGTCTAAACATCCCTACTACAACTGAAGTTCTTACAAAAGAAGATATCATTGCGATCGTAAGACACTTGATCGAATTGGTAAACTCTAAAGCTGAGGTAGATGATATCGATCACTTATCAAACAGAAGAATTAAAACTGTTGGTGAGCAATTAGCAGGACAATTTGGTGTAGGTCTTTCAAGAATTGCAAGAACAATTAAAGAAAGAATGAACGTTAGAGATAACGAAATCTTTACACCGCTTGATTTGGTTAATGCTAAAACATTAACATCGGTAATCAACTCATTCTTCGGAACGAACCAGCTTTCTCAGTTCATGGACCAAACCAACCCATTGTCTGAGATTACGCACAAAAGAAGATTATCTGCACTAGGACCTGGTGGTTTATCTAGAGAAAGAGCAGGTTTCGAGGTTCGAGACGTTCACCATACTCACTACGGAAGAATTTGTCCGATTGAAACTCCGGAAGGACCAAACATCGGTTTGATTTCATCTTTAGGAATTTATGCAAAAATCAACAGACTTGGTTTCATCGAAACTCCGTACAGAAAAGTAGAAAATGGTAAAATTGAGCTTACTGCTGAACCTATCTACTTAAATGCAGAAGATGAAGAATCTAAAGTAATTGCTCAGGCAAACGTTGAATTGAGCGATAACGGTGAATTTGAAACTGATAGAATTATTGCAAGATTGGATGGAGATTACCCAGTGGTAGAACCATCTCAAGTAGACCTTATCGACGTTGCACCAAACCAGATTTCTGGTATTTCAGCTTCATTAATTCCTTTCTTGGAGCATGATGATGCGAACCGTGCATTGATGGGATCTAACATGATGCGTCAAGCAGTTCCTCTATTGAAGCCACAAGCTCCAATTGTAGGTACAGGGCTTGAGCAGCAAGTTGCAAGAGATTCAAGAATTTTGATCAACGCAGAAGGTACTGGTCTTGTAGAGTACGTAGATGCAGACAAAATTGTAATTAAATATGAAAGAAGCGAAGACGAAGATTTGGTACAATTCGAGTCTGCTACTAAAACATATAACCTTACTAAATTTAGAAAAACCAACCAAAGTACTACTATTACTTTGAGACCAAACGTAAGAGTTGGAGATACAGTACAAAAAGGTCAGGTTCTTTGCGACGGTTACGCAACCGAAGACGGAGAATTGGCTTTAGGTAGAAACTTGGTAGTTGCCTTCATGCCTTGGAAAGGGTACAACTTCGAGGATGCAATTGTAATCAACGAAAAAGTTGTGCGTGAAGACTGGTTTACTTCAATTCACGTAGATGAATATTCATTAGAAGTACGTGATACTAAATTAGGTATGGAAGAATTAACTTCTGATATTCCTAACGTTTCTGAAGAAGCTACTAAAGATTTGGATGAAAACGGTATGATTAGAATCGGTGCTGAAGTGAAGCCTGGTGATATCATGATTGGTAAAATCACTCCAAAAGGTGAATCTGACCCAACTCCGGAAGAAAAACTTCTTAGAGCAATCTTTGGAGATAAAGCAGGAGATGTAAAAGATGCATCATTGAAAGCTGACTCTTCTTTAAGAGGGGTAGTGATCAACAAAAAACTATTCTCAAGAAATATTAAAGATAAAAAGAAGAGAACTGAAGAAAAACTGAAGCTTGAAGAGATTGAAAATACCTACAGAGCGAAGTTTGATGATCTTAGAAATACTTTAATCGAGAAACTAAATACACTTGTAAGTGGTAAAACTTCTCAGGGAGTTCAAAACGACCTTGAAGAAGAAGTAATCAGCAAAGGAACTAAATTCACGTTGAAACTTCTTCAATCAGTAGAAGATTACGTAAACATTAGTGGTTCTGATTGGACTGTAGATCACGATAAAAATGAATTAATTAAACAATTGATTCACAATTATAAGATCAAGTTCAACGATATCCAAGGAGTTAAGAACCGTGAGAAATTCGCAATTTCAATCGGAGACGAATTACCAGCAGGTATTATGAAGTTGGCTAAAGTTTATATCGCTAAAAAACGTAAGTTGAACGTTGGGGATAAAATGGCAGGTCGTCACGGTAACAAAGGTATCGTTTCGAGAATCGTTCGTCAAGAAGATATGCCATTCCTAGAAGACGGAACACCAGTAGATATCGTATTGAATCCACTTGGGGTACCTTCTCGTATGAACATCGGTCAGATCTACGAAACCGTATTAGGTTGGGCAGGTCAGAAGTTGGGAATGAAGTTCGCAACACCAATCTTCGACGGTGCAAGCTTAGATCAGATTACTGAATACACAGAGAAAGCAGGTCTTCCTAAATTCGGTCACACATATCTATATGATGGTGGTACAGGAGAAAGATTTACGCAGGCTGCAACTGTAGGTATCATTTACATGTTGAAACTAGGTCACATGGTTGATGATAAGATGCACGCTCGTTCTATTGGTCCTTACTCATTGATTACTCAGCAGCCGTTAGGAGGTAAAGCTCAGTTTGGAGGTCAGAGATTCGGAGAGATGGAGGTTTGGGCTCTTGAAGCATTCGGAGCATCGAATATCCTTAGAGAAATCTTGACTGTGAAGTCGGATGACGTGATTGGTAGAGCAAAAACTTATGAAGCAATTGCTAAAGGTGAAGCAATGCCTGAACCAGGTATTCCGGAATCTTTCAACGTATTACTTCACGAGTTACAAGGTCTTGGATTAGACGTAAGACTAGAGGAATAATTTTAAATTTTAAATTATAAATGTTGAATGGCAACATTCAAAAATTAATCTAAAATCTAAAATCTAAAATTTAAAATCTAACAAATGTCAAATAAAAATAAATCAAGTAGATTTAATAAAATAACCATCGGTTTAGCTTCTCCAGAATCGATTCTTCAAGAATCGAGAGGTGAGGTTTTAAAGCCGGAAACTATTAACTACAGAACACACAAGCCAGAAAGAGATGGTTTGTTCTGTGAAAAAATCTTCGGCCCTGTAAAGGATTACGAATGTGCTTGTGGTAAATACAAGAGAATTCGTTACAAAGGGATCGTTTGTGACCGTTGTGGGGTAGAAGTTACGGAGAAAAAAGTGCGTAGAGAGAGAATTGGGCATATCAATTTGGTAGTTCCAATCGCTCACATCTGGTATTTCCGTTCTTTGCCAAACAAAATCGGTTACCTTTTAGGAATTCCTTCTAAGAAATTAGACATGATCATCTACTACGAAAGATATGTAGTGATTCAGCAAGGTATTGCTAAAAAATTAGACGGTTCTGATTTCGATCATATGGAGTTCTTAACAGAAGAAGAGTACCTAGATATTATGGAAACTCTTCCAATCGAGAACCAATATCTTGATGATTCTGATCCAAACAAATTCATCGCTAAAATGGGTGCTGAAGCTGTTGAAGAATTGTTAAAAAGAATCGATCTTGATGCATTGTCTTTCGACTTGAGACACAAAGCTCACAATGAAGGTTCTAAGCAAAGAAGAACTGAAGCTCTAAAAAGATTGAACGTTGTAGAAGCATTAAGAGGTGCGAATACAAGAATGATCAACAGACCAGAGTGGATGATTATGCGTGTACTTCCAGTTATCCCACCAGAATTAAGACCATTGGTTCCGTTGGATGGAGGGCGTTTCGCAACTTCAGATTTAAATGACCTTTATAGAAGAGTTATTATCAGAAACAACCGTTTGAAGAGACTATTGGAGATTAAAGCTCCTGAAGTAATCTTGAGAAACGAGAAGCGTATGCTTCAAGAATCTGTAGATTCATTATTCGATAATACAAGAAAATCTTCTGCAGTAAAATCTGAATCAAACAGACCATTGAAATCACTTTCAGATTCATTGAAAGGTAAGCAAGGTCGTTTCCGTCAGAACTTACTTGGGAAAAGGGTAGATTACTCTGCGCGTTCGGTAATTGTTGTAGGTCCAAACTTGCAACTTCACGAATGTGGTATTCCTAAAGATATGGCTGCGGAATTGTACAAACCATTCATCATTAGAAAACTAATTGAAAGAGGGATTGTAAAAACAGTAAAATCTGCAAAGAGAATTATTGATAGAAAAGAACCAGTAGTTTATGATATTCTAGAAAACGTGATGAAAGGTCACCCAGTACTATTGAACAGGGCACCTACACTTCACAGACTAGGTATTCAGGCATTCCAACCTAAGATGATCGAAGGTAAGGCAATCCAACTACACCCGTTAGTAACAACGGCATTCAACGCCGATTTCGACGGTGACCAGATGGCGGTACACTTGCCATTAGGTCCTGAAGCAATCCTTGAAGCTCAGTTATTAATGCTAGGTTCTCAAAACATCTTGAACCCTGCAAACGGTTCTCCGATTACGGTACCTTCTCAGGACATGGTTCTTGGTCTTTATTTCATGACTAAAGAATTGAGCTCTACAGAAGAAAGAAAAGTTCTAGGAGAAGGTCTTGCATTCTATTCTCCTGAAGAAGCAGAAATTGCTTATGCTGAAGGTAGAGTATCTTTAAATGCTAAAGTAAGATGTAGACTTCCTATTAAAGAAGACGGTGAAATCGTTACAAGATTAATCGAAACTTCTGTGGGTAGAATTTTATTCAACCAAATTGTACCTAAGCAGGTAGGATATATTAATGAACTTCTTACTAAGAAATCATTAAGAAACGTAATCGGTAAAATCCTTGCTGATACAGACTTCCCTACAACTGTGAAGTTCTTGGATGCAATGAAAGATTTAGGATACTCAAACGCATTCAAAGGTGGTCTTTCATTCTCATTAGGTGATATTGTAGTTCCTGCTGAGAAAAAGAAAATGATTGCAGATTCTATTGAGACTGTAGACGAAATTAGAGCCAACTATAACATGGGTCTAATTACAGATACAGAACGTTATAACCAGGTAATCGACGTTTGGACAACAACCAACGCAAACCTTACTGAAATGATCATGGGCAGAATGAAAACCGACCAAGGTGGTTTCAACTCTGTATATATGATGCTTGATTCTGGAGCGAGGGGTTCTAAAGAACAGATCCGTCAGTTATCAGGGATGAGAGGTTTGATGGCAAAACCGCAAAAAGCTGGTTCTACTGGTGCAGAGATCATCGAAAACCCGATCCTTGCAAACTTTAAAGAAGGTCTTTCGATTCTAGAATACTTTATCTCTACCCACGGTGCTCGTAAAGGTCTTGCGGATACCGCTCTTAAGACTGCCGATGCAGGTTACTTAACGAGAAGATTGGTAGACGTTGCACAAGACGTAATCGTTACAGAAGACGATTGTGGAACATTAAGAGGTACTGAAGTTACTGCACTTAAGAAAAACGACGAGATTGTTGAAAAAATCTCTGAAAGAATCTTAGGTAGAGTTTCTTTACATAATATCTACGACCCTGAAAGTGATGAATTAATCGCAGAAGCAGATCAGGTAATCAGTGAGCCGTTGGCTAAGAGAATCGAAGAAGCTGGACTAGAAGCGGTTGAAGTACGTTCGCCACTTACTTGTGAGGCTAAAAAAGGTATCTGTGCTAAATGTTACGGTAGAAACTTGGCAACAGGTAAGATGATCCACATGGGTGAAGCAGTAGGAGTAATTGCAGCACAATCAATTGGGGAACCAGGAACTCAGCTTACGTTGAGAACCTTCCACCAAGGGGGTACTGCAGGAAACGTTTCTGAAAACCCTTCAATCGTTGCAAGAAGAGACGGTATCGTTGAAATGGATGAGGTAAGAACTATTACTTCTGAAGATGAAAACGGTAATACAGCTGAAGTTGTAGTTTCTCGTTCAACAGAATTTAGATTAGTAGCAGATAACGAAGCTAGAACTCCGTTAATGGTTGCTAACGTTCCTTATGGTTCAATCTTATCAGTAAAACCTGGTGATAAAGTAAGCAAAGGAGATACAATCTGTAGATGGGATCCGTATAACGCGGTAATTATTGCAGAAACTGCAGGTAAGGTAGAATACGAGGATATTATCCAAGGTATTTCATTCCAACTTGAAATTGATGAACAAACAGGATTCGAAGAGAAAGTAATCTCTGAATCTAGAAATAAGAAAGCCGTACCTACCTTAAAAGTAGTAGATTCTAAAGGTGTTGAACAAAAAGGTTACAACTTACCGGTAGGAGCCCACTTAATGGTAAACGATGGTGAAAAAATTAAGGCTGGTAAAGTCCTAATCAAAATCCCAAGAAAATCTGCAAAAGCAGGGGATATCACCGGAGGTCTTCCGAGAGTTACCGAATTATTCGAAGCGAGAAACCCTTCAAACCCAGCTGTTGTTACAGAAATTGATGGTGTAGTTTCTTACGGAAAAATTAAGAGAGGTAACCGAGAATTGATCGTTGAAGCAAAAACTGGAGAAAGAAAAATTTACTTAGTTAAATTATCAAACCAGATCCTTGTTCAGGAGAATGACTTCGTAAGAGCAGGAGCACCGCTTTCAGACGGTTCAATTACGCCAGACGATATCTTAAGAATTAAAGGCCCAACTGCGGTTCAGGAATATCTAGTAAATGAAATTCAGGAAGTTTACCGTCTTCAGGGTGTAAAAATCGACGATAAGCACTTCGAAATCATCGTAAGACAGATGATGACGAAAGTATCTATCGTAGACGGAGGTGATACTCAGTTCCTTGAAGGAGCTTTGGAGCACAAATACGACTTCTTAGAAGAAAACAACAGAGTATTCGGTCTTAAAGTAGTAGTTGATGCAGGTGATTCTAAAGAATTCAAACCAGGTCAAATGATTACTGCAAGAGAATTAAGAGACGAAAACTCTAAATTGAAGCGTGAAGATCAAGCTTTAGTAGAAGTAAGAGAAGCTTTACCAGCAACGGCAACACCAGTATTGCAAGGTATTACAAGAGCGGCTCTTCAAACTAAATCGTTCATGTCTGCAGCATCGTTCCAGGAAACTACTAAAGTTCTTAACGAGGCAGCTGTAGCAGGTAAGATTGATGATCTGAACGGTCTGAAAGAAAATGTAATTGTAGGTCACAGAATTCCTGCAGGTACAGGTCTTAAAGAGTATCAAAACGTGATCGTAGGTTCTAGAAAAGAATTCGAAGATCTTAACTAAAATTAATAAATTGAAATTTGAGTTTTGAATTTATTTTTATATTTTCACAATCTCAAATTTCAATTTTAAAAAATATAATTTATAAAATGGACAACAATCAAAATCCACAAGACGGAAACATCAACATCCAATTAAACGAAATGGTAGCTTCAGGAGTTTACTGTAACTTAGCTTTAGTAAACCATTCTCCATCTGAGTTTGTTGTAGACTTCATCCAGCTTATGCCAGGAGTTCAGCAAGCTAACGTAAGATCTAGAGTGATCTTGGCTCCTCTTCACGCAAAGAGAGTTTTAGCTGCACTTCAACAAAATGTTAACAACTACGAACAACAATTTGGTGAGATCAAAGAAGTTGAGCCTTTCGTATTAGGTGGTAACAACGTAAACGCTTAAGATTTTTCTTAAACATACATAAGAATGCCTCAGTGAAAACTGGGGCATTTTTTTTACTATAAATTTTAAATAGGATTAAAAAATCTATTTTAATATCATAATTAAAGAGTACTAAATTTCTAAGTATCATTATATTAAATAAAAAAGCTTTCAATGTAATAGTTTATCTTCTTGTTTTGAGGTGGTTACAATTATTTAATTATATTTGCGCAAACTGTATAAATGAAAAGATATTCTATATTAGCTATGATCTTATGCGTTGCGGGTAACCTCTATGCACAGGAAAATACGAATCTTAAAAGTGATCAAAAACGTCTACTAGAACTATATTCTAAATATAATAAAAGACTCAAAAAGCAACATAAAGAAGCGAAATTAGCAGGAACGCCACCAGATCTTTACAATGAAGAAGATTTCAAAAGAACAATGGATCCTGTTACGGGTGAAAGCAATTTCTATAAATTAGCAAAGTTAAATACTGAGATTGCTCAAGGTAGATATGCTCCTACTAAACGTATGTCTTTTATTGGAGGTTCAGAATCTTCTACAACAGGTAAAATAGTTAATGAACCTTGGATTGAAAGAGGTCCTTACAGTGTGGGTGGTAGAACGAGGGCTATCATGTATGATCCAAACGATCCTACAGGAAAAAGAGTTTTTGCAGGAGGTGTTTCTGGAGGTCTGTGGGTAAATCAAGATCCGTCAGTAAGTACAAATCAATGGACTCCGTTAAGTACTTTTTGGGCAAATACTTCAATATCATGTATTGCGTACGATCCTAATAATCCACAAGTTATTTATGTAGGAACCGGAGAGTCTTCAACATCTGACGCTATTGGATCAGGAATTTGGAAATCTACCAATGGTGGAACTACTTGGACACAAATTTTTACAATAGCTCCTACATATAACGGCAATGTAAGAAGTGGAAACTTCTATATTAATGATATTAAAGTAAGAAATAATGGAGGTGTTTCAGAGGTTTATGCCGGAGTGAGCGGTGCTTATAACTTTGGAGCTTTTCATGGTATAAGCCAAGCAGGTTTGTATAAATCTACCGACGGCGGAGCTACATTTACAAAGAATACAAGTTTATTAGCACCGACAACATCGGGAGGAACAAGTTCGATAGGATATTCTATTCAACAAATAGAAATTGGCGCGGATAATTCTGTTTGGGTTTCAACAAGAACATCATTGTATTCAACTATCGCTTCAGGAGGTAGAATTTTAAAATCTGCTGATGGAACAACTTTTACAGAAGTTTATAATGTTGGAAATAATGGGTCTAGAGTTAATTTTACTCTTTCAAGAACCAATCCTAATAAAGTTTATGCGTTAATGCAGGGTGTAAGTAGCAGTACTGAACCTGTTCGTATGGCAAAATCAACAGATGGAGGTATAACATGGGATGTTACCGATGGTATAAATTTTGCGATTACACTTCCTACTGCAACTGACACAGGTATTCCTGCTAATGATTTTACCAGAGGTCAATCTTTCTACGATCTCGTTATTGCAGCAGACCCTCTAGACGATAATACAGTATATGTTGGAGGTATTGATTTATTCAAATCTACAAATGCAGGCTCAAGTTGGACTCAGATTTCTAAATGGTCTAACAATAATAATATGGCTGCTTTGGCGGTATCTACAGTACACGCAGATCAGCACGAGATCGTTTTCAATCCGTTTAATAATTATGCGACCAACCAAATGCTGTTTGGTAATGATGGAGGAATTTATTACGCAGCAAATAAAAATACAATAGGATCTACAGGAGGTTTTTCTGCAAGAAATACGAGATACAATGTTACTCAGTTCTATAGTGCGACGCTGAACCCAACAAAGACTCCAGCAAATGAAGAACTTTTGGCAGGAGCTCAAGATAATGGCTCTTGGTGGTTGTACGGAGTTCCACAAGCGAATAACTTTTTGACTAGCCAATCTGCTACAGGAGGTGATGGTATGCAGACAGAATATGATGATGCAGACAATTACCAAATTGCAAGTTACGTGTATAATAGTCACTATTTAATTAATAGTAATATTTATTACATAATCACTACGAGTGCAAACAGAAATACCGGGCATTTTGTGAACGAAATTGCTTTAGATAGAGTTAATAATACTTTCTTTTCTTATCGTTCGGGGCTATCAGTATTTATGACAAGTGGCTTATCTGCCACATCTACCACTGCATCATTTACCAATAATGTATTAACAGTAGGAACTGCTCTTTCTGGAGAGCAAATTACTTGGATGAAAGTTTCTCCTCACACAACAGCCTCTACAACATTATTTGTTGGGACAAATTTGGGAAGAATTTTTAAAGTAACTAATGCCAATTCGGCTACAGCTTACTCATCAACCGTTCTTACAGCGCCTGCAACAGGAACGATTTCTGATATAGAATTCGGAAAGAACGAAAATGAAATCATCGTTACTTTATCAAATTATAATCTTACCAGTGTTTTCTATTCTACAAATGGAGGAACTTCTTGGCAAAACAAAGAAGGTAACCTTCCAGACATGCCTGTAAGAACAGTACTACAAAATCCTGATGATGAAAATGAAGTAATTATCGGTACAGAAATGGGAGTGTGGGGTACAACGAATTTCCTTGCAACTACACCCACTTGGGCTTCTATTACAGGAGATATAGGAAATGTAAGAATTACAAATTTAGATTACAGACCAGCAACCAGAACAGTTTTGGTTTCTACCTATGGTAGAGGAGCGTGGACTAACCAAAATACCGTAGTTTCATTAGGAACAAACGAAGTTAAATCTAAAAAAGATGAGGTAAGAATCTATCCAAACCCATCAAAAGGGATTTCTCACCTAAGATTTGATTCTTCGAAATACGATGCAGTTGATATTAGTATTTTTGATGGGGCAGGAAGATTGGTGTACAGCAAAAAGAATGTAAAATCAGACGAAGAATTCGGCCAAAGATTAACACCTGGAAATTACATATTGAAAGCAGATGCTAAAGGTACAACTGTATTTAGCGGCAACTACTTAGTAATTGGTAAAGTAACTACCAATGGTGAAGATGATTAATAAATGAATAATCAACTATTCATAATGATATTTTGGATTCTGGCGCTTTCTTGTAAAGCGCCAGTTTCCTCTTTTTCTCAAACTAAAGTTTCGCTTATTTCTGCCGAAAAAAACAATTGGTATGGCGGAAGAGAAGGCATTAAAGGAATTACGTATTCTGTAAAGCTGAAGTTGAAAAACAAGAAAGACATCATTACTATAAAATCCTTTAAGGCGGAAGGAAATATCGTAAGTTTCAGACAAGCGATTTCCGGTGATGTTGTAACAGTAATCGGAACTTTACAAACTCATCATACATCTGAAATTTTTGCTGATAAACCTTCAGTAAATGTGGAGGAAAGCTCTCCAAAACTAAGTCCTAAAGACAATAGGATAGAATTTGTGACCAACAATTCTAAAAAAACATATTCTTTAAACATTCCGGAATTTACTTCCGTAGAACCTGTGGAAGAACTTATTCCGCAGAGACAATAATTTTTTCTTTTTGTACAAAAAACTATTCTGTTTATTTCTGATAATCCCTGTAGCCGTTATATTTTTTAATGTAGCGCATACCATTATTTCTTTTGTTCAGAAAGAATTGTATGAAACAACGCAAAATCATTTAGCTAAAAACAAATTTGAGAAATCAGATACCGTTTGTTTCTCAGAAAACGATTTAAAAAACGCTGTTTGGAAAGAAGAAAGAGAATTCATATTAAAAGGTTTCTCTTACGATGTCATCAAAATTTATTCTAAAAAAGGGACAAAATATTTCTACTGTTATTTAGACAAAAAAGATATTGTTCTCAATTCTTTACTAAAAATTTCAGAAGCTTTTACAAAGAAAAACACCAACAAATGGAAGTGTTTTGATTTGCCTAAACATGCAAAAAAAATTATTAAAACATCCTATTTTTTCGTTTTTTTTGAATCTGAAGATTTTATTTTTTTCAACAATACTTGTATCAAGTCCACATCAGAATATTTTTACAGGTTAAAAATAACGGCTTGTCAGTCGATTGTAATTCCGCCTCCGGAATGGTTTTCTTAAAACCTAATCAAACTATTTACAAGACAATTAATTTTTAATCAATGAAAAAATATATATGCATTGCGGCTGTATTGGGCTTTGCAATGGCAAACGCGCAACAATCACAGGAAAATAAAATTGATGAAGTTGCAATTCAAGGACGAAAAAAAATCAAACAAGAACGTGCAGAATTCAAAAGACACGCACAATCTGTAGAAACACTTTCTGAGGAAGAATTAAACAGAAATAATCCTGCAGCGATTGAGCAAACCTTGTCTACAATGCCCGGAGTTCAGGTAGATAAAAGAACAAATTTTGGCGGACAAAGATTGGTGGTTCGTGGGTACGGAAACGACCAAAAATTCAATAACTGGGGCGTAAAAGCGTATTGGAACAATATGCCTTTAACCAACGCAGAAGGAATTACAATTTTAGACGATATCGATTTTGCTCATGTGAATAATGTTGAGGTAATTAAAGGTCCTGCCGCAACTTTATATGGAGGTGGAGTTGGCGGTGCGGTACGTTTCTACACGCGTCCCGATTTTACGAAGGGAATAACCATTTCTGAAAATGCTCTATTGGGTGCTTTTAAAACATTTCAATCTCGTACGCAGGTGAATGTTGCTGATGAAAATTACTCAATTAACGCAGCTTACGGTCACCTTGAAACCGATGGTTACAGACCGAATGGAGGAGGTTTAAAGAACTTTTTCAACGTAAACGGAACCGTTAAATTAAGCAAAAACGACCAGTTGAGCTTCTTCGCAAGTCAGGCGTATTCTTATGAACATACTTCTGGGCAAATTTCTTACGACGATTATTATGCGGGAATCGATAATGGAAACCCAGCGTATATTCGAAAAAATGCAGGAACAAAAATTAAATCTACAAGAGTTGGGATCAGTAATTCATTAAACATTCTTCCGAATCTTAAAAATTATACCACTCTATTTTATTACAATGGAAATACAGAAAGTGTTTCAGCGGGAGCTTTTGGAGTAAATAATGCACCAAATGTTGGGTTGCGTTCTACTTTTACCCTCAAAAATGAATTTAATAATTTTGAAAACAGATTAGATTTTGGTACAGAAATTCAAAACTCAATGTCTACTGTTTCGAGTTATCGTTTTACGGGTTCTATTACAAATCCTTTAGAAACTACAGGGATTTCTGGAGCATCATATTTTAAGTATAACAATAATCAAGCGACATATTTTGCTATAGATTATTTAACGTACAAACCTTGGGGACTTACTTTGTTGGCGGGGATTAGCGCGAACAAAACCAATTACGACAGAAAAGATCTGTATGCGCTTCCGGGATTAATTTCTGGTAAAAAAGATCAATCTTTTCAAAAAGAGTACGAAACCGCTTATACACCGCACATTGCTTTACAAAAAGAATGGAAAAATCAAATTTTCAATTTGAGCTATAGTGAAGGTTACAATGCTCCAACGGCAAGTTCTTCGTTCATTACATATACCAATATGGCAAATAATAACCTTCAGCCTGAACGTGCAAAAATGTTTGATTTCAGCGTGCATGGTTTGTTGCTCGATACGAAATTAGATTATCAGGTTTCGGTTTTCAGAATAGATTATGCTAATAAATTAACACAGTTAGCGATTCCCGATTCTAATAACCAAACGTATTGGGCAAATACGGGAAGCCAGAAAAATAATGGTCTGGAGCTAAGTATTGGTTACCAATATAAAAGCGAAAGTTCTTTTATCGAAAGAGTAGTGCCTTTTGTAAATATGTCTTATTACGATGCGAAATACAAAGATTTTAAAACTAAATTGTTGGGGGCAGAACAAACATACGACCACAAAACTGTAGTGGGAGTTCCAAGAAATAAATATGCAATTGGAGTAGATATTTTTACAAAACCAGGTTTTTATTGGGTAAATACGTACAATTATTTAGGAGATGTATATACTGATTTTAATAATACCAACCTCGTGAAAGGTTTTGGATTGCTAAATTCTAAATTGGGTTACAAAAAATCTTTCGGAAGATTTGATGCTGATGCTTATGTAATGGGAAATAATCTCACCAATCAAATTAATTATACGTTCCTGTTTTTAGGAAATAATATCAACGATTCTGATCAAGGAAGTGGTTATGCAAAAGGATTGGCAACCGATTTAAGTCCCGGTCCAAGCAAAGCTTACTTCTTTTACGGTGTAAATTTGAAATTCAAGCTTTAATATTTTAGCGAAGACTGTCTTAAAAGGCAGTCTTCTTTTTTTATAAAATTTATTTTTTTTCATTAATAATAAAATTACAATAAGATATAAAAAATCATAAATAAATTATCATAAGAATTATTCAGTTTTATATCTTTGTTTTTAGATAGGTATTAATAAAATGGTAAATAATCAGTTTATTTCTGATAAATTTGGATTTTTAGGTGAAGATTTTTTTGCAGAATTTGAAAAGCATGCAATTTTTACTGAGATAAAAGCAAAAACAGAAATCGTAAGAGAAGGTCAAAAAAATAAGTTTGTTCCGTTCTTAATCAAAGGTTCTATAAGGGTTTTTTCTCTTAATGATGGGCGAGAACTTATTTACTATTACGTAAGACCAAACGAAAGTTGCTTAATGACTTTTTCTTCTATTTTTTCAGATTTAATTAGCCGAATTTATGCAGTTGCCGAAGAAGATTCGGAAGTTATACTAATTCCGGTTTCTGTGGTGCATGAGTGGCTAATCAGGTTTCCACAGATCAATAGAATCTTTTACAGCGAATACGAAAAAAGATTTGTAGATGTAATGCATATGGTGAATGATGCGGTATTTCATAAACTGGATAAACGTGTGGTAAACTACATTAAACAACAAATTTCAATCAACGGACAGAACCCAATTAAGCTTACACATAAAGAAATTGCCAATAATTTGGGCACTTCAAGGGAAGTTGTGAGCCGAGTTTTGAAAAAAATTGAAAACGAAGGCGAAATCAGTCAAACCAAAGAAGGAATCAAAATGCTTGTTTTATAGATTGTTAGATGAATCTAATAAATTATGTTAAATATTTTAATTGGTTTCGATTGATAAAAACAATATAGTCGGTGACTTTTATCACCATTTTTTGTAGTCATAAGTCGATAAGTTTGCTAGACAAAACTAAACTATTTTGCGTATGACAAAAACTCTCTTTTTTTTGTCGATGTTAGCTTCAAGTCTTGCCTTTGCACAGGAAGATTTGTTGAAGGATATTGACACAATCAAAACCGATCAAGGTGTTTCACAACCCGCTTTCAAAGCTCTTCAGATTGTAACGGGGCAATCTACAAAACTTACTGCCAAAAAAGAATGGTACATCGTTGTGGCGCACAGATTTGGCGATGTAAGCAAAGGTTTTAAAGACTTTTTTGGTCTAGACGATGCTTCTACCAAGTTGGGCGTTATTTATGGGATTACAGACAATGTTTCTGTAAGTCTTTCACGCGAAACCAATTTAAAAACTTTCGAAGGTGCGGTAAAATATCGATTGGCAAAGCAAAACGAAAATTTTCCTTTCGAAATTGTAGGCTATAATGTAATGGCAACCAATACAGATCTCAGTACAGATCTCTACCCAGGATTGCGTTTTAGCGATAGGCTTTCTTATCTCACACAGGCTTTAATTTCGAGAAGATTTAGCGATAAATTTTCATTGCAGCTTACGCCATCTTTTGTGCACAAAAATCTTTACGAACCAACCATTGAAAACGAAAATCAATTTCTTGGTGGCGTAGGTGGCCGTTTGAAAATTTCTAAAAGAATGTCTCTGAATGCAGAGTATTTCGTGAATTTTGATAATCATAATTTTTATAAAAATCCGCTTTCTTTAGGATTAGATATAGAAACTGGAGGTCACATCTTTCAGTTGTTGTTTACCAATTCTCAGCTGAATTCGGATATAGGTTATCTTACCAACGCAACCGGTAAATGGGGTAAAGGACAGATTTTTTTTGGGTTTAATCTATATAGAGTATTCTAATGAGGAAGATAATATTTCTATTAAGTGTTGCAGCCATCAGTTTGGCTTGCGAAAGCAGAACGTATGAAGAAATTTCGGATCAGACACCGGCGCCAACAATTGTAAAGTATACGGCAGATGTTAAACCTATTGTAGATGCCAATTGTATAAGTTGCCACAATTCCGGAGGAGCAGCTTCGTTTTTGCCTCTTACCAATTATACGCAGCTGAAAAATAATATTGATAATGTTATTGATCGCATTCAGCGTGCCAATGGTGATGCGATGAAGATGCCACAAGGCGGCTCATTGTCTCCGTCGCAGATTACTATTTTTACAAAATGGAAAGCCGATGGTCTTCTGGAAAACTAACCTAATACATTTTTAGACATGAAAAAAAATCTTTTTTTTATCGCAGTCGTATTTCTTGGTGGTTTTACGATTGCACAGAAATACTCCTCGAAAACAGGAAAAGTTTCATTTGAAGCTTCGGTTCCTATGTTTGAAGATGTATCTGCACAAGATAATTCTAATGTGGTGATTCTAAATTCTGATAACGGAGAAATAGCTTCTGTTTCTAGCGTAAAGAACTTCAAGTTTACCAATAGTTTAATGCAAGAGCATTTTAACGAAAGCTATGCTGAAACAAATAAATATCCTAAAGCTACTTTTAAAGGAAAGGTTACTAATTTCGATAAAACTAAACTTTCTAATGCTGCAAAATATACCATTCAAGGAACGCTTAATTTTCATGGGGTAGATCATGCTGTAACCTCTTCTGCAACCATATATTCGAAAGATGGCAAAATCTATATGAAAGGAACTTTTGTTGCAAAAACGGCAGATTACAAAGTAACCATCCCAAAAATGGTTACCAAAAAAGTTGCTGAAAACGTAAATGTTGAATACGATTATACCTTGGTAAAACAATGAAAAAACTACTATTATTATTCAGTATGATGCTTGTAACGCCTTTGTTTAAAAGTCAGAAAAGCGTTTATGATATTGCGAGAACAGGTACAGTTCAAGAACTGAAAGATCTGATGTCTCATGACAAAGAAGTAATTAATACACCGAATGAGCAAGGTTTTTCACCCCTTATTTTGGCGTGCTATCGAGGGAATACCGAAGTGGCAGAATTTCTTATTAACAACGTAAAAGATATTAATTATAAAAGCAATGAGGGAACAGCTTTGGCGGGTTTATCAATTCGTTATAACAAAGATTTGGTTCTTGCTTTACTAAAGAAAAAAGCAGATCCCAATATTGCAGATGCGAACGGTACAACTCCTTTAATCTGGGCTACAAAAACAGGAAACGAAGAGTTGGTAAAATTGCTCCTAGAGTACAAAGCAGATCCGGAAAAGGCAGATAATTTAGGTTTTAAACCTTTCGAATATGCCATGAAATCTGGAAAGACAAACATCATCAACCTTCTAAAAAAGAATTAATATGAAAAGGAAAATTTTATCTAT
Organism: Chryseobacterium sp. HNCC26DJ239; assembly: GCF_057180445.1. Lineage (NCBI taxonomy): Bacteria > Pseudomonadati > Bacteroidota > Flavobacteriia > Flavobacteriales > Weeksellaceae > Chryseobacterium > Chryseobacterium sp. HNCC26DJ239. The sequence goes on from NZ_JBXUGJ010000003.1 coordinate 158,937, forward strand.
AATTACACTATTGGCAACCAATATTTTTGCGTTTGCACAATACAGTTCCGGGGCTTTATTTGCTGTTGGAAGCACAGGAGTTTCTGTTAAATTAGAAACAACTCCAACTATGGTTCGTTTAACTTTGGCAGGGCCAAGTAATTCTTATTTAGCTTTGGGAGCAGGAAGTAGTGGTATGGCATCTGGAGCAGATGGCTTTATTTATAGTTCGGCGTCTACAACAGATTATTTTTTCAATGGAGTAGGAGTAACGCCTTCTGCAGACGCAGCGCAAGACTGGACAATCAGTTCAAATACTGTTTCTGGAAGCACAAGAACAATTGTAGCAACCAGAAGTTTAAGTGGTGGTGTGGGAGATACCCCAATTCCAAATGCAGCAGGAAATATTGATGTCTTTGTTGCAAGAGGAAATGGTTCGTTGTCACTTGGTTATCATAGTGGTTTTAGAGATTATGCTACGCTTCCTATGTCTTTCAGTGCGGCATTGGCTACGGATGAAGCCGCCGTTTTAACGAAAGCTCAGATTTATCCAAATCCTTCCACCGGAATTTTCAAATTTACCAATGCGAAAGATATTAAAGCAGTTCATATCTACGAAACAAACGGCAGAAAAGTGCAAACTGTTACATTGGGAAATGTTGATAGTATTGATTTAAAAGATCAACCTTCCGGAACGTATTACCTCGAAATTCAAATGAAGAATGGAGAAGTAAAATTCGATAAGGTGATTAAAGAATAACATAATAATTTTAGGATTGTAAACCGGCTCTTATTTTTAAGTAGCCGGTTTTTTTTTTGCAATCGTGGGAAAAATAGAATTTTAAGTTTATTTAAAACATAAATTTATCCTCAAAAGCATTTAGATATTACCTTTGCTAAAATTATTTTTTGATGAAACGAATTTTTTCAGTTTTAATATTGGCTTTTTCGGTTTTTTCTTTTGCGCAGAATGCGGTTTCAGATACGGCGCAAGTTGTGGTTTCTGGAAGAAAAAATAGTGTGGAAGCTCAAACAAAACCTTATGTAATTATGATTTCCGCGGATGGTTTCCGCTATGATTACATTAAAAAATATCAAGCAAAACATCTTTCTGACTTGGGAAATCTAGGGGTTCATGCTAAAGCGATGCTTCCGAGTTATCCGAGTATTACGTTTCCTAATCATTGGAGTTTAATTACTGGTTTGTATCCTTCTCACCACGGTTTGGTTGATAATTATTTTTATGATTATCAGAAAAAACAAAGCTATGCGATGAGCAAAAAAGAAAACGCCGAAGACGGAAATTGGTACGGCGGAACGCCACTTTGGGCTTTAGCAGAAAAACAGGGAATGCTTTCTGCATCTTTGCAATGGGTAGGTTCTGCAAGTGAAGCAGGCGGAGCAACACCTACTTATTATTATCATTATCACGAAAAATTTTCGCCCGCAGAAAAAGTAGAAAAAGTGATGAATTGGCTGAAGCTTCCCGAAGAAAAAAGACCTCATTTTATTTCTTTATATTTTCCTGAAGTAGATGCAGCAGGACATCATTTTGGTCCTGATTCGAAAGAGACTGAAACAGCCGTTCATCTTGTTGATGATGCGATTGGAGAATTGGTGCAGAAAGTCAATGGTTTAGGGTTGAAAAATGTAAATTTTGTCTTTGTTTCAGATCATGGGATGATTCAAGTTGATGGAGGAAATCCGCTTGAAGTTCCTGCGCTGCTTTTAGATAAATCGAGGTTCGATTTGTATAATTCTCAAACTTTGTTAAGGGTTTATGTGAAAAATTCTGATGAGGTAAAAACCGTTTTTAAACAATTAAAACAAGAAAAAAATAGCGATTATGATGTTTATTTAGATAAAAAGCTTCCGAAATACTTGCATTTTGCGACAAGAGACGACCGTTACCACAGGATTGGGCAGATTCTTTTAGTTCCAAAAGCTCCGAAAGTTTTCTTGTTTAAAGATCAAAAAACGTCAAAAGGAAAACACGGTTACGACCCGCGAATTGTCCCTGAAATGAAAGCTACTTTCTTTGCTTGGGGAGATTCTTTCAACCATAATCAAGAAATTGATGAGTTTGAAAATGTAAATGTCTATCCGCTCATTACGGAAATTTTAGGCTTAAAAATCGACCAAAAGATTGACGGTAAATTAAAGGTTTTAAAGACTGTTTTGAGAAAATAATTTGAAAAGTTTTAAAACAGAGTAGGGTAAAACCCTATCGATATTGATGATAAAAAGTTTCGGCGAGCCTTTGGCTCGCCGAAACTATATTGTAAATTGTATGTCGTAGAAACGCTAAAAATTAATTCTTTTTTCCTGCAGCTTGCATTGGGTTTACTCTTCCGTTGCTTGCGCCTCTTGCATTTCCTTTTTGGTTTTGCTTGAATAATTGGAATTTAGAAACTTCCGCTTTTCCATTGTCTGCGCTCCAGAAATTGTTGTCTGTATCAATATCTGCAGTTTCTCTCAATGGATCCAGCTGAATAGATTTTACTTTTTTATCGAAATAGAAAGTTTTAGAAGCTTTTTGCTCATTTTGTCTCCAAATTTGCGCCGATGTTTTGTCTTTTAATGTAGAACCATCTTCAAAAGTGAATTCTAAAATAATTGGCATTACCAAACCTCCTTTGTTGGCAAAATCAATTTGATAAGCGGTAATGTTTTTCAGTCTTTCTTTATCGTTTTTGTCTAAAGCAGCAGTACCTTCAGATTTAGACGTGTATTCTTTATCTGTATTTACTTTTTCTTGTCCACGATCGTATCTGTAGTAGAAATCTTGAAGTTCCTTGTCTTTTTCTACCTCAAAAGTGATGCTTTTATCTTCGCGGTTTCTCATTTTAGAGATGTCGTCGTATTTATTTTGAATTGGTGCATCTACTTTATATTTCGTTTCCGAAGTTTCTCTTGGTTTTGTTTCAAAATCTGGCGTTGCAATCGTTACTTTTTCAATAGCAATATCTACAGGGTCTGTTCCGTAGAACCAACCTCTCCAGAACCAATCTAAATCTTCACCACTTGCATCTTCCATTGTTCTAAAGAAATCTGCAGGTTCAGGATGTTTAAACGCCCATCTTTTCGCATAGGTTTTAAAAGCTTTGTCGAAAAGCTCTCTTCCCATAATCGTTTCACGAAGAATATTAAGACCTGTTGCAGGTTTTGCGTAAGCATTCGGTCCAAACTGAATAATGTTTTCAGAATTGCTCATAATAGGCTCTAATTGGTCTTTTGGAAGCTTCATGTAATCTACAATCGTCCAAGCTGGTCCTCTTCTTGAAGGGAATTTATTGTCCCATTTTTCTTCCGTTAAATATTCTGTGAACGTATTTAAACCTTCATCCATCCAGCTCCATTGTCTTTCGTCTGAATTAATAATCATTGGGAAGAAGTTATGACCAACTTCATGGATAATTACGCCAATCATTCCGTTTTTGATGGCTTCAGAATAGGTTCCGTCTTTTTCTGTTCTTCCATAGTTGAAGCAAATCATAGGATATTCCATTCCGTTAGAAGCTTCAATAGATTGTGCTACTGGATAAGGATAGGGAACGGTAAATTCTGAATAAGTTTTAATGGTATGTGCAACGGCTTTTGTAGAGAATTTTCTGTACAATCCGTAAGCTTCTTTTGGATAAAAGCTCATCGCCATTACTTTGTTGTTGTTTTCAGGAATTGTAACTCTCATCCCGTCCCAAACAAATTTTCTTGAAGACGTCCAAGCGAAATCTCTCACGTCTTTAGCTTCAAAAACCCAAGTTTTTCTTTGTTTTGAATGATTTTTCTCTGCTTTTTTAGCTTCATCTAAAGTTACAATTTCTACAGGCTCAGAAGCGTTTTCCGCTTTTTGATATCTAGAATATTGCTCTGCCGTTAAAACCTGACTGTAATTTTTACATTCACCCGTTCCTCCCACAACGTGGTCTGCAGGAACGTTCATCGATACTTTAAAATCACCAAAAACTAAAGCAAATTCTCCTCTTCCGGTAAATTGATGATTTTGCCATCCTTGGAAATCGCTGTAAACACACATTCTAGGATACCATTGTGTGATGGTGTAAAGGTCGTTTCCTTCTTCAGGGAAGTTTTCATAACCGCCTCTTCCGCCCATTTGCATACGATTGGCAATGTTGTAATTCCAGTCTATTTTGAATACAAATTTTTCACCTTTCTTTAAAACTTTAGGCAAATCTATTCGCATCATGGTTTTGTTTACCGTGTATTTTAAAGGATTTCCAGCGGCGTCGGTTACTTTATCTAAATTTACTCCGTAACCATTATCTTTTGCTGGGATTTCAGAAACTTTTAAATTTTGCTCATTCGTTGCTTTTGGAAGGGTAGAAGAGAATTCGTAATTCGCTTTTTTGATGCTAGATTGTTGGTTTTCATCAAGTTGTAACCAGATGTAATCTAAATCGTCTGGAGAATTATTGTAATAAGTTACAGTTTCTGAACCTTTTAAATTTCTTTTGTCTTCATCCAAATAAGCAGAAATGTCGTAATCTGCTCTGTTTTGCCAGTATCCTTGTCCTGGAGCTCCAGAAGCAGTTCTGTAAATGTTTGGAGTGGGTAAAATACCACCTAATTGTTCAAATTTATTTCCGTGATTGCTTCCCGGGTTATTTTGAATATTTTGTGCAAAGGTAACCGAGTACACTAAAGCGGCAACCGCAGTTATTTTAAATTTCATAGGGTATGAATTAAGAATCGGTAAATATAATGATAAGTAAGTGTGTAATCAATAAAAATTACTTAGAAAGGCAACCTTTCAAGTGTCATTTTTAATGAAAGCGCGAAAACTCCCGATGAAACAAAGAGAATCCAGTCTTTTTTGTTGACTTTAAATAGGTTAAGAAGTATAATCAATAGAAGCAAAATACCAAAAACGATCGCAATTTGACCTAATTCCAGACCGATATTGAAACCCAAAAGGGGCAAAGCAATGCTTTGGCTTTTCGCAATCATTACTCTGGCTGTATTTGCAAACCCCATTCCGTGGATTAAACCAAAAAATAAAGCGAGATAATAATTGGTTTTGTTTTGGGACGCTTTTTTATTTTTCGTTAAAATATTTCCTAGCGAAGTAATGACAATGGTAAGCGGAATTAAAAACTCTACCCAAGCCGAAGGAACTCTCACAATATCTAAAATACTTAGCGCCAAAGTTACAGAATGCCCAATCGTAAAAGCCGTTACTAAAACTAAAATTTTCTTCCAATCGCTATAAGAATATACGGCGATTAAAGCCAAAACAAAGAGTTGATGGTCTAAAGCGTCTAGAGAAATAATGTGTTCCCAACCCAAGTTGAGATAAAATAAGAAATCCTGCATTCTGTAGTTCAATTTTTATAGGCAGCGATTATACGGAATTTATTTTAACTTTGTGTAAATTTTAGGGTTATGATTGTCAATATTGAGTTAGAAAATAAAGAAGATTTTGCTTTTATAAAACAACTTTTAGAGAAGATAAAAGGTGTAAAATCTGTTTCTGTGGAGAATGATTATCAACAAAATGATACTGTACCACAACATGTTTTGGAGGCTATTGAAAAATATGGTGAATCTCTTAAACCTGATGACATGATTTCGAAAGAAGAGTTTTTTGCTAATGCAAGAAAAAAAGTATGCGAGTCTTATTCTCGAAAGTAGCCAACGAATCATATCTTGATATTATTGAATTTCTTTCTGTAATGTGGACGGAAAGGGAAATTGAAATTTTTATCAGAGATGTTGAGCAAATCGTTGATGAATTAGAAACGAATAAATTTAAAAAGTATCAAAAATTTTCAGATAATACATATTCAGCGCTCATCGGAAAAAAGCATGTAAGAATGTTTTTTAGAAAAGAAAACGATAATTTGATAAAAGTATTATTATTTTTTGATGTAAGACAAAACCCTGAAAAAATTCTAGAACTCCTCAAATGAAATCATTATCATCTCTTTTTTTTATTTTAATTTTTAGTTTTTTTGCCTTTTCATTTACTGAAAAACATCCTTATCATGTAGGTTCTGTAGAAATTAATCATAACGGAAGCTCGAAAACTTTCGAAGTTACCGGTCGTTTTTTTATGGATGATTTGGAAAAAGCTTTAGAAAAAAAATACGGAAAAGCATATCATTTTAACGATGCTAAATACAAAAACGAACTTAATGAAGTTCTAAAAAATTACAGCGCAGAATACTTTAAGCTAAAAGCTGACGGAAAGTTTTTGAAAGTAAATTTTGTAGGTTACGAAGAAGACCATGAATCTGTTAATATTTATTTGGAATCAGAAGCTGTTGCAAAACCTAAAAAAGTAGAAGCAGCGGTAAGTTTTTTATATAATTATTTTGATGACCAAATCAATATCGTCCATTTGATTGTTGGCGGAAATAGAAAAAGTGAAAAACTTAGTTATCCGAATCGCTACACTTTCGGGATTTTTTAAATTTCTATGACATAAATAAAATACGGCGCAACCTTTGGTCGCGCCGTATTCAGTTTGTAATTTTTCTATTTTTAAGGATAAACTTCTTTAAATTTTTCAATAAGATTATCTAGATTGTGTCTTTGCACAAAAACCGTTTTCACCTCTTCATATCTTGGAGATTTGTAAAAAACTTCGTGAAAATCCATACTTCCGTTTCCTACTTTAACAATTTTTGTCACGTCGATTTTAAGTTTTTTCAATTCATCTCTAAAGATTTGAAACTCGTCTTGTATATTTTTCATTTTATATAGTGAATTAGTTAAAAAATTATCTTTATTTATCAAACACCCTACCAAAATAGGAGGTGTGCTCTTTAAATCTCGAATAAAGTTAATAAAAAAAATAAATAAAATGATATTATTTGATAATAAATTCTATTTTTTTTTAAATAGGTTTTAACGTAATGGTGAATTTGGTGTGAATTTCTGTTGTTTCTTTTTTTTGGAATATTTTTTTTTCATTAAACAAATAAAAAATCTGCCCTAAGAATAGAGCAGATTTTCAATATTTAATAAGTTGGTTGACTTAAGATTTATTAAGTTCATCCACTTCAATTTCATGTTTCAATTGAGCTTTGTACAAAGTGGCGTAATATCCGTTTTTGTCTAGCAATTCTAGATGTTTTCCTTCTTCTACGATTTTTCCGTGCTCCATCACGATAATTTTATCGGCTTTTTCGATGGTAGAAAGTCGGTGAGCGATGATAATTGAAGTTCTGTTTTTAGTAATTTTTTCTGTCGCTCTTTGGATAAGTTTCTCGCTTTCATGGTCGATAGACGAGGTGGCTTCATCGAGAATTAAAATTTTAGGATCAGATAAATAAGCTCTCAAAAATGATAAAAGCTGTCTTTGTCCTAAAGAAATGGAAGAGCCTCTTTCACTCACTACATATTCGTATCCACCGGGAAGTTGCTCGATAAATTCGTCTACTTCAATGTCTTTTGCAACGCTTTTTATCTTTTCTAGAGTGATGCTTTCATCGCCAAACGCAAGGTTTTCGAAAATACTTCCGTGGAAAAGAAAAACATCCTGTAAAACCACACCAATATGGCTTCTCAGGTTGTAAAGTTCATAGTCTTTTAGATTGACATCATCGATGAAAATTTCTCCGGAATTAATGTCGTACAATCTCGTAATTAAGCTGATAATCGTAGATTTTCCGGCTCCGGTTGCGCCAACAATGGCAACGGTTTCTCCGGGATTTACTTTAAAATCGATTCCTTTTAAAACTTCCTGCTTTTCGTCGTAAGAAAAACGAACGTCTTTGAACTCAATTTTACCATCAAAATGGTCTTTTGAAATTTTTCCGGTATTGGTCATGGCAAAATCCTCATCCATTAAACCTAAAACACGTTCTGCGCCAACGATTCCGCGCTGAATATTGTTAAATCTATCCGCAATTTGTCGCAAAGGTCGAATCAACATTGAAATATACTGTATAAATGCAATTACAACTCCCGCACTGATGGTAATGTAACCTCCGTAAAAAAGTATAAAACCAATAAAAAGTGAAGAAATAAGCTCTACAACAGGGAAAAATAAAGAGAAAATGAAAACTGTTCTTAGTAAAGCCGCTTTTAAAGTGATGTTGATGTCGTCAAATTTTTTGAATTCAGATTGTTGTCTGTTAAAAACCTGAATAATAGACATTCCCGCCAATCTTTCTTGCACGAAAGAGTTTTGGTTTGAAGTCCAGTTTCTCTCGTCTCCAAAGGCTTTTTTCAATCTTTTTTGGAAGAATCTTGTAATTAAAACCATTAATGGAAGAATTGCCAAAGAAATGTAACTTAAATGTACATCTGTCTTGAACATCATCACCAAAACGAAAATAATTCTCAAAATATCGCCAAAAACCATCAAAAAACCGTCTGTATAAACTGTTGCAATGGTTTCTACATCTCCTACAGCTCTTGTAACTAGTTGCCCGATTGGTGTTTTATCAAAAAAAGAAGTTTTAAAATAAATCAGTTTATGATACAATCTTTCTCTGATGTCTCGTATTACGTTTTGCGAAATGAAATTCGAAAAGTACACCAAAAAGAAATTCAAAATGGTTTCTGCGAAAACAAGCCCAACAAGCATGTAAACATGCTTCATCATCATGGCTTTGTCGTGAAGTTTGGTAATATCATTATCTACCACCTGCATCGTAAGATACGGTCGGTACGTAGAGACAATAGATAAAAGAACAGAAATTATAAGGGTGAATATAAACCAGGAACGAAATTTCATCCCAATAAAGAAAAGCCTCTTTACAATTCCCCAAGTATCTTGGTTTTTCATTATAAGTTTTGAACTAAAAAGAATGATTTTAAAATTCTATGCAAAAATAAGGTTTTAAAATTTTACCAACTTTAATTTAAGTTCAAATCCTTAATAGATATTATCTAATCTTACTTTTTTGCTGCACCGAATTTTTACGTAAAGGTTGTGTTTTAAAAATGAAAAAACTGAATTGGTTTCGCAAGATTTGAAAATACTACTTCATAAAATTAAATTTTGATTAAAGTTGTAAATTTTTAATAAACAGTGATTTGATGAGATTTTTCTTGCGTTGTTGTAAACTAAATGCGAATTTGTTTTAGAATTGAGTAACATTTAGTTTAATTCTCAGGTATTTATTTTAATCAATAGAGTCGTGGTTTTATCCAGAATATATTTTTAAATTTTGGCTAAAGCCAAATCAATGCATTGTCCTTAAAAAATGGGCTAAAGCCCATTCCTATTGGTTTTTTTCACTTATTCTTATTTATCGAACTCAGGTTTGCGATGGAAATTTAAAACTCATAACCCACATCAACAAGGTACAAACCATGAGCAGGAGCAGAAGTTCCTGCGGAATTTCGGTGTTTGTCTTCGATAATTTTTCTTAAATCTTCAGGTTGAATTTTCCCGGAACCAATTTCTACCATTGTTCCCACAATGGCTCTTACCATATTTCTTAAAAAACGATTCGCTGAAACTGTAAATTTTAGTTCGCTTCCGTTTTGCTCCCAAAATGCTTTGTACATTTTGCAGATATTGGTTTTATTGTCGGTTTTTAACTTGGCAAAACTTGTAAAATCTTCGTATTCGAAAAGAATTTTGCAGGCTTCATTCATTTTTTCGATGTCTAAAGATTTTTTCCAATGTTGCCATGCAGATTCCTGTGTGAAAGGATTTTTGTCTAAAGAAATATAATATTCGTACGTTCTGTAGGTTGCATCAAATCTTGCGTGGAAATCTTCCTTCACAGGAAAAATTTGTTTGATAGAAATGTCTGGCGGAAGAAAACTGTTTAATCTTCTCGGAAGATTTTCATCGATCACTTTTTCGGTGTCGAAATGGGCGTAAATTTTCTTGGCGTGTACTCCGGTGTCTGTTCGGCCAGCTCCGGTGGTTTTAATTTCTTCTCTTAATAAAGTTGAAAGAGCTTTTTCCAACTCTTCTTGCACAGAAATGGCATCCGGCTGTATTTGATACCCGAAATAGTTTTTGCCATTGTATGAAAATTCTATAAAATACCTCACGCTAAAAAATAATTCCGCAAAATTAGATTAAATTAATTAAAAATTTGTTGAAAAGTCTTCTGTAAATTAGATAAAATACCTTACAAAATTTATATTTTTGCAGGTGTATGAAAAGATGGTATCTCTATCCTTTTTCTTTGGGTTATAAAGTAGTAACCGGTACAAGGAATACTCTTTACGATCTGGGGATTTTTAAATCTACGAAGTTCAGAACACCCGTCATTAATGTCGGTAATCTTTCTGTGGGCGGAAGCGGAAAATCTCCTATGGTGATGTATCTTGCCAAAAGTTTATCTAAACAATATCGTACCGGAGTACTTTCGCGAGGTTATGGAAGATTGACGAAAGGCTATGCTGTAACCAATTACGAAAGTAATTATAAAACGGTAGGAGACGAGGCGATGCAACTTTTTGAGAGGTTCAAAAACAGATTTGTAATTGCTGTTTCTGAAAAACGAGTTCCTGGAGCTCAAAAGGTAATCGAAGATATGGATTTGGATGTTCTTATTCTTGATGATGCTTTTCAGCACAGAGCAATTAAAGCAGGTTTCAATATTTTGATGACCGATTTTAATGATCCTTATTTTAAAGATTATTTGCTTCCTGCAGGAGATTTAAGAGAATCTCGAAATGGGGCAAAACGGGCAGATATTATTATGGTAAGCAAATGTCCGGATGAATTAACAGAAGAAACCAAGCAGTATTACATCTCCAGAATTAGACCAGAGAGAGGTCAAAAAGTATTTTTCTCATCAATTGGCTATGATGAAAATATTTATGGTAGAGAAAAAATGCTTCCAGATAATAATTTAAATTATTACGATATTCTGCTTATTACTGGTATTGCGAATCCTAAACCATTATTGCAGCATTTGGCGAAATTTTCGCAACGAGTAAAGCATTTGAAGTTTAGAGATCATCATAATTTTACAGATGACGACATCAAAAAAATTATTGCGGAATACAAAAAAATGGGCGAGTATAAACTTATTCTTACCACAGAAAAAGATTATGTACGTCTTAAAACCTTTGATTATTTAAGAGATGTTGCGTATTATTGGCCAATAAATGTGGTAATCGACAGAAAAGACGAGTTCAACGAGATTATTGCAGATTATATTAGAAGAAACTAGTATAAAAAAACAAAATTTATTTACACATGAGTATGAGACAGTTTTTTAGCATCATCACCATTTCATTATTTTCTTTGGCTTGTTCTCAGAAAATGCCCGAAGTTTCTAAGACTAAATTTTCTAAAGAAGCTTTAGCGCAAAAGTTGGAAGATGAAGTTGGTAAATCTGTTACGATTCAGCAAGTTTTAAGTCAGCATAAAGGTAAAATTTTGGTAATTGATTTTTGGGCTGGTTGGTGCAGAGATTGTTTAAATGCAATGCCAAAAGCAAAAGAGCTTGAAGAAAGAAATCCAGACATCGATTTCGTGTTTTTTTCGCTAGAAAGATCAAAAGAAAGTTTTGATAGAAGCTTAGAAAAGTACAATATGAAAGACAAAGAAAACTATTGGTTTTCTTCTGGTTGGAAAAACGATTTTAATAATTATATAGAACTTAACTGGATTCCGAGATATATGGTGATCGATCAAAAATCTCACATTGCAAAATATTACGCAATTTCTCCCGAAGATCCAGAAATTCAATCTACTATTGATAAGTTGAAATAAACAAAACCTTGAGTTGAGGTGGATTGAAAATTGCTCATCTCAAATCTCAAACATCAAATTTCAAATCCAGAAATATGGATTTTCCTTTTCCTTTACGCAAAATAATTCATGTAGATATGGATGCTTTTTATGCTTCTGTAGAGCAGCATGATAATCCTGCACTGCGAGGAAAACCTATTGCTGTAGGAGGAGGTCATCGAGGCGTAGTTTCTGCGGCAAGCTACGAAGCCCGGAAATTTGGTGTTCGTTCTGCAATGCCAAGTAAAACGGCAAAAGAAAAATGTCCGCATCTTATATTTGTTCCGCCACGTTTTGCTAGATATAAAGAGATTTCAAAGAAAATCAGAGAGATTTTTTATCAATATACCGATCTTGTAGAGCCACTTTCTTTAGACGAAGCTTATCTTGACGTTACCGAAAACAAAAAAAATATTGAATCTGCCAATCAAATAGCGAGAGAAATCCGTAAAAAGATTTTTGATGAAACGGGTTTAACGGCTTCGGCGGGAATTTCAATCAACAAGTTTTTAGCAAAAGTTGCTTCAGATATTAATAAACCCAACGGACAGAAAACCATTCATCCCGAAAAAGTTGAAGATTTTTTAATGGAACTTCCCGTTGAAAAATTTTATGGCGTAGGTAAAGTTACCGCCAATAAAATGTTCAGCCTCGGAATTTACAAAGGCAAAGACATCAAAAAAAGAAGCATTGAAGATTTAACGAGAATGTTCGGGAAATCTGGTTCATATTATTATAATGTAGTTCGTGGGATTCATCTTTCTGAAGTAAAACCACACAGAATTCAGAAAAGTGTGGCTGTAGAGCGTACTTTTTTTGAAGATCTTTTTGATCAACAACAGATTGATGAAAAACTAGAAAATTTAAGCGAAGAGCTTCATCAAAGACTGCAAAAGAATTCTATTTTAGGCCGTACTTTAACCTTAAAAATTAAGTATAAAGATTTTTCGTTATTCACAAGAAGTGTAACCCAAGAAGAGTATTTTTCTTCTGCGGAAGAATATTTTAATGTTGGGAAAAAACTCTGGGAACTTCGCCCATTCGATAAAGCGGTACGATTATTGGGTCTATCTGTTTCTCATCTCAATACTGAAGAAAAAAAACAAGTTTCAGTTCAGTTGAAAATTCCTTTTGAAGAATTTAAAGACGGGTTTCGTTAAAGTAAATTTTATCTCCGAAATCTAGTTTTGAATTTTTTTATGGGTAAGGTTACAATTATAAATAGCTTATCAAATCTTTAGCGTATGAAAAACTCTACTATGATTCAATATTTCCATTGGTATTCTGAAGGCGAAGGGAAATTATGGAAAGAAGCTCAAAAAAACGCAGATTATCTCGCCGAATTAGGGATTACTTCTGTTTGGTTTCCTCCTGCTTATAAAGGAACAAATGGCGGTTATTCTGTGGGATATGATGCTTATGATTTGTATGATCTGGGCGAATTTGATCAAAAAAATACTATTCCTACCAAATACGGAAGTAAAGAAGATTATCAAAACGCTATCAAAGCTTTAAAAGAAAAAAATATTGAAATTATTGTAGATATTGTTCTTGGCCACAAAGCTGGAGGAGACGAATTAGAAACTTTTAAAGCAGTAAAAGTAGATGAAAACAATAGAGATAAAAAGATTTCAGATGTTTTTGATATTCAGTCTTATACTAAATTTACTTTTCCGGGAAGAGGCAAAAAATATTCTGATTTTGAATGGAATTTCACCTGTTTCAGCGGGGTAGATTATGCGGAAGGTTTAGATTCTCACATTTTTAAAATTCAGTCTGAATACGGCGACGATTGGGAAGAAATGATTGATGATGAAAAAGGAAATTACGATTATCTAATGTACAACGACATGGAGCACCGAAATCCTCACGTGCGTGAAGAATTGAATACATGGGCGAAATGGTATTTTGATCAAACTGATTTTGATGGAGTTCGTTTGGATGCGTTGAAGCATATTTCATTTGATTTTTATAAAGAATGGCTACAATTGCTTCGTTCGAATACGGGCAAAAATATATTTGCTGTCGGAGAATATTGGGCTCCAGGTTATTTGAATCTCTTGCAAAAGTACATCGATGTTACCGAAGGAACTATGAGTTTATTCGACAGTTCTTTGCATCATAATTTTCATACCGCCTCCAATGAAGGAGATTCTTACGATTTACGAAGAATTTTTGATGAAACTCTTACACAGGCAGATCCGCTACATTCGGTGAGTTTGGTGGATAATCACGATACACAACCGCTTCAAGACTTGGAAGCGCCTGTTGAAGAGTGGTTTAAACCTTTAGCTTATGCATTAATTTTACTTCGAAAAGATGGGTATCCGTGCATTTTTTATCCAGATTTATTCGCAGCGAGCTATAAAGATCATGGAAAAGACGGTAATGAATACGAGATTTTCCTCAATAAGGTTGATGGAATTGAAGGTCTTTTAAAAGCCAGAAAAGATTTTGCCTACGGCGAACAAAAAGACTATTTTGAAGATGCCAATTGCTTAGGTTGGACTCGTCTTGGTGATGAAGAACATTCAGGTTGTGCGGTGGTTTTAAGCAATAAAGATCAATATGAAAAACCGATGGAAATGGGCGAAAAATATATCGGAAAAACCTTTTACGATGTTCTCGGAAGATTTGAAGATAAAGTAACGATTGACGAAAATGGTTGGGGAAATTTTCTTGTTCCTGCCGGAAATGTAAGTGTTTGGATTGCGGAAGAATAATTTTCAACTAAAAAAAATTGAAAATCCTTAAATGAATTACTATTTAATCTTTTCAATTTCCAAAATTTCTGATCTTTCTTCTGGCGGAAGAATTTTTCCTGTTCTCGCAAACTCTGCCCAAGTTGCACGGATTTTTTTTCCGTTTTCAAAAATATAATTCCAAGGGACGTTTTGTAAGAGTTCAGCTTCTTTCCATGCTTTTTCATTGGCGAAAATTAAAGGTAGATCAAAACAATGCGAAGCTCCAATAAAATGATTATCTAAAGTAGATTTAATGTTGTATAAATGAATTTTTCCGCCACCTTCAGTATAATTTCTTGCGAAAACTTTTGCAGGATTTCTGTAGATAGAATCGGTGGTAACTTTTACAATTTTATCAAGAATTTTCTCATGAAGATAGGTGTAAAAACCTTCTTGTGCTGTTTTTACATAGAAAGCGGTTTCATCGTGGTTAAACCCCATTAAAACATCAATTTTTGAAGCATTTTCTTTCCATTTTGCTAACGTTTTGTTTTCTGCTGGAAGCGGGTCGTGACCATATTTTAAACAAAAAGGCATGGCTGCTTTTAAACCATATCTAAAACTCGACGGAAGAAAACTTTGGTAAGAATCTACCATTTTCAAAACATCAGTTTCGTTTTTCAAAAAATCGGTTTTTCTGAAAAGTTCAGTATACATTTTTTCTCTGTTTAAACGAAAACCAAGCGGCGCGCTTTGAATGATAACTCTTTGGAAAAGATTTTCAATTTCATCAGAAAGAAGTAGATGTGTAATGGCATCGCCACCGGAAGATTGTCCGAAAAGTGTAATGTTTTCGGGGTTTCCTCCAAAATCGTGAATGTACTTTTTAATCCATTGTAGAGCAGTTATAATATCGAACAAGCCTAAATTGGCAGGTCTTTCATCATTTCCGCCTAAAAAACCAAACAAACCCAATCGATAGGAAACAGAAACCACAATAATATTTTGTTCCTTTACCCAAACCGAAGGATCTGAAGTGGGTAAGTCTCCGCAACCTAACTCGTAAGAACCGCCATGAATCCAAACGACAACGGGAAGATGAGTTTCAGCTAAATTTTCTGGTCGTGTAATTGTAAGAAATTGGGTAGATTCTTCCGCTTGAAATTGATCAACATCTGTTTTTCCTATCAATCTTTCCAAATGCGGACTTATTTTTTGGGGACAGACCGGTGTCTTTTCTGAGGGATATATTTCTGCATGTTCTAAAATTTCCGGCTTTTTGAATCGTTCAGATTTTGCATAGCGAATGCTTTTAATTTTGAAAACACCATTTTCATTGAAACCTAAGTATTTTCCTACAGAAGTGGTAAAAGTATAACTGTGAATAGGGTGATTGGAACTCATAGCTAGATTTTCAGCCGTAATTTAATAAATAAAATCGGTAAAATTGGTAGAAGAATCTGTAAAAATGGTATGCTTTTTTCAGAAAAAAGTTACGAAATTTGGTCTGGAAAAATTTGAACATAAAAATTTAAACTAAAAATATGAATACATTTTCTGTAAAGGCTTTTGGAGCTGAATCTAAAGAAGCTGATCTAAAAGAAATGAACATCGTAAGAAGAGAAGTTACTGCAAATGATGTAGAAATTGAAATTCTTTATTGCGGTGTTTGCCACTCTGATCTTCACACGGCAAGAAACGATTGGGGCGGAACAAAGTATCCTTCAGTTCCTGGTCATGAAATTATCGGGAAAATTACAAAAGTAGGTAGCGATGTTACTAAATTTCAAATTGGTGATCTTGCTGGAGTTGGATGTATTGTAGATTCTTGCGGACATTGTGATAGCTGCAAACACGATCTTGAGCAATATTGTGAAAACGGAATGGTAGGAACGTACAACGGAAAAGATGCACATTTGGGAGGTCATACTTTTGGGGGGTATTCTCAAAAAGTGGTTGTAGATGCGGGTTATGTTTTGAAAGTTCCGGCAAATTTAGATTTGGCTGCTGTTGCACCGCTTCTTTGCGCAGGGATTACAACTTGGTCGCCTTTAAAACATTGGAATGTTGGACCGGGTTCTAAAGTTGCTGTAATTGGTTTAGGTGGTTTAGGTCACATGGCAATTAAATTGGCAAAAGGTTTAGGTGCGGAAGTTACCTTGTTTTCAAGAACACCAAGTAAATCTGAAGATGCTAAAAACTTAGGAGCAGACCATGTTGTTATTTCTACAGATGATGCTCAAATGGCTTCAGTTCAAAGAAAATTTGATTTAATTATCGATACTGTTCCTTACGATCACGACGTAAATCCTTATGTAACGACACTTACCATCAACGGAACGTTGGTTTTAGTTGGATATATCGGTAAGATGGATGAAGCGTTGTTTACCCCACCAATGATTATGGGAAGAAGATCGGTTGCAGGTTCTGTAATTGGAGGTATTGCTGAAACTCAAGAAATGCTAGATTTCTGCGGTGAACACAACATTGTTTCAGAAATTGAATTAATTAAAATGCAAGACATCAACGAAGCTTACGAAAGAATGCTGAAAAGTGATGTAAGATATCGTTTCGTGATTGATATGAAATCTTTATCTTAATAAATCTTTAAAATATTTAGGAGATTTCGGGCGCGCCTTTGGCGCGCCCGAAATCGTTTTATTCCAATACCTGTAAAAAGATTTTTATTCGTGCATTTTTTTGTTATTTTAGCAATAAATATTAATAACTGTGAAAAAAATAACACTATTTCTTGCATTTTTTGCGATTACTAATTTCTTCAATGCGCAATCTCTTCAATTTTACACGGGGAAACGAGATTTTATTCCGATTGAAATTTTAATGGAAGATGGATCCACCAAAAAAGGTTTTGCACAAGATTTTATGCTTCCAGATGTGGCAACTTTTGGCTACATCGGAAAAAGCTCTGAAAAATCTGCAAATCTTAACAGAAAAGAGGTAAAGTTTAAATCTTCTAAAACAGATCCGAACGTTCAGACCATTTCTGTAAACGATATAAAAAGTTTAATTTATACCAACGAAGACACCAATGAAAAATTTCAATTGGATAAACGTTTGGTGAAAGAAATTAATAATAATATGGAACTGGAAGAAGAGGGGAGAGTTTTAATGCTTCCGCTGATGGAGAAAGGAAAAATAAATCTTTACGGGTATAGAAGCATGTATTGTAAAGCCGATTTTGGAGATAGTTTTGCATCGGGATCTAATGGAAACGACGACAATTGCCAGTTGCAGCATGTGATGGTGTATTTAAGCAAACCCAATGAGACTTTTGCAGTAGCCCCTGTAGATTACAATAAACTTTCGCCTTTGGATTTATTAAACATGAAACCTCTTTACCAAAAGTTTTATAAAGCATACGAAATTGTAGGTGCAGACTGCCCAGAATTTTTGAAAAAAGTAGACGAAGCCAGAGAAAACGATTACTTTTCTACGAAAACCTATAAAGAAAATAAAAAAGCGATGGAGCCCGAACGAAAAGAAATGATGAAAGGCAAAAAAGGAGCAGAAGCGGCAAAGATTAATATGCACTACAAAACTGAGCTCTATACCAATATGTATAAAAAGCTTTTGAAAGATTACGAGGTTTCTTGCCAATAAATAATAAAAGTTCACTTGAGTAAGGTGAACTTTTTTTTTCTGCCAAAATTTCACACTCACTCAAAAAAATCTGCCAAAATTTTATAATCATCTTCTTGGCATACAATTAGAGAACTTTGGTGTAGAAATAATTAAAAATTTAAATATATTATGTCAGTAAACTTTAAACCATTAGCAGACAGAGTTTTGGTAGAACCAATCGCTGCAGAAACTAAAACAGCTTCAGGTATTATTATTCCAGACACAGCTAAAGAAAAGCCACAAGAAGGAACAGTAGTGGCAGTTGGTCCAGGTAAAAAAGATGAGCCAACAACTGTGAAAGTAGGTGACAAAGTTCTTTACGGAAAATATTCAGGTTCTGAATTGAAATTGGAAGGGAAAGATTACTTAATCGTAAAAGAAGGAGATTTACTTGGTGTAATTGGGTAGTGGCAGTAGGCTTTAGGCTATAAGCAATAGGCATGAGAGATTATAAAAAATATGATACTTGGAAAATTTCCCACGAGTTGGTAAAAGAAATTTATATTGTTTCTGAAAAGTTTCCAAAATCTGAACTTTTTGGTTTAACCTCTCAAATAAGAAGAGCATCTGTTTCTATACCAACTAATATTGCTGAAGGTTGTGGAAGATCAACCGATAAAGAATTTGCAAGATTTTTAGAAATTAGTATTGGTTCAACAAACGAAACTGAATATTTACTTTTTCTCTCTTGCGATTTGGGTTTCACAACTGAAGATCATTTATCTAGCCTTAATCCTAAACTGAATTTAATCCGACAAAAACTTATACAACTTAGAAAAAAGTTATTAAATAATAATTAACAGCTTTAAGGCAAAAGCCTATTGCTTACAGCCTAAAGCTTAAAGCTTAAAATAAAATGGCAAAAGAAATAAAATTCGATATTGAATCAAGAGACGCTCTAAAAAGAGGGGTTGATGCATTGGCTAATGCAGTAAAAGTAACTTTAGGTCCTAAAGGAAGAAACGTAGTAATCGAAAAATCTTTCGGTGCACCTCACGTTACTAAAGACGGGGTTTCTGTTGCAAAAGAAATCGAACTTGAAGACAGAGTAGAAAACATGGGAGCTCAAATGGTAAAAGAAGTAGCTTCTAAAACTAATGATATCGCAGGAGACGGTACTACTACCGCTACTGTTTTGGCACAAGCTATCGTAAGAGAAGGTCTTAAAAACGTAGCTGCAGGTGCAAACCCAATGGATTTGAAAAGAGGTATCGACAAAGCAGTAACTGCTGTTGTTGAAAACTTGAAATCTCAGTCTCAGGAAGTGGGTGATTCTACAGATAAAGTGAAGCAAGTTGCTTCAGTTTCTGCTAACAACGACGAAACAATCGGTGCTTTAATCGCTGAAGCGTTCGGAAAAGTGGGTAAAGAAGGGGTTATCACAGTAGAAGAAGCTAAAGGTATCGATACAACTGTAGATGTTGTAGAAGGTATGCAGTTCGACAGAGGATATCAGTCGCCATATTTCGTGACAAACCCTGAGAAAATGTTAGCTGAACTTGAAAATCCTTACATCCTTTTAGTAGAGAAAAAAATCTCTTCAATGAAAGAATTGCTTCCAGTTCTTGAACCAATCGCTCAAGGTGGTAAGTCTTTATTAATCATCTCTGAAGAAGTTGAAGGTGAAGCTTTGGCAACTTTAGTGGTAAATAAATTAAGAGGTTCTCTTAAAATTGCTGCTGTAAAAGCTCCAGGTTTCGGAGACAGAAGAAAAGCAATGTTGGAAGATATCGCTATCTTAACTGGCGGACAAGTAATCTCTGAAGAGCAAGGTTTCACTATGGAAAACATCTCTTTGGATATGCTAGGAACTGCTGAGAAAGTTACTATCGATAAAGACAACACAACTGTGGTAAACGGTGGTGGTGAAGAGAGCAAAATTAAAGGTAGAGTAAACCAAATTAAAGCTCAGATGGAAACTACTACTTCAGACTACGACAGAGAAAAATTGCAAGAAAGACTAGCTAAATTAGCGGGTGGTGTCGCAGTTCTTTACGTAGGTGCAGCTTCTGAAGTTGAAATGAAAGAGAAAAAAGACAGAGTAGATGATGCACTTCACGCGACAAGAGCAGCAGTTGAAGAAGGTATCGTTGCAGGTGGTGGTGTTGCTTTGGTAAGAGCTATCGCTTCTCTAAACGACCTTTCAGGTTCTAATGCTGATGAAAATACAGGGATTAAAATCGTAAAAAGAGCTATCGAAGAGCCGTTGAGACAAATCGTAGCAAACGCAGGTGGTGAAGGTTCTGTAATCGTAGCGAAAGTAGCAGAAGGAACTGCAGATTTCGGTTACAACGCTAAAACTGACGAGTATGTAAACATGCTTGAAGCAGGAATCATCGATCCTACAAAAGTAACAAGAGTTGCCCTTGAAAACGCAGCTTCTGTTTCTGGAATGCTTCTTACAACTGAGTGCGTAATCACTGAAGTGAAAAAAGACGAACCAGCTATGCCAATGGGTGGTGGAATGCCAGGAATGATGTAACAGCGTCATTGCGAGGTACGAAGCAATCTCATCTTAAATATATAAACCGCTCCCATCCGAGCGGTTTTTCCATTTCAAAACAAATTCTTAAGTTTATAGGTTTTCAAATAAGATAATCATGATAGATGAAATTTTAGTACAAAAGATGATTGAAGATAAAATACATCCCGATTATAAAATCTTCAAGCTATATGATACGCAACCTTATATTTTTATTTTTTGGAAACACAAAAAGTATGATAAAGATGATGAGAGAGGAATGCTAATTGGAGTTGGACCAATCGTTTATGATAAAGAGAAAAAAGATTATACAATATTAGGTTCTGGATCCAATAACGAGCATTATTACAAACATTTACCTAAGAATCTTTTTGAAGAATATAGGGTGATCAACTCTTTTGAAAGTATAAAAGCTGGAATTTTAAGAAGAAAATATGTAAATACTGATGATATTGGTAGATTATGTCAAATTATAACTAACGGTTGGGGTTATACTGATTTTGACATATACTATTCTTCTGATTATGGTATTGAAACACATTCTGTTGTAGTCTTAAAAGATAAGAATCATCAGGGAATTCTAATTGATTTTTGGAATCAAATAAACTATCAATATGAAATCATAAATGATACAGAAATATTACTTTGGAAAATAAAAAATGAAAAAACATAAAAAAGTAACCCTAATAAACATTAAACCGCTCAAATCCAGAGCGGTTTTCCATTTCAAAACAAACTTAATATTGGAAATTCACAATCTGTCACTTTTTACCTCGAATTCCAGCCTATCTCCTTGATTATTGAACCTTTGAGGTTTGAAAATCCCACTTTTAGATCCCGCTGCGCAAAGTCTCCGCTGCGCAAAGTCTCCCTCCGCTGCGCAAAGTCTCCCGACTTTGAGCAATAAAGTGCGGCGAGACGCTTGCGCCAACGAAAGGTTTTTCTTTTCAACATAGTCTTCAATTTAAAAACCACGCTTTTTGCTTAGAATTCCAACCTATTTGCTTGATTATTGAACCTTTGAGGTTAAAAAACCACCCTTTTAGGTTCAAATTTCATCCTTTTTCCTCGGAACTTCATCCTAATTGCATGTTTGTTGAACCTAAAAGGCTGAAAAATCACCCTTTTAGGTTCAATTTTCACCCTATTTGCATGAAATTGTTTTCGTTAAACCAATTTGACTGGCTACCACTGCTGCCGCACGAATGTTTTCGTGTGGCTTTAGTATAAAAACAAACTCAACCCCCAATGTCGCGGATTTACAATCCGTGACTTTTTTCATCACTTTTCCCTATCTTTAAAACCAAATCCCACATCCATTGAAAACAAAATCATTCCTTCTTTTTATTTTCGGTTTATGTTTAGCTCATGCGCAAACCTTACATTTTAAGCAGCTTTCGGATATGTCTGTAAAAAGAGGGGCGACAAGCAGTACCATTGCAGACGGTAATATCTATGTGAGTAATGGCTACAAAGATTCGGATGGTAATGCCACTTTTATTGAAAAATACAGTATTAAAGACAACCGTTGGACTGTCATCAATTCTACTTTGGTTCCTAAAAGATTTGGCAATTCGGAGACTTACGGTAATAAAGTTTATATTTTTAACGGTTGGGGAAACAGCCATCTTGAAATTATAGACCTTGAAACGCATAAAAAAACAAAGGGAGCTGTTAACCATTCCTACACTGGAAATGCAGGTTCTGCCATCTATAATGGTAAAATTTATACATTCGGAGGAAGTGGGCTCAACAATGCCGCCACTACAGTGTTTTCTGATAGATTTCAATATTATGACATTGCGACCAATACATGGCATCCATTACCGAAAATGCCAAATGCCAGAGAAGCAAGAGGAAAAATTGTGAATGATAAGCTCTATGTAATCGGAGGTTTTAACGGGACATCATCCCGATTGGTAAATGTTTTCGATCTCAAAAAAAATCTTTGGACGGAGCAATATACGATGTCTACAGAGATTTCCGGTCATTCATTAGCGGTTTTCGGAACTAAGATTTTTATTGTTGGAGGTACAAATAATCAAAATTTTCTGGCGTATTTTGACACAGAAACCAATAAATTATACAAGTTATCATCCAACATGATTCCCAGACGACACGCTGCTGCGGAAATCTATAACAATAAATTATACATCATGGGTGGAAGTACCGCATCCTCCACCAAATCATCTATTAAAAGTGTTCAAGTTGCAGATATTAGCGAAGAAATACTTTCGGCTAAATAAACCGAAGAAGATATGGTGCTAAGAACGGATTGTCTAGTAAAAAATCACTTTTTATAGTCATCAATGAGTCATCAATACTCGTTTTTAAATATTTTATTAAGCCGATGAATCTTCGATAGTAGTCTTACGCAAAATAAAAAAACCGCTTTCAAAGAGCGGTTTTACTTATTTAAAAAGAATATTTTAACTGTTACTCATTTCTGTATATTGAGCCACCAGAAAACTGAAATACCCCCATTCCACAGATTTTAAAGGATATTTTTTCATAAACTCAGGGTTGTCGCCAAAAAGAAATTCGTAGTTGTCATCAAAATCATCTTTGTGAAGCCAGATTACTTTATCTCCTTTCTTGATGTAGTAAGATTTTATAACGCCACCTCCTAATTGTGGACCCCCAAAAGAAACACCTCCTGTTTCTTTCGCTCGTGGATCGTGGTAAACAGAGATAATATCGTCGAATCCTGGGTTAATTACCTGCATTAGAAACTCCATTTCATCTTTTTTATTTTTAAGAGAAACAGATTGGTTCACAAAATGAATTCTGTCATTCGTTACGCTATTGCTTATTTTGCGAGTGCTCATGCTTCTAATATTGCTGTAATGTTTCATTACTTTCAGACCTTTGTCTAAATTAGTAGGGAAAATGTACATTTCACTCACAATCTCTGCCTTGAATTTTTCTGGTTTTTTTGTGGCGCTGTCTTTAACTGAAATTTCGTAAATCTGTCCTTTCTTCATTTCTACATCGTCGCAATATCCTTTGTGGATGCTTCCGTCTTTAAGGATTAATGTAGAGATTTTTTTTGTAGATGGCCCTGCAAAACCTTCGTTGAAGAGATATTGTTCCATCTTTTTGATTTGGTCTTTGGTGTACTTCACTTTTTCCTGTGCAAAAGCAGAAATCGTACTTAGCGAAACACACAATAGTAAAATTTTAATTTTCATTGAAATTAGGTTTATTAAAGTCGTAAAAATAACAAATAAACCAATGCGTGAATAAAATATTTTAAAAGTCCCAAATTTTCAATAAAAATGAATTTCCCTGTTTGATAAAGGGAAATTTCTAAGAAATTTTTGTGCAATGGTTATTGTTGTTTAACGAAATAAAACTATTTTGTAGAGAAAAATTATGAAAAACAACGAAAGAGTCTATCAAATGTCTTTTGCTTCGGTATATCCGCATTATATTGCGAAAGCGGAAAAGAAGGGCAGAACCAAAGAAGAAGTTCACGAGATTATTTTTTGGCTTACAGGATACGATGAAGAAAAACTTCAACAAATTCTTGAACAGAAAACCAATTTTAGAACATTCTTCGAAGAAGCCAATATTCATCCAAATGCAAAGATGATTACGGGTGTCATTTGTGGATACAGAATTGAAGAAATTGAGGAAGATTTAATGAAAAATATTCGCTACCTCGATAAGTTGATTGACGAATTGGCGAAAGGCAAAAAGATGGAAAAAATTTTACGTTCTTAATTCAAAATCAATTTTTATGAAACGAAAGATTGGTTTGCTTCGCATGTTCATATAAATCTTGAAAAAAGTTGTCATAGCATTCCTGAAGGAAATTTTTATGAGCTAAAAATGCTTCAAAAACAGGTAAATCTTTATCTAAATACCTCGCTTTGTGCAAAACATTTCTCATACTGAATTTTATGCCCCAATCTTCTCTGTAGTTGTACAGCCAATCTTCTTCCTGCATTTTGCTGAGCATTAATTTAAAATTCTCCGGAAATAAACTAAGGTTTTCGTTTAAAACTTTGTACACGTGTTGTGAGTGGTTTTTCCAACCTTCCAAAGAATGTATAGAAAGGTCGTTGGCAAGAAAATAATCCATCGCAACATCTACAAAAGCACCAGAATATAATCTCACCAAAGGACTGAAAATTTTTTTCGCCTCGTGAATAGCTGGATGAGAATCTGTAAACGTATCAATCGCTCTGTGCATGGTAATTCCGTTTTGAATTTCTTGGGCAAAAGAAAAGCGGTCTTTGTTCCGGATGTGGTCTTCCAGAAATTGTCCCACGATTTGCTCATCAGAAAAGGAAAGGAAAGAATGTGCAAGGAAATTCATACTGCAATGTAAGGTTTTTATAAAAAAAATGCTTCAAAAAAATTGAAGCATTTTAATAACTGTTTCTTGTATTATTTTTTAATAAATTTTTTAGAACCGATAAAGTTGCCTCTTTCACTGTAAATATTTAAGAAATAAACACCTGCAGAAAGACCTTTTAAACTAATGGTTTTTGTATTGGTTGTGGTTACGATTTGTCCAGGAGTATTTACCACTTTAAAGGTGTATTTGTTGTCGTTTTTAATCCAGATATTAATTTCGTCTTGTGCTGGATTAGGGAAAATGGTGAAGTCTTTAATTTCATTTTGAGAAATTTCTACAGAAGAGAGAGTTACGGTAGGTGCAAATTGAGAAACCACACACGCAAATCTAGAAAATGCAAAGGCTTCGTCTGAAGGATTGGTATTTCCGATGGCGATGCCAGTTGGAGCAGAATTATAATTTACACTCGGATTTGCCCATCTGTTGATTCTTGAACAGTTAAAACCCGCGTCTGCACATTCGTCATTATATGCCATAATTGTTCTCCATCTTTGTGAGCTCGTACTTGCTGTACCCAATGCAATTGCGGCTTGGTTACTGTATCCATGATGATGGCTGCATGGCGTAGTACTTGTGCTTACGTACCAATCGTGGTTTAGTCCCATATTGTGTCCCATTTCGTGGGCTAAAGTATAATTGGAAACCACACAAGTATAAAGTGAAACCGTAAAAGCATTATTTGCAGAATAATTGGTAGGATTGGTGTTAAGGTAGCCTAAACCACAAGTATTTGTTGGAGTGCTTGTAACCAAACCACAAAGATCTGCTCCATAAGTTGTGCGTAAAGTGTGCACGTCATCCATATACGTGTCATTATTGGTTCTTAGCCTGGACAAGTCGGTACTAATGTTTCCGGATTCTGTGTACGCAATTTCACCGGTGTAAACTAAATTTATAGTTGTATTGGTTACCCCAGAATTGATAAGTGCAGTATTGAAATTGGTAATTGCTGTGGCAATAAAAGAATTACTCTGCGAAGCACCACCCCAACCGTTTTTTGCAGCTTCAGTGTAAACTACCATAACATCTATTGTAGTTGCCGAACAAATTTCTGTAGCTTCAAGGCATACATTACTATTAATTTTTTGCTGAACAGAAGTGTTGATAAAATCAAGCTGAGAATCTCTAGTGTTAAATTGGCTTTCGTGAACTTCAGAAACCGCAAAAATACTTGTACCTGTTTGATGGAAAACATATTTTTTTCCTTCATCAGAAGTGTACATCCCTGTGATGATTTGATGGTGTTTTGAAAAAACAAGTTCTGCATTGGGGTGTCCAACAATAGTATATATTGCTGAAGAACTTCCGTTGCTGTAAGTGAATGTTTTTACATACTTTGCGGTAATCTCTGCATTATCAAACAAAGTAAACTTTAAATCGGATGCTAAATCAAACGAAAGTTGCTGAAAATATTTTGTAGAGGAGTATGTTTTAGAAAGCTCTTTATTTACTTTTTGGTTTTCGGATACATTATTTTCGTTCACTTCAAGTCCGAAAATGGTTGTTTGTGCCATGAGTAAAACATTTGTAAGCAAGGCAAGGAAAGCAAATCGAGTTTTCATGATATTTAATAGTTGGTTTATACAAATATACCCAATTATTCAGAGAATTAATAGGGTTGAAGGCTGAATCGACTTTTGAAAAGTGAAAAACACAATTAAAAAAGTCTTTCGTGGAAGTCTTCAATTTTGCTTACTTCTTCAATTTTTATCCCGAATTTTTTCTTCGGAAGTTTATTCAAATTAGAGATGAAAATTTTCTCGTAACCCAATTTTTCTGCTTCTGTAATTCGTTGTTCAGCTTGTGCAATGGGACGAATTTCTCCACTTAAACCAATTTCTCCTGTAAAACAGAAATGTTCTGAAATCGCAATGTCTTCATTCGAAGAAAGAATAGATGCAACAACAGCTAAATCCAACGCTGGATCGTCGGTTTTTATTCCGCCCGTAATGTTTAAAAAGACGTCTTTCGCACCCAACTGAAAGCCTGCTCGTTTTTCTAAAACGGCTAAAAGCATATTCAATCTTTTAGAATCGAAACCGGTACAACTTCTTTGTGGTGTTCCATAAACTGCAGAACTTACCAATGCTTGAATTTCTAACAACATTGGTCTGTTTCCTTCTAAAGTTACCGCAACAGAATTCCCGGAAAGTTCTTCAAATTTTTTAGTAATTAAAATTTCAGAAGGATTTTTAATTTCCTTTAAACCTTGCGAAATCATTTCGTAAATCCCAATCTCAGATGTAGAACCGAAACGGTTTTTATTGGCTCTTAATAAACGGAAAAGGTGGTTTCTGTCTCCATCAAAATTCAGAACGACATCTACCATGTGTTCCAAAACTTTTGGTCCTGCAATTTGTCCGTCTTTGGTAATGTGACCGACTAAAAAAACTGGAACATTGTTTTCTTTGGCATATTTAATAATCTCGTTGGAGCATTCTCTGATTTGCGAAACCGTTCCCGGTGAACTTTCAATCAATTGAGACTGTAAGGTTTGAATTGAATCAATAATCACAAAATCGGGCTCTAATTTTTTAGCTTCGTGAAGTATCTTTTCAAGGTTGGTTTCTGTAAACAAAAAACAGTTCGGATTTTGAATATCCGTTAATCTATCGGCTCTCATTTTAATCTGTGAAGCACTTTCTTCTCCAGAAACATAGAAAATTTTCTTCTTCATTTTTAAAGCCAATTGAAGAAGTAGAGTAGATTTTCCAATTCCGGGTTCTCCACCAATTAAGGTTACGGAGCCTAAAACAATACCGCCTCCTAAAACTCTGTTGAGTTCTTCGGAAGGAGTTTTTATTCTTGGTTCTTCGTTGGTTTCAACTTCAACGATGTTAATAACGTGTTGCTTTTGTTTAGAGAAAGGGGGTGTTTTGTGCGAAGTTTTTTCTACGATTTCTTCCACAAGAGTGTTCCATTCTCCGCAGTTTTTGCATTGCCCAGTCCATTGAGGATATTGCGAACCACAGTTTTGACAGAAATATGCTGTTTTGAGTTTTGCCATACTGCGAATTTGAAGATTTTTTTTGAAATTTTCTTAATTTTCACAGATGAAAAATATTTTTTTAAGCGTAATTGTTTTTGTTGTAATGTCGCTTTTACATACACAGTTTACGGAATGGTCTGTCAGGTTTTTGCATTTACCCGGTGGAGATTTTGGAATGTGCTCTACTTTAATTCTGATTTTCTGTTCTATAATTACAGCAATTGGCTTGGTAACTGTGATTATTTTTAGAAAAAGTTATCATTCAATACTGAGAATGGCAACTTTATTTGAAGCCATTTATTTACTTTTCTTAATTATTTCAGGAAATAATCCGTTTTTATATTTTTCAGATTCTACCAATGAAAATCTTTTAATGATAATGATGTATATGAGTTCGTCGGTTATTCTTATTTTTATGTACTTAGTGGATATGATTTATTCAAAATTAATTTTACCTAAAAAAAAGAACTTATCATAGGTCAATGTTTCAGATTGAAGCTGTAAGCTACATTTGCAGTATAAATTTTTAAACAATGAAAAAATTAGTATTAAGTTTTGTATTTGCTTTCGTAAGCATGTTTTCTTTTGCACAATCTACATGGTCTGTAGATCCTATGCATTCATCAGTTAATTTCAATATCAAACACATGGGGATTAGCTTCGTACAAGGTAGATTCGATAAGTTTGAAGGAATTGTGGAAACTCCGGGAGCAGGTTTTGATAATGCTAAATTTAACTTTTCTGTGTATACAGGATCTATTAATACAGCAGTAGAACCAAGAGATAATCACTTAAAAAGTGCAGATTTTTTTGATGCGGAAAAATTCCCAGCAATGAAATTCGAAAGCGCTTCTTTGGTAAAAGGAAAAAATAATACGTACACTTTAAAAGGTAAATTAACGATTAAAGATGTTACGAAAGAAGTTTCAATTCCTGTAACGTTTGGAGGGGTTGCTAAAAACCAACAAGGAAAAGAAATTTTAGGTTTCCAGGCAAAATTTACTGTAAATCGTTTAGATTATAACATTAAATATGATCCAACTGGAGCAGGTGTTGCTAAAGATGTGGAGGTGAATCTTTACTTCGAATTGGTAAAAAAATAATAAATTTCATATAATATATAATTTGGTTTGGGGAAGGCTTTCAAGAGTATTGGAAGCCTTTTTTTATGGATTATAGAATCTTTTTTTTGAAAAAAAGTCTTTCTTTTTAATATTTTAAAGTACTACAAAATTGCTTTGTGTTTCTTTTTCCCATAACTTTGCACAAACCTAATCTAATGAGTAAAAAGAATACAAAGTACATCTTTGTGACAGGAGGTGTAACTTCATCTTTGGGAAAGGGAATCGTTTCTGCTTCTCTTGGTCTACTACTAAAATCACGTGGCTTCAACGTAACTATTCAAAAACTTGATCCTTATATCAATATCGATCCAGGTACTTTGAATCCTTATGAACACGGAGAGTGCTACGTAACCGAAGATGGCGCGGAGACGGATCTGGATTTAGGGCACTATGAGCGTTATCTTGATGCTCCGACTTCTCAAAACAACAACGTTACTACAGGGAAAATCTACCAAACTGTTATCGAAAAAGAAAGAAAAGGAGATTTCCTTGGTAAAACAGTTCAGGTAATTCCTCACATCACCAACGAAATTAAACGTAGAATTAAAATTCTTTCTAAGCAAAACTACGATATCATTATTACTGAAATCGGAGGAACTGTAGGAGATATTGAATCGCTTCCTTACATTGAAACTGTTCGCCAGTTGAAGTGGGAATTGGGCGAGAAAAACTCTATGGTAATTCATTTGACTTTGTTGCCGTATTTGGCTTCAAGTGGAGAATTGAAAACTAAACCTTCACAACATTCTGTTCGCCAGTTGATGGAAAGCGGAATTATGGCTGATGTTTTGGTTTGCCGTACAGAGCATAAAATCCCGAAAGATCAAAGAGCGAAATTGGCTCAGTTCTGCAACGTTCCTTTAGATAATGTAATTGAGTGTAAAGATTTGGAAACCATTTATGAAGTTCCAATGTATCTTCAAAAACAAAACTTTGATGATGTAGTTCTTAAAGAATTAGATTTGAAAAGCGATAAAGAAGCAGATCTTAAAGAATGGAAAACATTCTTGAAAAAATTCCAAAATCCTAAAAAATCGGTAGAAATTGCTTTGGTAGGGAAGTATGTTTCTCTTCAAGATTCTTATATTTCTATTGCAGAAGCTTTCAAACATGCAGGTGCAGATTTGGAAACTGAAGTAAAAGTAAGATGGGTTTACAGTGGCGATTTAACGCCGGAAAACATTAAAGAAACTTTAGCAGGTGTAGATGGGATTCTTGTGGCTCCAGGTTTTGGAGATCGAGGAATTGAAGGTAAAATTCTTACCGCACAATATGCAAGAGAAAATAAAGTTCCAATGTTGGGAATTTGTTTAGGAATGCAGATTATGACTGTGGAATTCGCAAGAAATGTTTTAGGATATGCTAAAGCAAACTCTATGGAATTTGATACTTCTACAGAACATCCTGTAATTTCTTTAATGGAAGAACAGAAAAATGTTGTAGATAAAGGGGGTACCATGCGTCTTGGAGCATGGAAATGTTCTTTGAAAAACGGTTCTAAATTAAACGAAATCTACGGAGCTAAAAACATTACCGAAAGACATCGTCACAGATATGAATTCAACAGTGAATATATTGGTGAGTTTGAAGCAAACGGTTTCTTGGCAACAGGTACAAACCCAGAAACTGGTTTGGTTGAAGCATTAGAAATGCCAGATCATCCTTTCTACGTTGGGGTACAATATCACCCAGAATATAAGAGTACGGTATATACACCGCATCCTTTGTTCAGGGCTTTTATTAAAGCAGCTTCGAAGTAATTATTAAAATGAAACCTTTAAGGTTTACATAAAGTATTATTGATACGATAAACGTTTTTATAAACTCAGGTTGAGACTTATCATCCTGAGTTTATTATATACAAACAATTTACATCATAGGGTTTTGATAAAAAATGAGTATTTTTGTCGACTCAAAATCATAAAGCTTTGCTTTGATGATAGAAAATATAAAAATTTTAATTAAAATAAAATGCAAGAAAACAAAGGACTCGATAAGCGTCAATTGATTAGTTTTTCTGTTTTATGTTTAATTCTTTTTGGGTTTATGTTTTACTTTCAAAACAAACAACAAAAGGAAGATGCAGAAAAAGCAGCGCAGCAAAAAACTGAACAAGTAAACAATACTGCAAAGCAATCGCAGACAAACACCATCAATCCTAGTGTAACTCCGGGAGCTATTCAGACCGTAAATTTGGCGAATGATGAGCTTAAAATTGAATTTGCAAGTCTAGGAGGGCAGGTTGCTAAAGTTGAATTGGCGAAGTACAAAGCATACAACCAAAAAACGGATGTAGCAGATCTTCCGCTGTATCTAATTTCAAAAAATAATTCAAACTACGGTTTCCAGTTTAAAGATAAATCTGGAAAAACCATCAATACAAAAGATCTTGTTTTTACTCCTGTTGTAAAAGGTAACGAGATTACAATGACGGCAAATGTAAACGGAGCGCTTATCCAGTTTGTGTATACTTTGATGCCGAAATATACCTTAGATTTTAAAGTAAGAACACAGGGTTTATCTAAAATTTCTTCAGACAACAAAGCAGATTTTATCTGGGATTATCAAGTAAGAAATGTTGAAAAGGGTAGATCTCAAGAGCAATCGCATTCAGAGTTTTCTTATGCATTTAATAATTATAAAGATTATGATTATGATGCAAGAACTGACATGAGTGAAGATGAAGAAACTTTGAACTGGATTGGGGTAAAACAACAGTTTTTCTCTTCAGTAATCGAGTCTAAAACAGGTTTCACGCACAGCAAAGGTGTTCAGGAAAACATAGAAGAAGGAGAGTATCTGAAAAAACTCAACTTTGAAGGTTTTGTAAATATGAATGGAGGTGAGTTTAATCAAGACTTTACTTGGTATTTTATGCCACTCGATTTGCCATTACTAAAATCTTACGATAAAAACTTTGACGAAATTCTTCCTTTAGGATGGTCTTTCATTGGAGCAATGAATCGTTATTTCTTCATGCCAATGTACAATTTTATTGCGTCTTGGGGATTAACAGCAGGTTGGGTAATTTTCTTAATGACGATTATTGTGAAATTGATCTTATCGCCAATTATGTACAAACAGCATAAGCTAAGTGCAATGATGAGAGTAATTCGTCCGGAAATTGATGAGGTAAATGCTAAATTCAAGGATGCAGATCCTATGAAAAAGCAACAAGCAACAATGGAAGTTTATAGAAAGGCGGGTGTAAACCAAATGGCGGGTTGTCTTCCGGCGTTGGTGCAGATTCCAATCTTCTATGCACTATTCAGATTCTTCCCGAACTTTATTGATTTGAGAGGTAAAGGTTTCTGGTTTGCAAAAGATTTAACAGCGTATGATGATTTAATAAAGCTACCATTTAACATACCTATGTTGGGAGATCATTTAAGTGTTTTTGCAATTGCATGTACAGTTGTTATTTTAATATATACTGTGATGACTTCTGGAAATATGCAACAGCCACAACAGGAAGGAATGCCGAATATGAAGGTGATGATGTATATCTTCCCTGTAACATTCTTGTTCTTCCTTAATACTTCAGCTTCTGGGTTGTCTTGGTATTATTTTGTGTCGAATGCGATTAACATTTTGATTATTTTGGTAATTAAATATGTGATTTTGGATGAAAAGAAAATCCATGCGCAAATTCAGGCGAATAAAGAAAAACCTAAAACAGAAAGCAAGTTCCAAAAACGAATGAGAGAAATGATGGAGAAAGCTCAGGAACAACAAAAAGCACAGCAAGGGCAAAGAAAAAAATAGATTTATATTGATATAAATTATAAAGAGAAGCATTCAGGTGCTTCTCTTTTTTTATGTGAAAATTTATTTAAATTAATTCTAAATAACATTTTTATCTTTAGTAAATCATTAACATAAATTTAATATAACACCTAATCGTATTTAAGCCTAAAAGATTTTCTGTGATGTATCGTAGGGCCGTGTTTTATTAAAGCTTGCTGATGTTGTTTGATGGCGTATCCAAAATTTTTGTTCCAACCGTATTCCGGAAATTTTTCGTGCAAATCAATCATTAAAAGATCTCTGTAATTTTTAGCTAAAATAGAGGCGGCTGCAATTGCTAAAATTTTAGAATCTCCTTTCACAATACATTGGTGAGGGATAAAGTTGTAAGGGTGGAACTTATTGCCATCTACCAAGATAAATTCAGGACGAATTATAAGCTGGTCTAAAGCGGCGTGCATCGCATGAATACTCGCGTTCAAGATGTTGTGCTCGTCAATATAAGAAGGAGGGAGTTCTGCAATGGCGTAGCTCTTTACATTGTCTTTAATATAGCCGTCTAAATCTAACCTCGTCTTAAAATTTAACTTTTTAGAATCATTAATCAAATTTTGCTCAAAAGTATCATCAATAATTACAGCAGCAGCTACAACGGGGCCGCACAGACAGCCACGTCCCACTTCGTCACAGCCTGCTTCAATATATTCTGAGTATTTTTTGATTAATTCTGGCATAAAATAATTTTAAACTATTGCAAATATAAACTCAATACTCTTATTATGGAAATCACAAAAATCTTTAGAATATAATTTAAGTTTAATAAAATTTATTTAATTATTACTAAATCTGTGAGTTGTGTTAAATATTTTTAACAAAACGCTTGTTTAATTTAAGAAAGTTTCACATATTTGCAATTAGTAAAAAATAATCAATTTAAATATGAAGAAATTAACTACGAGTGTTTTGGCTGTAGTGCTTACTTCCTCGTTTACGATGTTAAGTGCGCAGCAAACACCTGGTGACACTATTAAAACTCAGGATATTCGTGAGGTAGTTGTAACCGGAGCTTTAGGTTTGAAGAAAAGACAGGACGCTGTTACTACAACTAACCAAGTTGTAAATAATGCGGAAATTACTCAAGCAAATAACCCTAACGCGGTTCAAGCTTTAACAGGTAAGGTTTCTGGTTTACAAATTAACACAACTAATAATTCTGTTAATTCAACAACTAGAGTTGTATTAAGAGGTCCAAGATCTATTTCTGGTAATAATCAAGCGCTAGTTGTAATTGATGGAGTTATTTCAACTTTAAGCATCTTGCAAAATATACCACCAGAGGTTATTGATAATATGAACGTTATCAAAGGTATGCAGGGAGCAGCTCTGTATGGTGAGCAAGGTAGTAACGGGGTTATTATCGTTACAACAAAAAAAGGGTCTAAAAGCGAAAAATTACAGTTTAACTTAACGAGTTCATTAGACTTTTCTTCAGTATATAAATTACCAATTTATCAAAAAGTATATGGTCAAGGTTGGCCAGGTGATGCTTTTGATTTAACTGATTATGGTGGTACAAACTGGGTTCCTTATGAAAACTCAAACTGGGGTCCTGCTTATTCTTCTTCTTTAGGTGGGCAAGAGGTTTTTGCTGGTTTACCACAGGCAAATGATCAGTTTCTAACAGGTACATTCTCTCCAAGAAAAGATCATATTAAAGATTTCTTTAAAACGGGTATTCTTTGGCAAAATGGTTTGTCAGTAAATGCGGGAAATTCTGATGCTTATGTTTTTTTATCTGTAAACCGAGCTGAAAATGATTTCGTAGTTGAAAAAGATAATCTTAAAAGAAATAACTTTTTATTAAAAGCAGGAAGAAAGTTAGGTAACTTTAGAATTGATGGAAATGTTAATTATTTAGATTTACGTACATCTCAGACTTCATCTTCATTATATGGTCAGTTAATTCAGACTCCAACTAACATTGATGTCACAAGATATAGAAATTCATTACCTGATGCGGGTGCTTCAATTTATACTACAAACCCATATTGGTTAATTGATCATAATAGATTTGATGACAAAAGTAGAGTTTTTTCTGGTACTTTAAATCTAGAGTATAAGGTTAATGATAATATTTCATTTACCTATGCGGGTACCGGAGTTTCTGGATCTGCTATTTCAGAAAGTCATTTAGATGCTTTTGCATATGATAGAATTTATGCAAATACAGGTACTTACCTTGATGGTCATTCTGCAAGTGATGGTACTTTTGGTAGAGAGCCTATAGTTTCTAGTTACTATAAGACAGTAAGCTCATCGTTCAGATACTACGGAGATTTAATGGCTAACTTTGATTATGATTTAACGGATGATATTAACATGAAGTTAAATGTTGGTCATAATATCCAAGACAGTTCTAGCTCTCAAACTCAGGTTGGAGGTAAAAATCTTCAGATTGAAGGATGGTATAATATTAGAAACGTACTACAACCAGACCAATTTTCTGCTCTTGATAACGGTAAAACTCAAAGAAGATCATTTGCTTGGTTTGCAAACTTAGATTTAGGCTATAAAGATTATTTATTCTTGAATGGAACTTTTAGATATGAAAAAAGTTCTGCATTAAGCTTAAATGCTGTTGATATTTACGGAAATGTTTCTCCTTTATCAAATCAAGGTTATCCATATTATTCAGTTGGAGGTTCATTCATTCCTACAAAAGCATTTCCTAGTATTAAAGGTAAAGTCTTAAATTATGCCAAAGTTAGTGCATCATTTAGTAGAGTGGGTAACTCTGCTACTGTTTCAACTTATGGTTTAGACAGAATTGGTGCATTCCCGACTGGATATCCTTTTGGTTCACTATCTTCGTATTTACCAACTACTTCATTGTTTTCTCAAGATGTTGAGCCAGAATTCTTAAATTCAAAAGAAGCGAATGTTCAGTTAGGTTTCTTTAGAGATAGAATTACATTTGAAGGTTCTATATTCAGAAATGATACTGATAACTTGATTTCTTCAGTTACAACATCTTCAGCTTCTGGAATTACAAGTATTGTAGATAATATTGGTGATAGCAGAAACCAAGGTTTTGAATTAGATTTAGGCGTAACAGCAATTAAGACGAAAGATTTTGAATGGAAATTCAGAGGTTCATATTCTACATATGAAACAAAAATCTTAGCTTTGGCTGATGATTCTCCTGAAACACCACTTTCTGTATATAGTGGAAATGGAACTCCTTCAGTTGGAATCTATGCTATTAAAGGACAAGATTTCCCTGTTATTAAGGGTACAAAATATCAAAGAGACCCTAACGGTAACATTATTGTAGGTGCAAATGGTAATCCTTTAACTACTTCTACTTTAGAGGTTTTAGGAAAAGTTAATCCAGATTATATCTTAGCATTTAATACATCGTTTAAATTTAAAGGTATTACTTTAAGTGCAACAGCTGATTACAGAACAGGAAATAGCTTTGTAGCATTTTCTAAAGGAACCATGGGATTCACAGGATCATTGGAAAAAACGGCTGAATTTGACAGATCTCAAGGTTATGTAGTTCCTAATTCAGTTCAGTTGATTAATGGTCAATATGTAGCAAACACAACACCAGTTGGTAATGATAGATCTTATGGTGGTGTAACAAACTACTT
The DNA here is from genome assembly GCF_057180445.1 of Chryseobacterium sp. HNCC26DJ239. Taxonomy (NCBI): domain Bacteria; kingdom Pseudomonadati; phylum Bacteroidota; class Flavobacteriia; order Flavobacteriales; family Weeksellaceae; genus Chryseobacterium; species Chryseobacterium sp. HNCC26DJ239. The sequence goes on from NZ_JBXUGJ010000003.1 coordinate 195,286, forward strand.
TGCATTTGGTAATTTCCAAACAGTGGGAGAGGAGCATGTAATAGATGGTACAGCTCTTAAAGTAAGAGAGATTGCTCTAAGTTATGATATTCCTAAGTCACTTATAAGAAATACTTTTGTTAACTCATTAACAATTGGAGTATATGCAAGAAATCCGTTCTTTATCTATGCAAAAGATAACAGAAACTTTGCTGATCCTGAAACAGCTTCAACATCAGGAAATGCTGCAGGTATTGCATTAGTTGGACAATATCCAAGTATTAGAAACTATGGATTTAATCTTAATGTATCTTTTTAATTTTAAGTGAAAATGAAAAATAATAAATTTTTAACTGCCATTTTGGCGGGAGCACTAAGTCTTTCAGTTACTTCTTGTTCCAACGAATATTTGGATGTAAACGAAAATCCAAACTCTGTTCAAGCAGAAAAAATTACACCAGATTTAATAATTCCAGGAGCAATTACGCAAGCTTACAGAACTCAAGCTGGTACAATGATGCAGTTTGGAAACTTAATGATGAATAGCTGGGCTGGAAATTCATATAGTTTTGGTGGACCATTTGCAAGAGAATTTAATCTTGCAACAGTAGATAACACTTTTTATACAGGTATTTGGGGGCTTTATCCTAGAATTGCAAATTTTGCACAAGTTGAAGCATATCCAAATGCTAATCATAAGTATGATCAATATGTTGCTATAGCTAAAATTATGAAGGCTTATTATATGCAGTATATTGTAGACTTGTATGGTGATGCACCTTTTTCTGAAGCTTTCAAAGGCCAAGAAAATTTATCTCCTAAGTATGATAATGATTCAGATATTTATAAAAGTCTTATCACAAATCTTGAGGAAGCGAATGCATTAATTGCAGCTAATCAAGGGGACGAGCCAACAACAGATGTTGTATTTGGTGGAGATATGGATTTGTGGAGAAAGTTCTCAAATACGATTAAGTTGAGAATGTTATTAAGAATGTCTAAAGTTACAGGAGATTTAGCAACTTATAGAAATGCAAAATTGCAAACTTTAAGCACTGCTGATTTTATTACTGAAATTGATGGAGATGTTACTGTTAACCCTGGTTATTCAGGAAATAACGATGATCAGATGAATCCTCTTTTAGTAAACTGGTTGATGACTTCTGCCTTAACAACTGTACAGAATTATTCAATGGTTATTGTTTCTGAGCATTTTGCTAATGCAATGCAAGGGAACTTAATTCTTAATGATCCAAATATGACTAAGTTTAATAATTTAGGGGATCCACGTAGAACTAGATTATTTACTTCAGTAAGTGGTGGAACATATTATAATGGTGCTTCTTATACAGGTTTGAAAGGTATTAGACAAGGTGCTGTTCCAGGACAACCTGGTGCTCCTGCGAATACAAATACGTCTAAGGTTTCTTTCAATAACTGGGTTGGGGTAGCTAGTTATAGTATTGGAAGTAATGCGGGTATAGTAGAAGCTGCTAATCAAAGAGGAGGCGTTTTAATGTCTTTAGCTGAAAGTAATTTTTTACAAGCTGAAGCTGCTTTAAGATATCCTACTATCTTCACTTATTCTGCCCAAGCTAAATTCACAGCAGGTATTGTGGCAAGTGGTGTTTGGTTAGGGGTATCTAATCCAGGTACTAATCCAGATCCAAATGCTAATTCTACCGCTTTAATGACTTCTTACGCAAATGCGATTGTTACTAGACCTGGTTTAGGATGGACAGGAACAGATGCTCAAAAATTAGAAGCTATTATGACGCAGAAGTGGATCTCACTTACAAACGTGAACCCTACTGAAATGTTTATTGAGTATAACAGAACAGGTTATCCGTACACACCAATGGCAACTACGGCTCAACATCCAAATAAACCTTATAGATTGGTATATCCTTTCTCAGAATACGCAGCTAACGCAGCACATGTACCAAATATTACAAGTGCCGATGTTTTTGTAAAAAATCAGTATACTCCTTTCTGGAACCAAAACTAATTTTTACAATGCTTAATTATATAAAACCGCCTTCGGGCGGTTTTTTTATTTCCGTATATTTGCATTTCAAATTAGAATAATGAATATTAAAGATAGTATAGCAGAAAAACTTTCAGAGATTATTTTGAATGTATATCAACTGAAAGATATAAAACTGGAAGTACAAGAAAATAAAACTGAATTCGAAGGCGATTTCACTATTGTTACTTTTCCATTGGTAAAACAGTTAAAACGTAATCCAGAGAGTATTGCCGTAGAACTAGGTGAAGCTTTTACAGAACAAACCAATTTGGTAAAAAGTTTTAACGTTGTAAAAGGCTTTTTAAATATTAAAATCGAAAATCAGTTTTTTACCAATCAATTGAAAGCGATTTCAGATCACTTTGATGTTGTAGAAAGTAAAAATGAAACGGTAATGGTAGAATATTCTTCGCCAAATACCAACAAACCACTTCACTTAGGGCACATTAGAAACAATTTATTAGGTTTTTCTGTGGCTCAAATTTTAAAAGAAGCAGGATATGATGTCATCAAAACTCAAATCATCAACGATAGAGGAATTCATATTTGCAAATCCATGTTGGCTTGGGAAAAGTTTGGTAAAGGAGAAACACCGTCTACCAATAATACCAAAGGTGATAAATTTGTCGGAAATTACTATGTAGAATTCGACAAACATTATAAGCAAGAAATTGCTGATTTGGTGGCTCAGGGAATTTCAGAAGAGCAAGCTAAGAAAGATGCTCCTTTGATGAAAGAAGCTCAAAAAATGCTTTTAGATTGGGAAAATGGAGATGAAAAAGTAAGAAATCTTTGGGCTGAAATGAATTCTTGGGTGTACGATGGTTTCAACCAAACGTATAAGAGATTAGGAGTAGAATTTGATCAGGTTCAATACGAAAGTAACACCTATATTTTAGGAAAAGACCTTATTCAGGAAGGTTTGGATAAAGGGGTGTTGTATCAGAAAGAAGACGGTTCGGTTTGGTGTGATCTTACTGATGAAGGTTTAGACCAAAAATTATTGCTTCGTTCAGACGGAACTTCAGTGTACATGACGCAAGATTTAGGTACTGCTGTAGAGCGTTTCAAAGAAAATAATATTCAAAAACTGATTTATACGGTAGGAAATGAGCAAGATTATCACTTCCAGGTTTTGTTTAAAATCTTAGGAAAATTAGGGTATTCTTGGGCAGATCATTTATATCATTTGTCTTACGGAATGGTAGAACTTCCAAACGGAAAAATGAAATCTCGTGAAGGAACTGTAGTTGATGCTGATGATTTGATGCAGGAAATGTTCAATATCGCTAAAGAGAAGGCTGAAGAATTAGGCAAACTTGAAAACTTTACCGAAGAAGAGAAAAATGAAAACTACGAAAGTGTAGGAATTGGAGCCTTGAAATACTTCATGTTGAAGGTAGATCCTAAAAAGAAAATGCTTTTCAATCCAGAAGAAAGTATTGATTTTAACGGAAATACAGGGCCTTTCATTCAGTATACTTTTGCGCGTATTCAATCTTTATTGGCTAAAGCAGAATTTAATTACAAAGAAATTTCAGATGTTGAGCTTAATCAATCTGAGAAAGAATTGGTGATGCAATTGGCAAATTATAAAGTGGTTGTAGAAAAGGCTGCAGAAGTTTTAAGCCCTGCTTTAGTGGCAAATTATGTGTATGATTTGGTTAAAACGTACAATTCTTTCTATCAAAGTAATCCAATTTTGAATCAGGAAGATGAAAATTTAAAGCAAATTCGTTTGAATTTGTCAGATCTTACCGCAAAAACGATAAAAAAATCTTTGGCACTTTTAGGAATAGGAACTGTCAACAGAATGTAAAAATAAATCCTCTCGATTTTCGGGAGGATTTTTATTTTAAGCTTGGTCAGTTTTCGTTTGGCTGTCTCGATACAGTTTCGCACTGTTCCATTTTGCGTGTTTAGACGGAATAATTTTGTATCCTTTTTTGTAGGTATAGACTTTGGTAAATTCAGCGCCTAAGAAAATCAGCATGCAGGTGTAATTAATCCACATCATAATTAAAATTACAGTTCCTGCTGCACCAAATGCTGATGTTGGTTTGAATTGTCCAAAATATAAACTCAGTAAAAATTTACCTAAAGTAAACAGAATGGCTGTAAGCAAAGCGCCTTTCCAAACAGATTTCCAACTGATTTCCACATCGGGAAGAACTTTAAACATTAAAGCAAATAAAAGAACTGTAATTCCAAAACCGACAGAAAAGTTGATGATTTCTACTAAAACATAGGTTTCAATCCCGAAATAATTGGTGATAAAATTATTAAAAAGACTAATTAACGAAGACAAAACCATCGTAATCATCATTAAGAACCCTAAAATAAGAATCATTCCTAATGAATTTGCTCTGTCGAGAATAAATTTTACTAATGCTTTTTTCGGAGCCGCTTCTACATCCCAAAGATTATTGAGAGACTTTTGCAATTGAAAAAATAGAGTGGTTGAACCATAAACTAGAGAGCCAATTCCAACAATTTTCATAAAAATATTTTCCCGGTCAATTAAAGCTCCTGCAATCATATCTTGGATGCTTTTTGCAACATCTTGCCCCATCATTCCGCTTATTTGGTTGGTAATTTCTCCGCGAATTGCATCTTCACCAAAGAAATATCCTGCAATCCAAATGATGATAATCAAAAGTCCCGGAATTGAAAATATCGCATAATAAGCCAAACTCGCAGAATCATTAGACGCAGAAGAATTGTTCCACTCGTTGAAGGTTTCTTTGGCAGTTTCCCAGAAAAATTGAAGTTCTTTTAGCATAGAAAATATTTTTATGAGTTTTCACTCTGAAATTTCTTGTTGCGTATTAAACAGGAATTACTTAAAATGGATATCCGATTGCGATGTTTAAAATCAGGTTGTTTTTTCTCCAGTCAGAATTTCCAAAATTGATTTTGTCGAATGTCCAGCGATCTCCTTTCTCGTAATAAGGCACTTTTAAAGGCATTGCTAAGTCTAAACGCAGAATTAAAATTGAAAAATCAAGTCTTAGACCAACTCCGCCGCCAACAGCGATTTCGCTTAAAAAATCTTTAGAAAATTTTCCTCCAGGTCTAGTATTTATGCCATTTTCATCAATTTCATCATTGATGAGCCAAATGTTTCCGGCATCTAAAAAGGCAGCGACATTCAAAAATTTAAATAAATTGGCGCGATATTCTGCATTCATTTCTAATTTTACATCTCCTGCCTGATCGTAAAGCACTCTAGAAGAAGTATTCGTTCGAGGGTCGTAGCTTCCAGGTCCTAAAGTTCTTGCTCTGAAAGCTCGAATACTGTTACTTCCTCCTACAAAAAATTGTCTTGCGAAAGGAATGTGCTCAGAATTTCCGTACGGAACGGCAACTCCCGCAATTAATCGGGTAGCTAAAGATGTTTTATCACTAAACTTATGGTAAAATCTTAGATCATTTTCAATTTTTGCATACTGACTGAAAGGAACGCCGAAGATTTTTTTCTCGTCTCCGTTTTTTGCATTGGCTCCCGTTACTAAACCTGTTATGTTTCCTGCTAAATCAATCATTCCTTTATAATAGAACGTATTTTTTTTAGGGAGCATGGTGTTTGTGTACGTATAAGAATATGTCGGTCCAAAAATAAGTTGCTCCTGAACCACTCTTTCCAAATAAGGATTTTGGTCGTATTGCTTTATATATTTTTCTGTTACGTCTGCAGGGCGAATTAATGAAACATCAAAAATATTGAGTTCGTGTTCCTTTCTCACATTTTCTTTCCATTGATAACCAAAAGATGCGCTAAATGTGTTTAAAGTATATAAAGTTGTTCGGTTTTGAAATTCGTAACCCAATTTTATATTAGTTCTCGGAACAAAAGCACTTGAAGAATGAAAGCGAAACGGCGCCACAATTCTCGGAATAGAAAGTTGTGTGTTTGCTCCGGCTCTGAAGATATTTTCTGCATCTGCAGGACCGCCAATTTGCACATCAAAAGCACCATAAACAGACGCTTTGAACTGTTCTGCACCATGAAAAAAGTTTCTTTGTGTCCAGTTAAGGTTTACCTCACTTCCTGCGTAATTGGCCGAATTGGTTCTTCCCAAAGCTTCAAGACGTAAAGATTGGAGTTCTCTTGGTGTTAAAATATAATACGCATCAAATTTATGCTGTAAAGAATCTGAAACTACAAATTCGTTTTTCACAAACTTAAAAACGCCTAAACTAATCAATCTGTTAAGAGAAAGATTATGATCTTTTCGGTTGTATAAATCTCCTTTTTCAAAATATAAAGCACGGTCAAAAACTCTAGGATTGAATTTTTTCTGAGGATCAACGACATAAATATTGTTGTATTCGTATCCTTTAAGAGAATCTGCATTCATAGGAATGCTGTATTTTCCTTTTTTTACATCACGAAGATTGTAATTAGGAAAAACCACCACTTTATCGATGCTAAACTGTTGTTTTGCTAAGTTTGGAGTGTTGTTTTTTAGTTTTACAATCAGTTCTACATCATGTTTTTTGCTTACAGTACTGTCTGCTTGTACAATAATATTATCTGGATTGAAGTAATAAAAACCTCTGTTTTTCAACTCATCATCAATTCGCTGTCTTTCTGCTTTTATGACGTCTAAATCAAAGGGATTTCCAGCTTTTAGCAAAGTTTTATCTTTCAACGCTTGAATTTCATTGTTGATGAGAGAAGAATCTGAAGGGAAATTTACATTTCGAATTAAATATCGCGATCCCGGACTTAAAGTATAAATTACCTGCGCTTTTTTGTTTTTCGAAACCGTATCATATTTCGCTTTCGCATTGAAATAGCCTTTGTTTTCAGAATAATTTACAATAATATCTTTGTTGAATTCTCTATCTACATCGCCCAACAAAACAGGTTCTTCTCCAAATTTATATTTCAACCAATATCGTAAACCTTTTTCTTTTTTAGGCTCTTTGGTAATGTTGTAAGCATATAATTTAGGTCTTAAACCTAAAAAAGAAGAGTTTGGTTTTGGCGTAAGATTTTCTTTAATTGCAGTTTCGAGGTCTGATTTTTCTTTCTTGGTTAAAGAATCGCTTTCGATTTTTATTTCTGCGCCGGTGTATAAAAGTTGTCCTTCTTTTAGAAATTTGGTGTTGCTGCAAGAAAGAATGGTCGCAGAGAATCCTGAGATTAAAAAATATTTACAAAATATGTTTAGTTTTTTATTCATGAGAGATTATTTGAATTCTACGACGTCTTGATTTTTATTTCTTTTATTCTGAATGACTTCTCTATTCCTTTTATTTCTCGATTTTCTGAAAATATCTTTGAATTGATCATAGTCTAAAGTGATTACAAAACCGAGCCCCGTTTCTACAATCTGACCCTGCAATGCTACTTGATATTCGTTTTTACGATACGCTTTCAAAGTATATCTTCCGTCTTTCGAAAGTGCGTAATCTATGGTTACATCTCCCGCAATATTGGTGGTGTTTTCGTTTTGTCTGGCTTCACCTTCAAGCCCGAAATTGGAACCTACAGAAACTTTTAATCTGTCGTTTAACAGTTTTTTGCTGATGTCTACATTCAAATCTGTTCTAGTATTTTGAGTTCCGGTAGAGTAGTCTTCTGTAGATTCAAGGTCGAAATTTAGATCAACACCTTTAATAAGATCTGCTGCAAGATTATTTATTTGCTGCGAAAGAATTTTACTCACACTTTGTCTTGCCATAGTTTCCGCCGACAAACCAGAATTGCTTTGGAAAGGGTTTTCACCAATAAATCGGTTCAGTAAAAGAAGAGCAAAAACTTGTTTGTTCATTTCGTTTTCATCTTCTCGAAGTTGTGTTAATTTTGCATCCACCGAAGAAGTTACATCCGAAGAAACGGCATTGTTTTTTTCTTCTGTGGTAATGTCAAAAGAAATTTGAGGTTTCATTAATTCCCCTTTCAAAATAAGCAAAGTACTGAAAGGTATTCTTTGTTTATACTGGTTCAGCTCGTTTTGATCTACTTGTTGTTCTACCAAATCTATAGGTGCAGCTTCGGTTTTGTAAACGGCGGTAATGTCTAGATTTGCTGTCGTTGGTTCTCCAGTCCAAGTTATGGTGCTTCCTTTTTGGATTTCAAATTTTCTTTTAAGTACGCTTACAGACATTTCGTAGCTTCCTTTTTCAACCTGATAAACGCCTACCAAAGTTGTTTTTCCTGAAGGATCAATTCCTCCGGTAAGATCTGCTTCACCTTGAAGTTTTACAAAATCTCCATTGGCTTTGTCTATAATAATCGACATTTTTGCTTCTTTATCAACTTCAATATTTACATTTACGTCCATTCCTTTCAACGGACTTTGGGTGTCGATAGAATCTGCTTTTATGGTTTGGTTTAAAGCAACTTGGTCTTGATCGATAAATTCTACAATACCGTCTCTTTCCTGTAACGATGGGCTCGATTGCGGCAAAATAAAGGTAAAATCTGTTTTTTCTGAGACGGCCAATCTTCCATCAACTTTTGGTAAATTTAAGTCGCCTCTTATTTGTAAAGCCGCATCTATAGAAAGGATTCCGTACATCAAAGCGTCGTTTGATTTTTCTGAATTTACCACTTTAAAGTCTTTAGCGTTTACATCTAAATTAAAATCGAAATCTCTGTAGGTTTGCGTTAAAACCTGACCGTTAATGCGAAGAGAATTTCCATCTTTGTCTTTTATTTTAAAGTTGTTAAACTCAATTCCGCGATTGGTAAAATCTATTTTGTCGTTAATATTTCTGAAATCACTTCCTGTTTCGGCAATCATCAACCCAACATTATTCAATTTTACATCACCTAAAATATTGGGCGCATCGGTATTTCCTGTAATTTTTAGATTTCCCGAAAGATAGCCTTCTGTGTTGGTAATAGAATTCATCGTGAAGCCTTGCAAAGTTTTCATTTGAAGCTGATTCATGTCTAAATTCATATCGAAACTGCTCGACGAAGTGCTGTAATTTCCAAAGATTTTCACATCATTGTTGTTCCCAGACAAAGCAATATCTGCTTGAAGAAGACTCGATGATTGGTTATCTACTTTAATGTCGAGGTTTCCGACAGGGTTTCCGAAGACAAACAAATCGGAGACATCAATATCCGAAGTGAACGTCATATTTTTCGTTAAATCCTTTAGTTGAGCCGTTCCGTTGATGGTTCCTTTCGCTAAAAGAGAATCTTTTTTGATGATTTCTGTGATGGTTTCAATTTTAAAATTTGTCAAATAAACATTTAGCGGACTTGCGGGTGAGTTGTTTTCTGATTGCAAAGAAATTTCCGCCCCAGAATTGGATAATCTAAATTGATCGGCAATAATCCCTTGGTTGTAAATCTGAATTTTATTGTTTTCATCAACGTTCCAGTCCATGTAATTCAGTTTTAAACCGTTGGGTTTTAAAGAGATTTCTGTGATGTCGTTCATTGTTTTTGCATTTCCTGCAATCAAAAATTGTGTTTCGTCTTTATCATCTTTTATCGTAATGTTATAATTGATGATGTTTTGAGCAATATCACCATTAATATTCACTTTATTTAAAGCAAAACTTTCACTTTTTAGAGCGGAAACGTCCAAATTATATTGCAACGCTTGGTTTTGATTTGATATTTTTAAACTTGTATTTTCTAAGGTATTTGTTCCATACAAAACCTGAGGAACTGTAGCATCCAACTCAATAATTTGTGAGTCTGCATTGTAATTTCCGTCAATATGAATGGTTTCAAAGCTCTTTAAATCCGGAACAAATTTTCTGATTAAATCATCATTTTTTAGACTTGCGTTGATGGTAAAATATTGTCCGGAATCAATTTTTTGTTTTGCATCTGGTTTTTGAAATTGATAATACTGATTAAAAGTTTGGCTTAAAGCTCCAAAAATTTGTGTCAGTTTATATTTTCCGTTAATTTCTACATCGGCAATTTGAGAATTGAGTTGTATGAAAGTAGAATCTGAACTCGCTTTTGCATTCAGTACAACTTCTTGAACTGGGTAAATTTCTTTCGTGTCTGAAATGGCAAAATGCTCTAATTTTAAATATCCATTGAGAAAATCGGGATCAAGATTGGTAAAATCACCATCAATTCCACCGGCGATAATCATGGGTGAACTGTAGAATCCAAGTTTATGAATGTCTAATTTATTGATGTTCCCGTTCAGTTTTATGGTTGGATTTTTTTCGTTGTAAACGCCAGAAGCCGCAAGATGAAGATTTGCATTTGGATCTTTTGAGTCTAAAAGAATATCGTAAACTCCACGGTTTATTTTTCCATTCAGCTTCATGTTTTGGTAGGTGTAACCTTTGTAGGTTGCAGATTTTACGTCTCCGTTCAACTTTACATTCATTATTTTAGGATCAAAACTTTGCCCTTTTGCAGAAATTTGTGCCGTTACATTTCCCAATTCTTTGTTTTGAATGATTTTTCCGATTTGTAAATTTTGAAGATTGGCTTTTACATCAAACGTTTCTCTGTTTTTTCTTCGAAGATCTGCTTTTGCGATTATTGCAGCATTTCCCAAAGTAGAAGTTAGGCGCAAATTGGTATCTATAACTTGTGTTGTCCCTTTTGCTGAACCACGAACAGTGAAGAAAGACGGCAAGGTGATGTTGCTCGGAATTGTATTTTTCGGAACTAAATTATATATCGTTTTTGAAGATGTCGCAAATTCTGTAACGTTCAAATCGTAATACAGATTTTCAGGATTCATCGCATTTTTAATTTTTCCTGAAGCGTAAACTTTTAAATCATTCAATCCGGAAACTTTCAGATTTTGAATGGCCAAATCGTTTACAGAACCTCTAACAAAAGCGTTTACTTTTAATATTGCGTTGGGATATTTATTAAAAGGCGCTGTGTTTTTTAATGATGGAACGAGATTTAGAATATCAGAAAAACCAATTTTAGAATCACGAATGTCGGCTGAAATTTTAACGGCTCCTGGATTTGCGGTAAGTTGCTCGATGGAATTATAGTTTAAAACGATTTCGTCTCGCAAAATGGTTTTTGGAGTTTTTAAATAAAGGTTTTTCAGCGAAGCGTCTTTTTCAGCGTACACAAATTCTGTGGTGAATTCTTCAATATTTAAACCTCTTTTTTCTTGGATTTCAGCAGAAATTACCTTTCCGGAAAATTGATTGTTTTCCATTTTGAAGTTTCTCAAATCCAGTTTTAATTCAGGAAAATCAAGATGATTAAAATCTGTTCCGGATGGAGTAGGAGCGATAGCTGTGTTGTTGTAAACCGCTTGAATATCGGAGAGCGTTAGTTTTCCCAAAAGAACTTTCATCTGATTTTCTTTTGAGTTATTTGAAGAACTTTCTGTCTTGGCAGAAGGTGTTTTTTGTGTTGAGGGAAGGTTTAGATTCGCATTAATTTTTGCGCCGTGAAGCTTGATTCCTGCAATGTTGTAGAAATTATTTTGAAGATCAATATCATTAATATTCGTGCTGAGTTCTTTGAAGATAACTTTTGCGAAAGTTTTTGTGTTATCATCTCCGTAATCGATATTAAAATTGGTGAATTTTACCGAATTCAGATCAATATCCATCGGTTTTTGCTGATTTAGAGAATCTACTTTTTGGTCTACATTTTTGGCGACTTCTTCAATAAGGTCTTGCTTTAATTTTAGTTTTAAACCATCAAGATCAATATTATTTACTGCATATTTATTATTTTGAAGATCAAAAGTTTTTACCGTTGTATTAAAGGATTTGAAGTAAACGTTAATATCATTTTTCGCTTGTTGATCGTCGAAAGTAACTCCAATATCTTTCAGAATTATTTTGTCTAAAGAGATAATAAACGGTTTTGAAGTACTTTCTTCTTTTTCTGAAGTGGCAAAAGCATTGATGATATAATCGAAATTGAAATCTCCTTTTGGATTTCTCACGACATTCGCTCGAACTCCCTCTAAATCTATGGAAGTAAGGTCTGCCTTAGACTTTAAAAGCTGCCACATATCGAGACTTACATCGAATTTTCTTACCGCAAGAAGCGTATCGATGTTTTGCCCTTTCAGATATAAATTTTCGATTACTAGATTGTTTGGGAAGCCTACATAAACCTTTTCTAAACTTACTTTTGTTTTAATTTTTTTCTCTAAATAAACAATGAGTTTGTCTTTGATGAAGTTTTGAACAGCCGGAAGACGCAAACTGAAAAGGAGAATGGTAAGAAGCAAAATAATCGAAATAAAAAATATTCCGATTCGTTTTAAGAGTTTTCGATAGTTGATTGTTAGTTTCAATAGAGGCTTTTTTGCAGATTCAACATTTCGAGAAAGGTCGTATTATTTCCTACTGCAATGATTAAGCCATAAAAGTGAAAAAAATCCTGCTTTGGCCGTCTAAATGGAATTTATTAATTTAGGTCAAGTGAATAGTTAGCGTCAGACAGCCAAAGTTGAGGATTTTGTTTTGTAAAAAAGGCCTCCTTTCGTTCATTTTTTTAAGTGTTGAAAAGGTTTTGTAAAAATGAAAAATTCAAATGTTAGTTCCGAAAGGAGGCTCTATTATGGAGGTTAAAAGTTTTTAATCGTTAGAAGCTTTCCATTGTGCAACTTCACCTTGTGGTGCTGCACCGCCGTTTTTCTGCGTGATTGGCGCTTTCTCTTGGTTGATGTGATAAATGTAGGCTGCAATTTTCTCGGCATCTCTTCCTGTAATGGTTCCTTCTTTAATGAAAGGTCTCATCGTAGGGTTGTTTGGAGAGCCATTTTCAAGCATCCAGAAAACGTTTTTAAATAAACTTTCCTGTTTGATGTTAATCCAGTGCGTGTCGGTTAAGTTAGGACCAATTCCTCCTTTTCCGTTGTCGCCGTGGCAAGTAACGCAATTGGTTTTGAAAAGTTCTTCGCCTTCTGTAATGTTATCGGCGGTATATTTTGCTGATTCTAAATTGATTTGAGGAGCTGTTTTTTCAAACTCTTCGATAGAAGCTAGCATTTTTTTTGTCTCTGTATTCAGTTCTGCTTCCGGATGTGCGTAATCTGTAAAGCTGAATGCAACAAGATAAATAACACAGAACGCAATTGTGAAGTAAAATAAACCAAGCCACCATTTTGGAAGAGAGTTGTCTAGCTCTGTAATTCCGTCGAAACCATGGTCAATAAGAATGTCTTTTTCTTCGTTTGCAGATTGTTTATTGAAAGCCGAATTCCAAAGTTTTTGAAAATAAGGCGTGTTTTTTTCTTTTAAATATTCTGCTTTCTGCTCTTCTGTTAGTTTGGTGAAATTTTGGTCTTCTATTAAATCTCCAATAGAATTCATGATGAGAAGAAGAATCACTACAATAATCATCAATCCCCAAAAGAATGGTGAAGATAAATAGCCAGAATCCTGTGCAAACATTTCGAACGCCATTACTGTTAAACCGACAGTAATAAGTATGTGTATAAAAATCGGGGTTCTCGTTTTCATGTTAAGTACAATTTTGCGTTATTTTATACTTGCTGTTTTTACCTGAGTTGTTTTGATATCTGTACCCAATCTTTGTAGGTAAGCAATCATAGCAACGATTTCTCTGTCTTCTAGCGGAATAAACTCGCTACCTTTTTCTTTTTTGTTTTTCTCCATTTGTTCTTTTACATCGGTAGCTTCAGAGTAAATTCTTTTTACAATTCCTTTGGCTTGATTATTTGCCCAAGAATCTGCTGAATCGATTTCTGCTTTGCTATACGGAACATCGAAGTAGTTTTTCATCAACTTCATTTTATCCACCATTTTAGCTTTGTCTAGTCTGTTGGCGATTAACCAAGGGAAACGCGGCATAATAGAACCTGCAGAGGTAAGTCTTGGGTTGTACATGTGTTTGAAGTGCCAAGAATCTGGGTTTCTGCCTCCTTCTCTATGCAAATCTGGACCTGTTCTTTTTGATCCCCAAAGGAATGGTCTGTCGTAGATAAATTCTCCAGCTTTAGAATACTGTCCGTTTTTACCTTCAAAACGTACGATCTCGTCACGGAAAGGTCTAATCATTTGCGAGTGGCAAGAGTTACAACCTTCTCTTATGTAAAGATCACGACCTTCTAATTCTAGTGGTGAATATGGTTTTACCGCTGAAATTGTTGGTACACTCTGTTTTAAAGTTAATGTTGGGATAATTTCTATCGCGCCCCCAATTGCTACAGTTATTAAGGATAGTACAGCCATTAATGTTGGAGTTCTTTCTAACCAAAGGTGAATGCCTTCTCCTGATTTTCTTGCATCAGAAATATTGGCTAATGCAGGAGCTTCTGCAGGAACATCTTTCTGGAATGAACCAGCTTTGATGGTTTTTATTACGTTTACAACCATTAAAATCGCTCCTGAGATATAGAATAAACCTCCTAAGAATCTCAACTGGAAATATGGAATAATTGCTGTAACCGTGTCAAGCCAGTTTTTCCAAAGTAAAGTTCCGTCTGGGTTGAATTGTTTCCACATCAAACCTTGTGTAAATCCTGAAATATACATAGGCACAGCGTAGAAAATAATTCCTAAAGTTCCCAACCAGAAATGCCAGTTGGCTAATTTTTTAGACCAAAGTGGCGTTCTCCACATTACAGGAATCAAGTAATATACAATTCCGAAAGCCATGAAACCGTTCCATCCTAAAGCTCCGATGTGTACGTGCCCAATAACCCAGTCTGTGTAGTGCCCAATTTTATTTAATGATTTTGTTGCTAAAAGAGGTCCTTCAAAAGTTGCCATACCATAACAAGTAACGGCTACCACGAAGAATTTTAAGATTGGGTTTTCTCTTACTTTATCCCAAGCTCCTCTTAAAGTAAGAAGCCCGTTCAGCATTCCTCCCCAAGATGGTGCAATCAGCATAATCGAGAAACCTGTTCCCACTGCTTGTGCCCAAGCTGGTAATGCGGTGTACTGCAAGTGGTGTGGTCCTGCCCAAAGATATACGAAGATTAAAGACCAGAAGTGTATGATTGATAATTTGTATGAAAATACAGGTCTGTCTGCCGCTTTTGGTAAGAAATAATACATTAAACCAAGAACCGGAGTTGTTAATACGAATGCCACTGCATTGTGACCGTACCACCACTGTACCAATGCATCTTTTGCACCTGCATAGATAGAATATGATTTCCAAGAAGTGAATGATAAAGGAACTTCAAGATTGTTGAATATGTGTAGCATTGCCACAGCAAGCCAAGTTCCCATGAAAAACCAAATGGCTACATATAAATGTCTTACTCTTCTCTTAGCGATAGTTCCGAACATATTTATTCCGAAAACTACCCAAGAAATCGTAATTAAAATATCGATTGGCCACTCGTGTTCAGCATATTCTTTAGAAGTGTTGATCCCCATAAGGAAAGTAATTACCACACTTACAATCATAATTTGCCATGTCCAGAAATGAATCCAAGATAAAGTATCGCTGTACATTCTGGTTTTTAGAAGTCTCTGCATAGAGTAGTATGCGCCGCAGAAAAATGAGTTACATACGAAAGCAAAAATTACGGCACTGGTGTGAAGCATTCTAATTCTCCCGAATCCTAAAGCTCCTTGAGTATTTATTAAACCTTGAATATTTCCCGATGCTAAACTTTTTATCGTAGTATCATCAGTTCCGAAAAGAAATTCAGGTAATTCTGGGTAGAAAAGCATTAAGGCAGCTGTTAAACCCAATAAAAATCCTACCAGTCCAAATGCAATCGTTGCATAGAGAAATGCTCTGACGATTGAATTGTCATAATTAAATTTTTGCGTCTCCATAAGTATTAAGTATTGACCAGACTGATATTTAGTAAAACAATAAAAAGTGAATATTTTAAAGTTTATACATAAATATCATGTTGAGTAATAATGTTTTGACAAAGGTATTGACTACCTTTGTTGTAAGCTATTCGGTAAACTTCTAAAATATACCGTAAACTTCTAAAAACATTACAGGATGAAAATTTGTGGACAAAGCATCAGAAAAATACGCAGAGACAAAGATTATACACAAGAATATATGGCTTTTGAGATGGGAATTTCTCAAAAAGCATATTCTGATATAGAAAATTCTAAAGTTAAAATGAATCTTGAAATTCTTACCAAAATTTCAGAAATTCTAGATATTAAACCGTCAGATATTTGCAGCATATCGCACAAATGTGGAGGAGATGATTATGAAGAAAAGTACTTAGAGCTTTTGGATTATATGAAGCAAAATAATATCGAGATTCCAAAAGAGTTTAAGTGAAAATTAAATCAATCGCATTGTAAATTAATCAAGTTGTATTTTAATCTGAATATATTTTATTAAAAATATATTTTGTCCAGATATATTTCGTTACATGTTTTAGTTCTTTCCCGTTTTCAGGATTTTCTCCGTCACTTGTGAAAAACTCTATTTTGTTGTTAGATTTAGAGTACCAAATTTTTTGAATTGATTTTTCAGTAATTGTATCAGGTGTTGTTATTTTTTTGAAATTATCGACCAATTTCAAATCCAGCGCAACCATTCTCTGTTGCGTAGAGTTGCAATTTTCGGGTATATATTTTTGCCCATCCCAAAACATACACTGGTTTTCTTGGGATTTTATTCGGATAATTTCTTTATCATTATTATTTTCTTGCGATACAAATTGAATGTTGGGTTCTAAAGTTTCTTTTTTTTCTATTCCAAAATCAGTTTTAGTTGCTTGGCTTTCAGCTAAAAGAGGCTGTGCAAGAGAATTTTCTTCTTTTTTATTAATAATATACTTATTTCCTAGAATGCCTGCTATAAACAGGGCTCCAATAATACCAATGTTGCTTTGCTTTGCGAAAAATTCTTGTAATTTGAATATAGGATTGGTTGTGATATTAATGATAAACTTAGATTCCCTTTTTTCTGAATTGCCTTTCTCATCGATGTTTACATTTACGGTTGTAAAGCCGGAGCTTTCATTAAACTCAGTAGACTTTCCATTTTCACAGAAATCGTCATAGTTTTTGTAACCGATGTATTTACTGAGCTGGTCTAAAGTGATCTCGTCGATATATCGATCAATGTTCTTTTGTACAAGATCGGTGTAATATCTTTCAAACATTTTCTCTGTTTTAGCAGAGCCAAATACATTTTCGAAATGCGCATTAAGATATTCTGCGACATAATTTTTTGATGCGTTCTCTTTTTTTAGCTCTTTTTTTGCCTGCTCAAACGCACTTTCTACTAATATTTTCTTCTTTTCATACATAAGTTTTCTTTGAAGAATTAATCCCCCTGTCTAAGTTAGACAAAACCTTGTCTAAAACATTACGGTTTTCCGTAAATAAACCATTTTAAATGTCTATTTCGTGTCTATTCTCTGTCTAGGAATTTGGACGTGTAAACTCGAAATTTGTAAAAGAAATCAATGATAAACAAAACATTATAAAAACAAATTTACAAAACTGATTTCTAAAATCACCTGATAAAACGGAAGAAAACTCTGGGTTGGGAAGCAGATGTTTCTCTTCCGTTTTTGAAGGTTACTTCCCAAAAAATTTAAGAAGCGCTTCTAATTTTTTTAACGTGTAAAACTACTTGTGATCTGCTTCGCAAGGAAGAACACGAATGCTTTAACATTTAAATTTTTTGAAAAAAATGATACAAATTATTTTATTGCTATTAGGTTTAGCATTTGGAAATCAAAACACAGCAACATCAGCAAATGATAGTAACGGACAAGTAACGACACTTACAACGGATTCCGGCGATGGAACAGATACTGGATATGAAGGAGGTGGTCCTGTTGGTGGAAACACAGGACAATTGCCGCCACCGCCGTTTTCGCAACCATAATTTTTAAAGAGTAGAGCTAATCTACTCTTTTTTTGTTATTTTGTAGAAAACTAAACTATGAAAATATTATCGCTATTAATTTTGTTTTTATTTCTGTTTTCGTGCAAGAAAAAAGAAATAGGAACACCCGATAATGATTATTATAAAAAAGCAAGAATTTATAGAGAAGCTAAAAGTAAAGATTCTGCTTTTTATTATTACAATTTAGCAAAGAATGAATATATAAAAACTAATGATTCTTTAGGAGTTGGTAATTCTTTGATTAATATGGCTTTAATTCAAAGTGATAATGGTGATTTTTATGGAAGTATTGAATCTTCACTTGAAGCAAATAAATACCTTAGAAAAGTAAAAGATAGTGTTTTTAAATGCAGACTTGCAACAAATTATAACAACTTAGCAATTTCATCTAATTACCTAAAAAATTTTAATGATGCCTATAATTTTTATTTAAAAGCGCTAAAATATGTGGATGAAAAGGAAGATAAATACGTTTGCTATAATAATATTGGTGATGTCTTAATTACTTCCGGCAAACTCAATTTAGCAATAACTTATTTAGAAAAAGCAAAATTAGCAGATAGCAGTTATAATTATTCTAGAGCTTTAAACAATTATGCCAAAGCTAAATACTTAAACAGCAAAAACTACAATCCTTTACCGGAATTATACAAAGCTTTAGAAATCAGAAAAGCTGATAATGATAAACAAGGATTAAATTCTAGCTATGAAACCTTATCAACATATTATTTAGCAAAAGACAAAAACTTATCACTGTCTTTTGCTAAAGAAATGTATAAAATAGCTACAGAAAATCGTAGTGCTCAAGATAGAATTACTGCGCTTCAGAGAATTATTTCTTTAGAACCAGAAAGTTATTATAAGAACTTTACTCTTTACAATTCCATTAATGATAGTTTACAAGATGCTAGAAACAGAGACAAAAATCAATTTGCATTAGTGAGGTTTGATGTAGAAAAAATCAATACTCAAAATGCGGAGAAAGATGTGAGAATCTTGCAAAATAAAATTATTGTAATGGTTTTGTTGTTTATTCTGCTTATTGGTCTTGTTTTATACAGGAGAAGGAAAATTCGGATGGAGCAAGAAAAACTCATCGAAGTAAAAAACACAGAGCTAAAATACTCCAAAAAAGTGCATGATGTGGTTGCGAATGGGCTGTATCATACTATGATAGAAATTCAGAATCAGCCTGATTTAGATAAAGAAAAAGTACTAAACCGAATCGAAAAAATGTACGAAGAATCAAGGGATATTGCTCAAGATGAGCTCGTAGAAAAAGATTTTTATTCTAGATTTCAGAAAATGATTAATTCATATTCCTCAGAAAATCAAAGAGTTTTGCCAGTTGAATATTATGAGGGTTTTTGGGAAAACGTGTCTGCAGAAACACAATCGGAGCTTTACTACATTGTTCGCGAGATTTTGGTGAATATGAAAAAGCACAGCCTGGCAAAATTAGCATCTCTTAAATTTGAGAAAAATCAAGATTATTTACGCATAAAATATACCGATAACGGCGTTGGTATCAAAGATTTAGAAATTAAAAAAGGAACAGGGCTTCGAAATACGGAAAACCGTATTGCTTCAATAGACGGAGATATTACTTTTGAAGAAAATCCAAAGGGTGGATTAATTATTCAAATTACAGTTCCAAAACATTCGAAATATGTTTAAAAAAATTCTAATTGCCGAAGACCATGAAATAAGAAATTTAGGCGTCATCAATACTTTAACAGAGATGCAGATTCAGGATTTTGAATTTGTAAGTTATTGCGATGAAGCCTTACAACGATTAAATAAAGCGCTGGAAGACAAAGAACCTTATGATTTATTGATCACAGATTTGTCTTTTGATGCAGATTATACAAAACAAAACCTAAATTCTGGTCAAGAATTGATTGAAAAAGCGAGAGAGCTGCAACCTCTTTTAAAAATTTTAGTTTTTTCAATTGAAAATAAACCTAAAATAATTGAAGAACTTTATAAGAAATATAATATCAATGGTTTTGTAAGTAAAGGCAGAAATGATGGTAAAGTGTTGAAAAACACCATGAAAAAGGTTTACAAAGGAGAGACAGTAATTCCGCAAGAAATCCTTAATTCTATGCGCAATTATTCTTTTGAATTTAAAGATTACGACACATCTCTACTCAAACTTCTTTCGCAAGGTTTTTCCCAAATTGAAATAGAAGCGCATTTTAAGGAAAATAAAATACAACCTTGTAGCAGAAGCTCTATTGAAAAGCGCTTGAATGAATTGCGAGATTATCTTCATGCAAAAAACAACATAGAAATGATTGTGATTTGCAAAGATCTTGGAATAATTTGATGATCATCTTTAAAAATATTTACCCTTTTAGAAATATCTGAAAGGGTTTTTTATTTTGAAATTGTGTTTTACGGTTTTCCGTAAGGAATGATTTTCAGTGTTTTATATTTTTGGAATGTTAAACAATAAAAATAATATTACTATGGCTATAGAGCATAAACCAACAGGAATTGTTCATAAAGGACAAAAAGGAGGAACAACAGGATGTGGAACAGATACAACTGTTCATTCGGATCATTGGACAAATACTAATTCTAAAATCACTTGTGAAAAGAATGGGTGTAAAAATTAAAAATAATAACTATGGGAAAATTCATCATCACGAAAAGAAAAGACGGAGAATATCAATTTAATCTAAAAGCAAGCAATGGAGAAATAATCTTAACAAGTGAAGGTTATGTTCAGAAAGCAGGTTGCAAAAACGGGATTGAATCTGTAAAAACCAATTCACAGATAGATTCTAGGTATGAAAGAAGGATTTCAACAAATGAGAAAGATTATTTTGTTCTGAAAGCTGGGAATGGCGAAATCATTGGTAAAAGCCAATTGTATTCTACAAAACAAGGAATGGAAAACGGAATTTCTTCCGTGAAAAATTACGCTCCAACTGCTGAAACTATTGACGAAACAAACTAAAAACCATGGAACTCAAACTTAAACTAGAACAGCTGCACCAGCGTGTAAATGGTCTCAAAGATCAGATACAAACAGAAGAAGCTACCAAAACCGCTTTTGTAATGCCTTTTATTCAGATTTTAGGATATGATATTTTTAATCCGACTGAAGTTATTCCCGAATTTATAGCAGATATAGGAACCAAGAAAGGTGAAAAAGTAGATTTTGTTATCAAAAAAGACGATGAGCATATTCTTATTATTGAATGTAAGAACTGGAAAGAAAATGCAGACGCCCATAATTCTCAGCTTCATCGTTATTATCATGTTTCAAAGGCTAGATTTGGTGTTCTTACCAACGGAATTACCTATAATTTTTACACAGATTTGGAGAAACCTAATATAATGGATGAGAAGCCATTTCTCACTATTAATTTAGACGATTTGAAAGACAATTCAATAAAAGTTCTGGAAAGTTTTACCAAATCTGGATATAATCTTGAGTCTATTTTAGACTCTGCAGAAGCTTTGAAATACATTAAAGCGATTAGAAAAGAATTTAAAAAGGAAATTGAAAATCCATCAGACGAATTAGTCAAAATGTTGGTAAGTCGTTTTTTTGAAAGACCTCTTATTGCAAGTAGAATGGTTGGTTTTAAAGAATACACTAAAAGAGCTTTAAATATTTCTATTTCTGAATCGATAAGCTCAAGATTAAAATCTGCATTGGTAATTAATGATAATATAGAAACGGAAAAAAACATTCCCACAACAGCAAATATTGATGACAATAATGATGCACCTAAAGTTGTAACGACTGAAGAAGAATTAGAAGCTTTTCAAATTGTGAAGGCAATATTGAGAGAAAAAATTCCGGCAGAAAGAATTGCTTACAGAGATACTCAGTCATACTTTGGAATTTTACTAGATGATAATAACAGAAAACCAATTTGTAGGTTTCATTTTGGGGCAAGTAGGAAATTAATAGAACTCTTCCACAACGGAAAAGATTCAGGCGAAAGAATTAATCTTGATTCTCTCGACGAGATTTATAACCATAGAAATGAACTTCATCAAACCATTGAAAATTATAATTAAATGAAAAATCTCATACTTCTAATTTCTGGAATAGTCTTGCTTGCATTATCGTTTTTCTCTTTTTCAAAACCAGATAAAAACGGTCATAACGGGAGATGTACAGGTTCTGCATATTGTACTGCTTGTTCTAATTGCTCAAGATGTGGCCATTGCGGTTCTGGCGGAACTTGTGGTGTGTGTAGTGGAAGTTCGTCGGGAAGAAGTTCTTCTACATACAATTATTATTCTTCTAAAAAAAGAAAAAGTACATCATCGAAATCTAAGACTTCCAATTTTAGTACTCCCACAACATTTTACTCAGCTAAAAAGAAAACGGCCGTTTATCAATATAAATCTGGTGATTTTCTTTATGATGAAAATTTACTTTATGTAGTGTATCAAACTGTAAATATTAGAAAAGGAGCAGGTAAAGAATTTCCCGTCTTAAAAAAGGTGAAAAAGAATACCAAACTGATTTTGCTTTCTGAAAAAGGAGATTGGTACAAAATAAGAGTCTATGATTCTAACGTGGAAGGCTTTGTTTATAAGGTGAGCGTGCGATGAAATGACTGCAAATTTAAAACTAAACTATCATGAAACAGCTTTTCATCTTTACAGCAATATGTTGCTTCATCGCTATTCTGCCTCTTCCATTATTGTATTATACATTTCTTAGAATTGTAATTTTTACTGTAGCTGGAATTGTTGTGTATTATTTCGCAAGGCAAAAAGAATATCATTGGGTAGCTGTTTTTGGAATTATTTGCATATTATTTAATCCTGTTTTTCCAATTCATTTCAATCTAAAAAGTATTTGGATTCCAATTGATATTATCGCTGGTTTGCTATTCCTTTTCCTAGTTTTTATCAGACAAAAGCAAAAAGAAATACCTGAAGAAACCGAACCAGAAGTCTTCACGCAAACTAAAACCTTAAGCAGAGACAGAATTATTAAACCCACATCAAGTAAAAACAATAACAATAACCATGATAAGAAGGCTGAAGAAGGTAAGAACGATGAAAAACCTGAAATTTCAGACTTATCAAGATATAGTAAAAATCTTAACGTGAGTATTATGATTGATCTTTCAGACAGAATTGATCCTGAAAAATATCCAAATCCTTCAATGGAATATTATCAAAGAGATTTAGAATATATTAAAGCGATAAAGACAGGGTTTATAAATCATTTGAAAAGTAAAAAAGTTATTCAACTTGATGATCAAATGCAGATATTTTTTAATCCTGAACCTTCAGATTCCCAAATTAATGATTTGGCAAAACAACTTAAGGTTTCGTTTGATAAAAATACTTCTAAAGAAAATATAAAAATAGTTGATGAAAAATATTCAGAGCTTCCATCAAAAATTTATCAGTCTGCGATTCAAGATAAAAATTATATAGGTTCCGATATTTGGGGATTTTTCAAAAATAAAGTTAATGATTATTGCATAAAAGATAAACATAGAAACGTCTTATTTATTTTAACAGACGGTTATATGTTTCATAAAGATTCCAAATTTTCTGAAGATCATAAGACTTCATATCTTACTCCCGAATTGGTAAAATCAATTAAATTGAACAAGTCTGATTTTAAAAATAAGATTGAACATGAAAACTTCGGTTTTATAAAAGCAAATGAAGGTTTGGATAATTTGGAAGTAATTGTTTTGGGAGTTAATCCGCAAAAGAGCAGTCCTTTTGAAGGTGATGTGATTAAGGTATATTGGGAAAATTGGTTGAAAGAAATGAATGTGAAGGAATTTCAAATTAAAGATGCAGATTTACCTACAAATCTTGAACCTATCATTAAAAATATTTTATCAAAAAAAAAGTAATTAACTTTACATAAACAAAAAACCACTCTTGCAAAAGAGTGGTTTTTGTAGACTCACAGGGATTCGAACCCCAGATGACTGAACCAAAATCAGTAGTGTTACCGCTACACCATGAGTCTGTTTGTTTAAGTGGTGCAAATTTACAGCTTTTTTAATTATTTGCAAGTAATTTTAAAGTTTTTTTTAAATTTACTTTCTCGTTTAGCAGATGAAATTATGATTATAGACTTTAAAAATCTCAATTTGAGTAACTTATTGCCCGAAAATGATTTTGAAAATAAAGTGAAAAATTTTTCAGAAGAATGGTTTTCAGATTCAAAAATGGTGAAAGTTCAAACTTCCGGTTCTACCGGAGTTCCAAAAGTTTTTGAGATTGAAAAAGAGAAAATGCTTCATTCTGCAAAAATGACCTGCGATTTTTTATCTTTAAAAACAGGAGATAAAGCACTTATTTGCTTGCCGATAGAATATATTTCCGGAAAAATGATGGTTGTTCGTTCAATTGAAAGAAATTTACAATTGATTGTTGAAAATCCGTCTTTAAAACCTCTTGAAAACGTAAATGATATAATTGATTTTTGTGCAATGACGCCTTTGCAGGTTGAAAATTCTTTAGATAAGATACATCTCATTAGAAATTTAATTATCGGTGGAGCTGCCGTTTCAGAATCTTTAAAAGTAAAAATCACACAAACTCTTAAGCATAATAACGCGCAAACTAAAATCTACGAGACTTACGGAATGTCTGAAACGCTTTCTCACATTGCCTTAAAAGAAATTTACCCCCATTCTGATGAATATTTTACGGCTTTTAAAAATGTTGAAATTTCATTGGATGAACGAGGCTGTCTTAAAATTTTCGCTCCAAAATTGAATACTGAAGTTTTACAAACGAACGATTTAGTTGAAATTACGCACTTAGACTACGCTCAGTGTAACAACAGAAAATTTAGATTTTTAGGAAGAATAGACAACGTTATTAATTCTGGAGGAGCCAAAATTTTCCCTGAACAATTGGAAGCTTTGGTGAAAAAGGAAATTACTAACGAAGTTGTTTTTTTAGGATTGAAAGATGAAGTTTTGGGAGAAAAACTGGTTTTGGTAATTGAAAATTCAAGATTTAAAATTCAAGATTTAGAAAATATTAAATATTATATATCAAATATCAAATTTGAAAAAGCGTTTCACAAGCCTAAAGAAATTATTTTTGTGAATGAAATTCCGAGAACGCCAAACGGAAAAGTAAATCGCTTGGAATTGAAAAAGATGATTGAAAACCGTTGATTCATTTGAGTTATTTATGTAAAATATCTTTATATGAAAGATTTTGTTAGGATTTTATTACTTCTCATTTTGTTTGTATTGATGGTTTATCAAATACAAAAGTGGGGAAATGAAGAATATAAAAAAGATAGTATTCTATTAAAAAATGATTTTGTATTAAAAGGTACTGTAGATTATATTGATTTCTCAAATAATCATTGTTTTTCGGTTATTCATTTAAAAGATTTTAAATGTAATATTCAAGTTTTTAATCCTAAACAAGGCGAAAAATATTTTCCATACGCTGTTAATTATGGTGATGCAGAAGTCTATGTGAATGTCTGTTCAACATTTATAGATTCTGGAGATTCTGTAATTGTAGATTCTAACAAAAGAACTGCTTTTTTTAAAACAAAATCTTCTGGAAATCATCAAGGTGATATTACTTTTGTACAGGGTGAAATTAGCTTTATACGAAAGAAATCAAAATTATTTATCGAGAATTTTTAAATTAATGAAAAACTTTACCACAGAACTGTCTTACAAAACCTCTCGTTCTACCGGAGCGGGCGGACAAAACGTGAACAAAGTTGAAACTTCGGTCACTGTACTCTGGAAAGTTGAAGATTCTCAGTTTTTAAATGAGGAAGAGAAAATTTTAATTCAAAATAAATTAAAAAACAGAATCAATTCCGAAGGAATTTTACAATTGACGGTTTCAGAAAGCAGAACTCAGTTTCAGAATAAAAAAATAGCGACTGAGAAAATTTTAGAATTGGTTAATATTTCGTTAATCATGCCTAAGAAAAGACTTAAAACAAAACCTTCAAAGGCAAAAGTTCAAAAAAGGCTAGATTCTAAGAAGAAACTTTCAGACAAAAAAGAAAACAGAAGATTCAAATATTAATCTATTGTTAATTCTCTATTTTAGGAAAAATGCTATTTTTGCAGACCTTAAATTAAAACAATGATTAGAAAATTTTTAATGTTAACTCTTTTGGGAGCCTCTACTGTCGCATTTTCCCAAAAAATTATTGTCACTCCATCTTTTGGTTTTGGATGGAGAACCGCAAAAATGCCAGACGGAATTTCGTCTCAAGAAAGAGAGTATATCCGCAACCTTAAGAGCGGGACAAATTTCGATATTTCAGCTGCTTATATTATTAAAGGAGCTATAGGACTTGGTGCGAAGTTTTCTGTTTATAGTGCATCTAGTACTACAAATTACGTAGTAAATAATGGTTTTGGCAATTCAATTTCAATGGGTTTAAGAACAAAGGATAATATTACTTATATAGGCCCAGCTTTAGTTGTTTCAAACCTAACAGAAGAAACAAGACATAAATTATTACTAAATGTGTCATTAGGATATATGTCTTACAATACTACAACAAACGGTATTGAGGGAACAGGAGGTACTCTTGGTGCAGAATTGGATGCTGCTTATCAATACCAAATTAATCAAAATCTTTTTATAGGTCCTAAACTTGGTCTTTCTGGTGGAACACTTAATAAAATGAAGTTTGATGGTGTTACCTACGAGTTTGATGATGAAGAAAAAGAAGGGTTACAGAGAGTTTCTTTAAGTGCTGCAGTAACTTTCCGTTTTTAGTTTTATCTTTGCAAAAATTATAAAAATGAGCAAACCGATTACCGAGTTTATCGAAAAATACTATTTGCACTTCAACGCAGCTGCTTTGGTAGATGCTTCTAAAGGATATGTAGCACACCTTAAAGATGGTGGTAAAATGATGATTACCCTTGCTGGAGCAATGTCTACAGCAGAATTGGGGAAAATTTTAGCTGAAATGATTCGCCAAGGAAAAGTAGATTTCATTTCTTGTACTGGTGCAAACCTTGAAGAAGATTTAATGAATCTTGTAGCACATTCTCACTACGAAAGAGTGCCTCATTACAGAGATTTGACTCCACAAGAAGAATGGGATTTGCTTGAAAGAGGTTTAAATAGAGTTACAGATACTTGTATTCCTGAAGAAGAAGCTTTCAGAAGATTGCAGAAGCACATCGTAGAAATCTGGAAAGATGCTGAAGCAAAAGGAGAAAGATATTTCCCGCACGAATATATGTACAAAATGATTCTTTCTGGAGTGTTGGAGCAGTACTACGAAATTCCAAGAGAAAATTCTTGGATGATTGCTGCTGCTGAAGCTAATTTGCCAATCGTAGTTCCAGGATGGGAAGATTCTACAATGGGGAATATTTTCGCATCTTACTGCATTAAAGGTGAGTTGAAAGCAACTACAATGAAATCGGGTATCGAATACATGACGTATTTAGCAGACTGGTACACTAAAAACTGTGGCGGAAAAGGAGTAGGATTCTTCCAAATTGGTGGAGGTATCGCAGGAGATTTCCCAATTTGTGTGGTTCCAATGCTGTATCAGGATATGGAAATGCACGACATTCCGTTCTGGTCTTATTTCTGCCAAATTTCAGATTCTACAACTTCTTACGGGTCATACTCTGGAGCAGTTCCGAACGAGAAAATTACTTGGGGTAAACTAGATATTACAACACCTAAATTTATCGTTGAAAGTGATGCTACGATTTGTGCACCATTGATGTTCTCTTACATCCTTGAAAACTAAATTTTACAATTAAAATTTAATTATATTTAAAAGGCTTATTTACTAAGCCTTTTTTTGTATTTAGTAAGTTTATTTAACCGTAAAAGGTTCAATAGAAATTATTGAAAATATAGCGCTTCAAAAGTTTGCAAAATGTGATTATTCAATTTTTTTGTTTTTGTAAACTTTTGAAGTACTTTAAACATGAGAAAATCTTTGTTTCTTTTGCTGTTAAATTAACTAAAACTTAATTATTTAATACTTGGAAACTCTTCAGAAAAATAAATTCGATGCCTTAACGGGAATGCGCGCCATTGCCGCCATTATGGTTTTTGTCTATCATAATCGAAAATATTGGCGCAACGATTTGCCTTTTGAAGTGATGAGGTTCATTAGCGAATGGCACATTGGAGTGACCATTTTCTTTGTTTTGAGCGGATTTTTGTTGGCGTATCGTTATGAAGAAAAACCGTTAGAATCAGGGAAATCTTACTTAAAATATATTCTTCTTCGTATTGCCAGAATTTTTCCGTTGTATTGGATT
Source organism: Chryseobacterium sp. HNCC26DJ239 (assembly GCF_057180445.1). Classification (NCBI taxonomy): domain Bacteria; kingdom Pseudomonadati; phylum Bacteroidota; class Flavobacteriia; order Flavobacteriales; family Weeksellaceae; genus Chryseobacterium; species Chryseobacterium sp. HNCC26DJ239. The sequence goes on from NZ_JBXUGJ010000003.1 coordinate 223,307, forward strand.
TTATTGACTTGTTATTTTCTCGATACAGCTTATTCAAAAGGCGTTGATACTTACTTTTTACAATATTCGCTTCTCTATTCTTTGTTTGAAAAATATTCTGTTTCTGGGATTGTTCAGGCGTGGTCATTGACAGTAGAATTTTTCTTTTACCTGCTTTCTCCGCTCTTATTTTTATTGCTCAAAAAAAGTTGGAAATATTGCATTTTATTTTTAGCAGCATTCTTCTTTTTAGGATGGGGAGTTGGTTTTGGTTTGCATGATTTTAAACTCAGTGCGAAAGGCTTTTTATATCCGCTACAATTTATGGTAGGAAGTACTTTTTTCGGGCGTAGTTTAGAATTTTTCTTCGGAATGTTGCTTGCTTTTTGGATGAAAAAGGAAAAAGGAAAACAGTTTTTAACCCAAATTAAAAAACCAACTCTTTGGGGTGGAATTGCTATTCTCATATTAATTTTTGCCATCCGATTTTTTGCAAGAAATAATTTCGTTCACGGTGTAGAAAGATGGGAAGGAAGGCTTATTCACGAGTTGTTTTTACCAATGGCAATCGTTGTTTTCTTTTGGGGATTGATGTCTGAAAAAACATGGGTGTCGAAAGTTCTATCCACTAAATTTTTCATTTTGCTCGGAAATGCATCCTTTGTTTTCTATCTGATTCATCTAAGTTATTTCAACATGAAACTGAAATCTTACGTGTATTTACCCGATAAAAACTTTATTTTGCTTTGGATTTGCTCGATTGTTATTTATCTTTTTATTGAAAAACCTTTGTATGAGTTTTGTAGGAAGTGGATTTCTAAAATTTAATGCCACTTTTTTTTAATATTAAGTTTTTAAAAATTTAAGCAAGATTCTAAATAATTTTAAAAATCAAAACATTGATTTTGTTGCAGATTATTGAGATATATTTTAAAAAATCTGTGTAAATCAGTGAAATCTGTGGGAAACCTCAATCCAAAGAATTAATCAAAACAAAATACCTATAAGCCAAAATTCCTTTTTGAAACTTTGTAAATTTCATCGGGTCTTTATCGCTTAGTTTTGGTAAAACTTTCTTATTGATTTTATTTAAAAATTTAAAAAAAGATTTTTTCATACCTTTAATTTTGTTATTACTATTCAAAAATGATGCAAAACATATTATGAACGAACTTTTTAAAAAGCAGGTGTGGGAAATTTCAAAATTAATTCCGAAAGGAAGAGTCTCTTCGTACGGAGCGATTGCAAAAGCGGTTGGTTTCCCGAATCATTCTCGACATGTTGGGAAAGCGATGGGAGGCTGTCCAAAAGATGTTCCGGCGCATCGTGTGATTTCTAGCTCTGGAACTTTGTCTGTGCCCGAATTTCAGGAAAGATTAGAAAAGGAAGGCATTGAGGTGGAAAATTTTAGAATTAAAAACTTTAAAAATCTGTTTTGGAATCCTTTGGAAGAGTTGTAGAAATTCTATTCTAAAATTGAAAGATAAAAAGTTACCATTCAGTAGTGGAAACTAACGGTTCGGTGATTTAGTTTTGATTGAAAGTCTTTTCTACAGCTATATTTGCTTCATAATTAAAAACAAATATCATGAAAGCAAATGCTCTTTTAATCTTTTTATTCATTATTTTCGGTCAGGTTTCTTATGCTCAAATGGATGATAAATTTTATCAGCCTAAAAAAGAATACAAACCCATTGATTTAAAATACGAAAGCTTCTCAATTCCCGTAGAGCAAGACACGATTACAGGAATCTTCTTACAACCAGGTACTTCAAAACCTAAAGCCACTATTTTGTTTTTTCATGGTGCGGGAGGAAATGTTTCTTCTTATGTTTTTATGGTAAAACCTTTGGTGGAAAGCGGTTTTCAAGTTACGATGATAGATTTCAGAGGTTACGGAAAATCAACAGGAAAACCAACACATCAAAATGTAGCGCAAGACGGACAAAAATTTTTGGACCTTATGTTGGAACGAAAGGAGATTAAAAACACCAAAGTTTTACTTTATGGAGCTTCTTTAGGTTCTCAAATTGCAACCCATTTAGCAAAAGATAATAAAGCGAAAATTCAAGGGTTAATTCTCGATGGTGGAATGTCGTCTTTGCCAGATATTGCGACAACTTTTGCCCCTCAATTTAAAGATTTTATTGAAAAAATGCTTTCTGGAGTGTATGCCGCAAAAGAAGATATTAAGTCTACGGAAGGTTTACCAAAACTGTTTATTTATAGTAAAAATGATAAAACTGTTCCGTTTTCGCAAGGTGAAGAGGTGTTTAAAAACGCTTCAGAACCAAAAACTTTTTTTGAATTTTCACTAGACCATTTGGAAGCGACAAAAGAAAAACCGAATGATGTTGTAAAAGCCGTTGAAGGGTTGTTGAAGTAGATTTTTAGTATCAATCATCAGCGGCGGCTTCGCCGCCGCCGCTGATGATTGGAAGAGTTTCGGGCGCGCCGAAGGCGCGCCCGAAACTCAATATAAATAAGCTGAATTATTTTTCCAATTGCTTATAACTTCTTTGGATAAAGTCTGTAAGCTCTTTTCCTTTCAACAAATTTTGAGAAAGTTTTGCTAAATCTAAAGCATATTTAATTTGAGCAGATTTTTCTTCTGCATTTTCTGTAGCTAAAATTTTTGAAGCAAAATCACTGTTCGAATTCACCACCAAATTGTACATTTCAGGGAAGCCGCCCATTCCGAACATTCCGCCACCGCCGGTTGCTTGCATATCTTTCATTCTTCTCATAAACTCTGGCTGAGTAATCGTGAATGGCGCATCAGAACTGTCTAAATCTTCCAATTGAACGGTAAATTTCGTGTCGTTAATAGATTCCTCAACGTTTTTCTTTAACGATTCTTTTTCGGTTTCATTTAATTTAGAAATGATAGGTTCGTCTTTCTTAATTAAATTGTTGATGTGGTCTGCATCTACTCTTGCAAAAGAAATTTTCTCTTTAGAAGTTTCTAATTTTTGAATTAAATGCGGAACAATCGGAGAATCAAGAATCAAAACTTCATATCCTTTATCTTTCGCAGATTGAATGTAAGAATGTTGCTCATCTGCGTTTGTTGCATAAAGAATCACCAAGTTTCCGTCTTTGTCGGTTTGGTTAGGCTTAATCTTTTCTTCCAATTCATTCCAAAGGAAATACTTGTTGTCGGTTGTTGGGTAAAGCGCAAATTTGTCAGATTTTTCGAAGAATTTTTCTTCAGAAATCATTCCGTATTCGATAACGATTTTAATGTCATTCCATTTTTTGTCGTAATCTTCACGGTTTTCGTTGATTAAAGAAACCATTTTGTCGGCAACTTTTTTCGTGATGTAAGAAGAAATTTTCTTCACAGCACCATCGGCTTGCAGATAAGAACGGGAAACGTTCAACGGAATGTCCGGAGAATCAATTACACCTCTCAACAACATCAAGAAATCTGGAACAATACCTTTTACTTCATCGGTTACAAAAACCTGGTTTTGGTACAGTTGGATTTTATCTTTTTCAATATTTAAATTGTTGCTCAGTTTTGGGAAGTATAAAATTCCTGTTAAATTGAACGGATAATCTACATTTAAGTGAATGTTAAATAACGGCTCCTCGAATTGCATTGGGTACAACTCGTGGTAAAAAGCTTTGTAATCTTCGTCTTTCAATTCGCTTGGCGCTTTCGTCCAAGCTGGAGTAGGGTTATTTACGATGTTATCAACTTCTACAGTTTCTGCAACGGCATCTTCTGCAGCGCCTTCTGGTAAAGGAAGTGTTTCCGTTTTAGTTCCGAATTTAATAGGAACCGGCATAAATTTGTTGTATTTCGTCAACAATTCGCGGATTCTTCCTTCTTCTAAAAATTCTGTTGAATCTTCTGCAATGTGAAGAATAATTTCTGTTCCTCTATCTGTTTTTTCTGCAGATTCTAAAGTGAATTCCGGACTTCCGTCGCAAATCCAATGAACGGCAGGTTCATCTTTGTAAGATTTAGAAATAATTTCAACTTTCTCTGCCACCATAAAAGCTGAATAAAAACCAAGCCCGAAATGCCCAATAATACCTGAATCTTTTGCAGAATCTTTATACTTTTCTAAAAATTCTTCAGCACCCGAAAAAGCAACTTGATTAATGTATTTTTCAACTTCTTCGGCTGTCATTCCCAAACCTTGGTCTATGATGTGAAGTTTCTTGTTTTCTTTGTCGATTTTAACCTCAATTTTCGGGTTTCCGTATTCTACTTTGGCTTCACCGATGGACGTTAAATGCTTTAATTTTAAAGTTGCATCTGTTGCATTAGAGATTAATTCTCTTAAAAATATTTCGTGATCGCTGTATAAAAATTTCTTGATTAATGGAAAGATGTTTTCTACCGATACGTTAATATTTCCTTTCATATGTATATTTTTTAGTTATTTCTAAGTCTGTTTTCTCAAAAAAAATACCGTTTAAAATAATGTGACAATTTGACATTTTTTATGGGCGATTTCATCCTATTATTACTTTTTCAGCTCATTCTTTTTTGGTTATTCGCTGCAATTCCTCCAGGCTTTTCTTTTGCGAACACTTTCTGTGTGATTTCCACTTTTATCCCTATTGTAATAGGAAAACTCCAAAAAAGGATAATAAGATTTTTTTTAGCTTGAAAGTATTCATAATTATTTACGTTTTAGATCTTAAAATTGTGTTGCTGTTAATAAAAAAAAGACAGCTCAATAAGCTGTCTTTTTATGTTTTAAGAAAAAGAATTACGCTTTCTTATTCGCAATCTCTTCTTTCACTTTGTTTTCAAGTTCTTCTGCTAGTTCTGGGTTGTCTCTCAGTACTTCTTTTACAGAATCTCTACCTTGTCCCAATTTAGAATCTTCGTAGCTAAACCAAGAACCACTTTTTTTCACGATTCCCATGTCTACCGCTGTATCCAAAATTTCGCCTACTTTAGAAACTCCTTCTCCATACATAATGTCGAATTCTGCCTGTTTGAAAGGAGGCGCAACTTTGTTTTTAACGATTTTTACTTTTACACGGCTACCAACAGCTTCGTCACCATTTTTGATTGGTGCAGATGCTTTTCTGATGTCTACTCTTACAGAAGCGTAGAATTTCAAAGCGTTACCACCGGTGGTTGTTTCTGGGTTTCCGAACATTACACCGATTTTTTCTCTCAATTGGTTGATGAAAATTACCGTACATTTTGTTCTGTTGATAGTTGCTGTAAGTTTTCTTAATGCTTGAGACATCAATCTTGCGTGTAGACCCATTTTAGAATCTCCCATTTCACCTTCAATTTCTGCTTTTGGTGTTAAAGCAGCAACAGAGTCGATTACTACAATGTCGATTGCACCCGAACGAATCAAGTTATCTGCAATTTCCAAAGCTTGTTCTCCGTTGTCAGGTTGTGAGATAATTAGGTTTTCTAAATCGATTCCTAATTTTGCAGCGTAAGTTCTGTCGAATGCGTGTTCGGCATCGATAAATGCTGCAATTCCTCCTGCTTTTTGAGCTTCTGCAATAGCGTGAAGCGTTAACGTTGTTTTACCTGAAGATTCTGGTCCGTAGATTTCGATAATTCTTCCTCTTGGGTATCCACCAACTCCTAAAGCGATGTCTAAGCCAAGAGAACCTGAAGGAATTACCTCAATCGTATGGTCTACAGAATCGTCTCCCAAAGTCATTACCGTACCTTTTCCGTAGGTTTTATCTAGCTTGTCAAGCACTAGCGCAAGTGCTTTTTTCTTATCATCTATGTTGCTCATTTCGATTAAATATAATTTCTCAAAAGTACATATTTTATATCTGAAAAGCTAATATATTTTAGTTTGAAAATTGATTTTTGAAGTTAAAATTAAACTTAATTAGTTTTGAAAATTGATTAGGTTAGAATATCAAAATTTCTTTTTGTGAATGCGGTTTTAGCCCAGATTGAACGGCATGTTTGACTACGTCGAACCACTTCGTTAGGTTTGAGCTCTTTTTGCAGGAAATGGGAAAGGTTTTGGCGCAAAAAAGCGAGTAGTGAAAGCTGGAAAAAGCTACTAAAATATGAGTAATGAGCGATAAATAATGAGTAATGGTAATTTTAGTGAAAATTTGAGTTTTGGGTGATGTTGAGATAGTCTTTTAAAACTTTCATTTGGTCTTTATTGCCTTTTTCGATTCTGGTTTTTCTGCTTACTACATTGTCGACGATTTTATTAATTATTTTTTTGATAAGCGGAAATCCTTTTCTGAAAGGAACTTCTGGGATTTGTAATCTCTTGCAAACATCTTCTCCCAAAAGAAACCAAGTGCAGCAAATGTGAAGGTATCTAAGGTTTTTTCTTTGAAATTGATACTTTAAAATTGGGTTTTCCAGAGATTCGTTCAATAAAGAATGCGCCAACAAAACGGAATCTTTATCGGATGGCGGTTGAATGGAAGTCCATAAATAAAAGTTTTCTGTCGCTTGTTTTTTGTTGTCCGGAAGCAGGTGTTCGGGAATTCCGAGAAGATAACCGACGTATTTCCAAAGGTGGAAAAGCCCTTGTTCTTCCTGTTCAGAAAATGTATTGCCCAATTTTTTTAAGCTGTGAAGAAAAACAAGGCTGAAACCAATATAAGTTGCCATCATGTCCCAAGAATTGATGGGTTCTCCCCAATTTTCTGTGTCCCAATTTTTGTAATGTTTTTTGATGGAAAGTCTTGCGTAAGAATGGATGAGACGGGGTTTTATAGCAAATTCATACCCTTTTTTGTGAATTTCTAAAGCATCGTATCTCGTAACATTTACCCAAAAGTCGAGCGTTTCGGAAAGTCTTTTTACGGCTCCTTTTTTTAAGGCTTCTGTGGCAATGAGAGGTTTGTTGAGGTTGGCGTAATCGTAACCGCCGATTAAGCAGTAATCTCTAAGCGAAATTAAAGAATCGAGGTTGCTTCTCATGCAAAGTTCTGCCCCAGATTTTATTAAATTTAAATCTAACCAATCTGGAAGTTTTTGAGTTTGTAAGAATAATTTTTTTGCAGATTCCGGAATTTTATCATGCTCAGAAACTCCGTTTCTGATGTAGTTTTCGATTTCTCGTGAAGCTTCGTGATATTTTTTTGTGAAGTAAATTTCTTTCACCACCTCATCACCCATTTCGTCTACATGATAATAGTATGGAGAAAATTTTTCAAAATCTTTAAAACTAACTTGCGCTCCCGAAAATTCTATTAATTCTTTCCCATTTCCGGTCGTCCAGAAGTCGATAAAGTGTTTCGATTCTTTATATTGAGGGTGTAACCTATGCTTTTCCATTCAGGATAAAGTTACCGATTTTTATCTGAAATTGGCGCTGAGATTTATCAGTTTTTGAAGCTTGAAGTTTGCAGATGCTGAGTTAATTATTTTTACTAATTGCTAATTGCTAATTTCAAATAATTCCCCATTCAAAAGCTTTTTTGATGAGTTCTTTACTGTTTCGTGAATTTGTTTTTCTGAGAATATTTTTTCTGTGCGATTTTATGGTATGTTCAGAAAGAATGAGTTGTTTAGAAATTTCTGGCCCAGAATATCCTTTTGCAATTAGAATTAAGATTTCGATTTCTCTTTTTGTGAGATCTGGGATTCTGCCGACGGTGTTTTCTTCAGCCATGTTTATGGTAAACTGATGAAAATCTGTGCGCGGAGAAATGCCGGTAATTAAAACCGTGTAAGGGTTTTGCTGCGTAATGTGATGGATGTTGGTGTGGATGTTTATCGATTGAAATAATTTGTGATCTTCATCTGCATAGGTGTGTATCGCTTGATGATGAAATAGTTCGTATTTTCCTTTTTTTGTTTTCATTCTAAAACAATAGCTTGGCTTTAGATGAAGTTGATGATGGGCTCCAATCTCTGTAATTTTTTCTACCACAGATTGCTCTGCCTTTAATACAAATGGAATATCTTCAGGATGTATGAGTTCGATGATTTGGCTAAGGTGAGTAGGATAGTCGGGAAGGTTATGGATTTTCAGTATGTTTTTATGATGGTGTGAAATGCTAGAATCTGCAAGATTTATAACATAATAGTAAAAGTCGCCAATGGAAAACATTTCCCCTAAAATTTTTTCAATAGACGGTTGCGAGAGGGTTTGTGTTTTGTTTTGGGAAGCAATACTTTCCCAAATTTGAGATAATAAATGTTTTTCTGTAGGGTTTTGCATCTTGTGTATTTTGGGTATGCACTAAAATATTAAAATTTTCTTAAAAATACCACTTAAGTGTTATTTTTTTGCGTGTTTTAAATTGCAAACTTTGTGAAACTACTAATCGCGAAGACTGAGCTTTTAAATGAGAAATCAAAGTTCTATTTTTCTACTTAAGGTTATTCTTCGATCTGGGAGGTAAGAGCACAGATGATGAAGAGAATTTTAACCAAACAATTTACACAACCATCTTTTTATTATAGATGGTTTTTTGTTTTACTAGAACTGTGTTTTTCTTTACATTTCGCACATTAATTTTTTTGCCTTTTACATTTAGAGGCTTTCTCCGACTAAAAAGTCATTTATAATTTTCTTTTTATTCTATTGGTTTATTTGCTAGTAAAATATTCGGAGGGACTGCTGTTTTTGTTTTTTCTGCAAAATCTTCTAATAATCCTTTATTTAAGTGAATTTAAGGGTGTGTCCGAGTGTTAACAAGGGTTTTGTTTTTCCAATTCTTTCAGCTTCTGATTTAGCTTTGTTTGCTAAATTAATTTTAGAAGTACTGATTGTTTTCTATATCAACTTTTTTTGAATCTCACATCGTATTGATGGCTTTTCTATATCATAAACTGTTGATAAAGAAAAAGATTTGTAAAGATTGAGGCGTAAATTTTTAGTACTAAATATCTAAGCATTTAAGCAAATGAAAATTTAAAGTTTAATGGAAAAATAAAGAAAAAAACAAAATGATGAAATGTGAAATTTTAAAATACATGCATAAAAAAAATAGCTTTTTATCATGTTTTCTAATCGTGAGCTGCTTATCCCTGTACGATGCGCAACAAAAAATAGTGTCGATAGGGAAGGTCTCCAATGAATCTTCGGCTATTCTGGATGTTGCGTCTTCAAATTATGATAAAACAGGAAGTGGTGCTACTGCCATCGCCACTGTGGATTCTAATGGAGTGGTAACTGCAATTGCGGTAACCAATGGCGGAAGTGGCTATGTTGCACCAGTTCAGGTGAGTATTTTCGGAACAGACGATTCTTTTGATGCGGCCCAAAGTGCAAGAGCTATGGCAACCGTTGTAAATGGTGCGATTGCCTCAATTACAGTTACCAATGGCGGAACTGGTTATGTTTCTGGTAAAACATCAGTAAGTATTAATTCTGCAAATAAAGCAGTGGTTTTGCCAAGGGTAGATCTTGTGAATATACTAAATGGAACAACTCCTATCAACAATCCTAAAGACGGACTGCATGTTTATAACAATGCAACCAATATAGATTCTGGGATCTATTTCTGGAATTCTCAGGCCACCCCAGATCCAAAGTGGGAAAGAGGAATTCCTTTTTTAGAAGTGGCTAAAGGCGGTGTAATTCATTTTAAAGGAAATGATGAACTTATTTTGGACGATGCGGCTGGAGGATCTTATGTGGTTTTAGCAAGTGACCCGGAAGGCGATATTTTTAAATATAATTTGATGTCGCGCTTAATGGGGTTTAAGTCTGTAAAACTTAATAATAATAGTTTTTACACAATAAATATTGAACCGGGAAGGTATAAATTGGAAATCACCCTTTATCTTACCGCGCCAGCTGCAGATCCTCCCTCCAAAGGAACTCCTATAAACGGAAACACAGAGTATTATTTCATGGGGTATTTATTAGATGCTTACGTATTTGAATACGATCCTTTAACAATGGTACAGACAAATCCACAACCTTCGCTTTTAGCTCCTTATACACCTTTGGGTGCAAGATTAAGAAAAGAATATGGGGTAATTTCAAAAGTAGATAAAACTCACAGAATGACGCAGATTTACGACCTAAATATTCCCGAAACTGTAGGGAAAAAATTTGCAGTGAAGCTTCAACTTGGGAGAATGTTGGGGTCGGGCTTTAACGATAAGTTTTCGTTTTCTAGGGCAGATTCTTACATCAAAGTTAATCGATATTAAATTTAAAAATGATGAAAAAAGTAATTAATTACATTGTACTTCTGCTTCCAATCATTATCTATTCGCAAAATGGAGGGGTAAGTATTGGAACCAATGCCGCAGCACATCCTTCTGCAATTTTGGAAATCGGAAATCAAGATAATAAAGGGGTTTTGTTTCCTAAAGTAGAATTATTGGATAATTTATCAGATTATACCTCACCCATCTTAAATCCTGTAAATGGTATGATGGTGTATAATATTGGAAATGCACAAATTCACGGATATTATTTTTGGGACAATAACCAATGGAAGCTTATGGGCGATTCTTATAATGTTGTTGCAGATGCTGTTTGCAGAATGACCACACCTCTTACTTCGTTTCTGGCAAATAAACCTATTGGAACAATTGTTTCAGATTATAATGGTGTAAGTCCGTCTACATGGTCTCAGTTTTCGAATAATATTTCTGGTTTTTCGAGTACCGTTAATGGTAATTTTACTGTTCCGGCAGGGAGTTATTTGGTTCATGTAAATGCCAATATTTCTATCCCCGACTTAAGCCCTACTAATGGAATTTATAATGATCTTCATTTAATAAAATTAAAAGCAGCTTTAATTTCAGATGTAATATCGCCAGTAATTCCTGTTGTATATGGTGAAGAAACTGCGGATAATGGTGTTTTGAGATCCATTGTGCATAATTATAACACCAATTTCGATTTCTCTTTTACATTAGATTCACCTAAAGTGATGAAAATTGCTTTGGCAATGGATTCCGGAGGTACGTATTCTGATGGTATAGGAGGTATTAATGCAAATAATGGAGGCATTACAATAAATAATATTTCGATTCATTTTCAACGAATAATAGCGAAGCCATGAGACAGTTATATTTAATTTTCATATTATTCTATAGTGTGCAAAGTGTAAAATCTCAGGTTGGGATTGGTACTTCTGCACCAAATTCTTCAGCAATGTTGGATATCAATTCTACAACTAAGGGTATTTTGTATCCAAGTTACCAGCTTTTGAGTTTAACGAATGCTACGACACCCGTGCTAAACCCGGCCAATGGTTTAATAATTTTTAATACAGGCGGTACCTACAGTAAAGGATTATATTATTGGTACGTAAATTCTTGGAATAAGCTATTTCTTAATAGCGATGTGCCGCACAGTATGGTATTGTCTACCTTAGCTAATGTAAATTCATTATTTATAACGCCTACTTCCACTGTTCCTAATAAGTTTTCGAATTTTGGTTTGGTGGGGAATACCATTGTGGGAGGTTCTTTCGATCAAAATACTGGAAATATTACCCTGCCTCCTGGAAAATATAAATTAGATTTCTCGGTAGATGTTGTGAGAGCTACGGCGTGGGAAACGGGAGAAACTCCACTGAATCCTTTACCGCAGAGAATTTGGTATTTGTCTTTTAATACTTACCTGTTAAAGAATGATGGTACAGCTCTAGGTGAAGCTTCCTATGATAATGAAATTATTGCTAATGGGGCTTCTTTTGCAACTTTTTACTCATGTTTTTATATTAATTTGTCGCAGGTAACTACCTTTTCCTTTTATATTGATTTCGCAGCAGACAGTCAACATTCTAGTTTTAGGCCAAGAACAAGTGCCGATCTTCAGATTTACGAACTTAAAGATTAAATATTGAACCAAAAAAACCTTCCATTTGGAAGGTTTTTTTATCATATATAACGACGTGTCGATTACAATGAAGCAGCATGGATAAGCATGTCTACCAATTTGTTTGAGTAACCCATTTCGTTGTCATACCAAGAAACAAGTTTTACAAAGTTTGGAGAAAGCATGATACCAGCATCTTTATCGAAGATAGAAGTTCTCTTATCTCCTACGAAGTCTTGAGAAACTACAGCATCTTCAGTATATCCAAGAATACCTTTCAATTCACCTTCAGAAGCTGCTTTTACTACTGCGCAAATTTCTTCGTAAGTAGCTCCTTTTTCGATTCTTACTGTTAAATCTACTACAGAAACGTCAACAGTTGGTACTCTGAAAGACATACCTGTTAATTTTCCGTTCAAAGAAGGGATTACTTTTCCTACCGCTTTAGCAGCACCTGTAGAAGAAGGGATAATATTATTAAGAGCAGCTCTACCACCTCTCCAGTCTTTCATTGAAGGACCGTCAACAGTTTTTTGAGTTGCCGTTGTAGCGTGTACAGTTGTCATCAAACCTTCAACGATCCCGAAGTTATCGTGAATTACTTTAGCTAAAGGAGCTAAACAGTTTGTTGTACAAGAAGCGTTTGATAAGATTTTTACATCATCAGTAAGTTCTGTGTGGTTTACTCCCATTACAAACATTGGAGTATCGTCTTTAGATGGAGCAGAAAGAATTACTTTTTTTGCACCTGCAGCAAGGTGTTTTGCAGCGCTATCTTTATCTAAAAATAAACCTGTAGATTCTACAACATAATCAGCACCGATTTCGTCCCACTTTAAGTTACTAGGATCTTTCTCTGCTGTTACTCTGATTTTTTTTCCGTTTACAACAAGGTCGTTTCCATCTACAGAAACTTCACCTGGGAAAATTCCGTGTACAGAATCATATTTTAGCATATAAGCCATGTACGTAGCATCGATAAGGTCATTAATTCCTACTACTTCGATGTTGTCTCTTTCAGTCATAGCTCTGAAAACAAGACGTCCAATTCTACCAAACCCGTTGATACCTACTTTGATTGTTGACATAATAGTTTGTTTTAAATTATTTAAATATTAGATGTTATTAAATTGCCAAAATTTCTGATATTAACAGAAGATCTTTATTGATTTCGTTATGTTTTTTTATGGCATCTTCGATGGGTGTGTACACCAAATCGTTAGAACGCATACCTGCCATTACGTTGGTCTGTCCTTCCATAAGACCTGTTACAGCTCCGTAACCCAGTCTGCTTGCCAAAACTCTGTCTGCACAGCTTGGCGAGCCACCTCTCTGCATGTGCCCCAAAACGGCTACTCGAATATCGTATTCAGGAAATTGTTCTTTTGTTTTTTCTGCAAGTTCGTAAACGTTGGCTAGTTTTTCGCCTTCAGCAACAACAACGATGCTTGATGCTTTTCCTGTTTTTTCAGCCGTTCTGAATTTGTTGAAAAGATCATCAATACTATCTTTTCGTTCAGGAATTAAAATATCCAAAGCGCCTGTTGCCAAACCACTGTTTAACGCGATAAAACCTGCATCACGACCCATTACTTCTACAAAGAAAACTCTGTTGTGAGAGGTTGCTGTATCACGTATTTTATCGATTGCGTCCATTGCTGTATTTAGAGCAGTATCATATCCAATTGTATTATCTGTACCGAAAATATCATTATCAATAGTTCCCGGAACACCAATTGTTCTTATGCCAAACTCTTCGTTGAAAATTTTTGCTCCTGTAAAAGTACCATCACCACCAATGCATACCAAGCCGTCGATGCCATATTTCTGGCAATTTTCGAATGCCTTTTGGCGCCCTTCTTTAGTTCTGAACTCTGCTGAACGGGCAGATTTTAGAATAGTTCCACCCTGATTAATGATATTTTTTACGGAACGAGGTCCCATTTTAAGGAAATCGTCGTTAATAAGGCCGTTGTAGCCTTCTCTTACACCGTAACATTCTATTTTATAGTAATTGGCAGTTCTTACAACTGCTCTTAATGCTGCATTCATCCCCGGAGAATCTCCTCCCGAGGTAAGAACTGCAATTTTCTTCACAGCACTCTCTTTCATCTGATAAAAATTTCGAACACAAATCTACAAAAACAAGTTCAGATATTGTAGTAAGTTGCCAAGAGATTTTGAATAAGATGTAAGAAAATCAATCAAAAGTTAACATAAAAACAATGGGAAGTGAAAAATTTAAAAGGCTTACCATGAAGAGTGATAAATGTACAAAGCCTCACATTTTTTCTGTTAAATATTTCCAATACCTTTTTGGGACATGCTGAATATGAAGTTTTAAGTTTTTTCTTTCCACAATGTTGGTTTTGGTAAAATACCTTTGCCAAAGCTTTTGGTATTGCTGTTCTTCGTCGTGAAATTTCTTTTGGTATTGGTGTAAATCTATTTTTTCATCAGGGTAAAAAAAGTCGCAAATTTCTAAATCATAAAAAATCCCATAATTTCTTCGCAAATCGTAAATCATCCATTTTTGATCTTGATATCGGTTTTTGAAATGATTTCTGATAAGAGGCAATACATTAAAATCGGGATCTATTTTAGCGAAATATACATTATCCTGCATTTTTTCGAACCGCACAAAAGCAGTCATTCTATGGCGTTCTCTACTCACGGATTTGGATATTTTCGAAATCTTCAAAATATCATGATGGGTATAATTTTGAAGGATATTTTCTTTAGGATGTTGCAGAGATTCTTGCACTGCCGAGAAAATAAGATGCTCCAAATCTTGATCTTCAGAAAGAAAAACTTTCAACAATTCATGCACACCCTTTTTTCCGATGTTGTCTTCAATTTTTTTTAAAACTCTTTCTGCTTTTTCATTTTGAGTAATTACTTCGTGAACTTCTGCAAACATATTTTCTAGCTGAAAATTTTCTCTTTTTACGATATTCACATCATGAAAACGATATTCGAAAATTTCAAATATTGCGGTTAAAAGTCCGTCGAAACTTCCATCGTACAGTAGCGTGTTCATCTTTTTGATACGAAATTACTAATTGTTTTTTTTGATATAATGAAACTGAAAAAAATGTTTAATCTCCCATTTCTTTCGTGCAGGTTAGTAAAATTTGTCTGTTTTTATTTTAAAACAACGTCAATTGTTGTGAAAACTGATTCTGAAATTTAGACTGGCTTCCACCAATCAATAATTTTCTTAAATTAATGTCTGTTAAATGCCTTAAATGGATGTTCCCCGCATTAAAGTCAATAAAATATTTTGCCCGATTTACTGCTGCACCAAGTTTCTTCAAATGATCAATATTCAAAACCTGAAAACGTCTTGCCGACAAAATTTTTTTTGCAGTTTTTACACCAATTCCAGGAATTCTAAGAATCATTTGATACTCTGCCGTCTGCAAATTTACTGGGAATTGATCTAAATGCCGCAGAGCCCAGCTCAGCTTCGGGTCTATTTCAAGGTCTAAAAAAGGCATAGAAGGATCTAAAATTTCTTCAGCCTTAAAGCCATAAAAACGCATTAGCCAATCCGATTGATACAACCTGTTTTCTCTAAGCATCGGAACTTCTGTTGTTAAAGAAGGCAATCTTTTATCTTCCAAAACAGGAACGTAACCGGAGTAATACACTCTTTTCAGACTATAGTTTTTATAGAAATGATCGGCAACTTTTATTATCTGTAAATCGTTTTCGTTGGTGGCACCTACAATCATTTGTGTAGACTGACCAGCCGGAGCAAATTTCGGAACTTTTCTGAAAATTTTCCGCTCGTCTTTATACTGAGAAATGCCGTTTTGAATGTACTTCATCGGGTTCAGCATATCTTCCCTGTTTTTTTCTGGAGCCAAAAGTTTTAATCCACTTTCTGTAGGGATTTCCAGGTTTATAGAAAGTCGGTCTGCATACAAAGCAGCTTCCTGCATCAGCTCATCACTCGCGCCAGGAATAGATTTTAAATGAATGTAACCGTTAAAGTTTTCTTCCAAACGCAGTTTCTTGGCGACGCGCACCAATCTTTCCATCGTGGTGTCTGCATTTTTGAAAATTCCTGAGCTTAAAAATAAGCCTTCAATATAGTTCCTTCGGTAGAAGTTTATAGTTAAATCTACCACCTCTTCTACTGTAAAAGCAGCTCTTTTAATGTCATTTGAACTTCGGGAAACGCAATATGCGCAATCGTAAATACAATGGTTGGTTAAAAGGATTTTTAAAAGTGAAACGCAGCGGCCGTCTTCTGTATAAGTATGGCAAATTCCGCTGGCTGAACTGTCGCCCAGTCCACCGTTTTTATTTTTTCTAGAACCACCGCTTGAAGAGCACGAAACGTCGTATTTCGCTGCATCGGCAAGTATTTCAAGCTTTTCCTTAAGGCGATCGAAATTCATGAATTTGCTTTTTTTTTGGATTAGTCTTACCGCTATTAAGTTGCTGTAAGATGATTTATTTTGAAAAAGTTTACAGTTAAAGCTTTTACTGCTTTCAAGTGTAAAGCCTTTTCAAAAATAAGTCCAAAATTGATAAATGTCAATCGATTTCTGTTGAATTTATCCACATTTTAGACTTACAAATTTATTATCTTTACACACATTAAATTTATGCGTGAAATCGTAAAATCTACCATTTCATTTACAGAAAATAAACTTATTTTATATGAATCATAAACCTGTTGAAGGTTTTTCCAAGCTTACAAAACAAGGGAAAATCGACTGGCTTGTTAACGAATATTTAGACGGAAATACCGAATACCAGAATATACTAAACCAATATTGGAACGATAATGCAGATTTGCAGAAACTTCATGACGAGTTTTCTGAAAACACCATTTCCAACTTTTATATGCCTTACGGAATTGCCCCAAATTTCTTTATTGATGGGAAATTGTTTGCGCTTCCAATGGCGGTAGAAGAGAGTTCTGTAGTGGCTGCAGCGTCTAAAGCTGCGAAGTTTTGGATTGATAAAGGAGGTTTCAAAACAACCATTATTAATACCGAAAAATTAGGTCACACACATTTTATTTTTAATGTTGAGCCACACAAATTGCTTCATTTTTTCAACTTTAGTTTAAAGAAAAAATTAATGGAAGCTACGCAAGACATTACCGCGAATATGAGAAAACGTGGTGGTGGAATTTTAGATATTAAATTGATTGATAAAACTGCAGAAATGCCGAATTATTATCAATTGAAAGCAAGTTTCGATACAGTAGATTCGATGGGTGCAAATTTCATCAACTCTTGCTTGGAGCAATTTGGTAAAACGCTGAAAGCTGAGGTGGCGGTAAGCGAAGATTTTACTCAGGAAGAGAAAAATTCGTTACAAATTGTGATGAATATTCTTTCTAATTTTACTCCAGATTGTATCGTAAGAGCCGAAGTTTCTTGTAAAATTGAAGATTTAAAAGACGATAGCGGAATTTCCAATGAAGAATTTGCGTGGAAATTTAAACAAGCCGTTACGATTGCAGAAATAGAACCTTTCCGTGCAACTACGCATAATAAAGGAATTATGAACGGAGTAGATGCTGTTGTAATTGCTACCGGAAACGATTTCCGTGCGACAGAAGCTTGCGCACACGCATATGCGGCAAGAAATGGAAAATATTCTTCTTTAACGCATTGTACTATTGATAACGGCGTTTTCAGATTTTGGATAGATTTGCCAATTTCTGTTGGAGTTGTAGGTGGTTTAACGAACCTTCATCCGTTAGTAAAATTCTCTTTGGCGCTTTTAGGAAAGCCTTCTGCGCAAGAATTGATGAGTATTTTGGCGGTTTCTGGTTTGGCGCAAAACTTTGGTGCCTTAAGGTCTTTGGTAACAACCGGAATTCAAAAAGGGCACATGAAAATGCACTTGTTTAATATTCTCAACCAATTTGGTGCAACGGAAGAAGAAAAGCAGCATTTTGTGACGTATTTTAAAGATAAAACGGTAAGTCATCACGAAGTAATTGCCGAATTAGAAAAATTGAGAAGTAAATAAACCCAAATTATAAAATGAAAACAATTACTCTCGTCTTCGGCGCTGTTTACGGAATGTTATCCGTTATTTTAGGTGCTTTCGGAGCACATGCTTTAAAGAAAATTTTGTCTGTAGAAAGGCTGGAAAGCTTTGAAACAGGCGTAAGATATCAAATGTATGCTGCGTTCTTTTTGCTGATTGCAGGTTATATTTTAAAGTTTGATACTTCTTCGCAAAAATGGATTTCTATTTTAATGATTGCAGGAACGATGCTGTTTTCTTTCAGTATTTATTTCCTGAGTATGCAAGATTATCTTGGGATGAATTTAAAATTCCTGGGTCCTATTACTCCGCTTGGAGGTCTTTGTATGATTATCAGTTGGGGATTATTAATTTTCTATTTCGCTAAGACTAAAATCTAAAAAAAATAGCAACAAAAAAGTTCAGGAAAAACCTGAACTTTTTTGTTTTACAAAGTGAAATTCTCCTTCATCCATTTCAGTTTGTTGAAGCTTTTCAAGAATTTTGTTCGGATGGAAATAAATTTTTCCTGCGCTTCAATCACTTTATTTTCTCTAGAATTAATTAAGAAAAGCGAGCTTTCACCGTTGCTGTAGCGGGTTTCTTCGGCGTAAAGAAGTTTTCTGTAATTTTGAAGATTATTTCTCGAAAGGTCAATCTGCGTGTAATAATTTAGCATTTCGTTTTTGTACGTTTCAATTTTTACATCCAACTCTCGCATTTTCATATTAGTGTCTAGTTCGTTTTGACTTAATTTCAGTTTTGCTTGTTCATAGTTTGCTCTTGCCTCTCTCTGGAAAACAGGGATTTCTAGCTTTAAACCATACTGAAAGTTGTTATCAAACAAAGGCAGAAAGTCTGTAGAATAATTTTCTTTATTGAAAAAATTATAGGTGAAATCTAATTTTGGAAGGAAACTTTGCCACTTCAAACGTCTTTCGCTTTCCAAAATATTTTGCTTTTGCTGATAATATAAAATCGATTGATGAGAACTAATTTGTCTGGCTTCCACATCATGAATTAAAAACTCAA
The DNA here is from genome assembly GCF_057180445.1 of Chryseobacterium sp. HNCC26DJ239. Classification (NCBI taxonomy): domain Bacteria; kingdom Pseudomonadati; phylum Bacteroidota; class Flavobacteriia; order Flavobacteriales; family Weeksellaceae; genus Chryseobacterium; species Chryseobacterium sp. HNCC26DJ239. The sequence goes on from NZ_JBXUGJ010000003.1 coordinate 242,038, forward strand.
AATCGTTGTACGCCAAGTGTTGCTCAAGATTATCCGAAGGATAAATCATCGCTGAAAGCTCATAAAATTGCTGATTATCTTTCCAGAGAAATAACTGAAGTTGCTGTGTACTTTTTACAAAATTCAAAAAAGCATCTTTTTGCTGTAATTCAAAACTTTGAAGTTGGGAAAGTGCTTCAATCGTATCGATTGCCGGTTTTTCACCAAATTCAAACGTTTTTCTAGTAAGTTTCAGCCTTTCTTTATTGTTTTCTACAATTTGAGATTTCAATTTATAGATTTCATAGTTCTGAACCCATTCCCAATACGTGTTTTCCGCTTCCAGAAGTAGTTCGTTGGTGAGAACGGCTTGTTCTGCTTCGGTCATTTTTAAGCCAAATTTAGCCTGGTCGAGCATCGCTCTTCTTTTATCATACAAAAGATTTTTCGCCAAAGGAACCGTAACTCCGAATTGATACAAACCTCCTTTCGTGTCACTGTTATTCAGCTTTTGACCGTCGAGATGATTATAACTTCCGTGAATGTCGATTCCGTACCAAGTTGGAATTCCGAGTTCCACATTTTTCTGTTCGTAATATTTGGTTCCGTCGATGTTTTTCTCGCCTAACTTTCCTGCTAAAACTGGGTCGAAACCACCTCTTGCTTTGGTAATTTCTGCTGCAGCCATTTTATTTTGCAACTGATATTTTAAAGCTAAAGGATGGTAGTTTTTAACGATATTAATAAATTCTGCAGAAGAAATCTTCAGTGAATCTTGTGCAAAATTGAAGCTGAATATCATTAGAAAAGCGAGAAATAAAAATTTATTTTGCTTTTTCATCTTTCCCTGATTTTTCTTGTGTTACTTCATAATAATCTGGTGGGAAACCATTGATGTTTCGCCACAACTCGTACCAAATTGGAACGTCATTTAAGATTGCAATTCCTTGTACGCCGGTTCCCATTTTAATTTTTGGAGGCCATCTTTTTTCGTTTTTATCTTCAATTACTAGCGCTTTAAACATGCCATTTGGGCTAATGTTGCTTTCTACAGCAATTACTTTTCCGGCAAATGTTCCGTAGCTAGAATTTGGCCATCCTGAAAAGACAATTGCAGGAAAACCATCGAAAATACACATCACGCGCTGACCTTCTTTTACCAAAGGAAGATCTACAGGTTTTATGTAAATTTCTACCGCATAATCTACTTTGGTAGGAACAATGGTTCCGATGTTTTCGCCATCTTTTAAAACTTCGCCGATTCCTGCTTTGTTCAGCTGAACAATTTGGCCATCTTGTGAGGCGATAATAAAATACAAACCCTGTCTTGCTTTGTAATTGGCTACCTGATTTTGAAGTTTTGCGATTTCGCCGTCGCTTCCTTCAATCTGTCCCATGCTTTGGAAGCGTTCTCCTTCAATTTTGCTCAGTTTTTCGTTGTAATCTTGCGTTACTGCGTTTTGTTCAATCTGAGTGTTTAGTATTTCCTGTTGGGTTTGGGCTACTTTATTTTCCGAAGCTGTTTTCTTTGCCACTGCATTTTGATAAGAAATACTTCTCTGCTGAAACTGGGTTAAAGAAACCAATCCTTCATCATACATTTTCTTTTGTCTTTTAAATTGGTCTTCAGAAAGTTGCAGTTCATTTTTTACTGCAGCAAGTTCAGCCTGTTCTCCTGCTAATTTATTATTGAGCTGAAGAATTTTTATTTTAACTTGATTTAATTTTAAATCTCTCGCGGCGTTTAAGGCTTCCAACTGGTTTTTTGCTGTCCCAGCTTTTGCTTCATAATAATCTCTTACTCCTTTTTTTGCTTCTACTTGCTGCTCCGTTCTTTGCACCAAAAGAGGATCCATATAATCTTCCTTAATCTCTGAAAGTTGTAGCAAAGTATCGCCTTTTTTTACATAATCTCCGTTTTTTACATTCCATTTAATGATTCTTCCGGGGATTGGAGAATTCAGTTGCTGTGGTCGTTGCGATTGGTAAAGTGATGTTACATCGCCTTTCACCTTAATGTTCTGCGTCCAAGGTAAAAATAAGGTGATGATCGCAGCGGCCATGAAGATGTAAAACCATACTTTAACCTTTGATTTTTTATGAATACGATATATTTTATCGAATGATTGTACTTTCATTTTGTGTGAATTTTTATGAAATAATTCTTAGAGTTCCGTCTTGCAGGTGAATGTGCTGATCTGCATTATAGATAAGATTCTCGTCTGGTGAAACAATAACGATTGTTGTACTATGTTTAATTTCTTGCAGGTATTGAAGCATTTTATGTTGGAATTGTTCAGACATTCCTGCAATTGGATTTTCGAGCAAAAGCAATCTTTTGTCGCCTAAAAGAGAACGAAGCATTAAAATTTTCTTTTTAGAGCTGAAAGTAAGTTCAGAATCTGTCTCACTAATATTTGTGCTAAAACCTTGGCTGAATGCACTTGAAATACTTTCTATACCAAGTTTATCAGAAAGATGCAGAATGCTTTCTGTATTGCTTGTTGTATTACCAAGAAGAATGTTTTCTAAAACGCTTCCTTGTATTACTTTCATATTTTCAAGATATAAACCCACGTCATTTCTGAACTGCGTTTTGTTTAGGTTGGTTAAAGGAATTTTATCAAAAAGTATCGTTCCGGAAGTAGGTTCGTAAAAACCTGCAAGCATGTTGAGAAGCAGAGATTTGCCAGTTCCCATTTTTCCTGTCACCACCGTAATACTGTTTTCTTTAATTTTAAAATTGAGATCAGACAAAATAGTAGGTGTATCGCTGAATCCAAAAGCGACTTCCTTAAACTCTATTTCAATGCCTTTATCTTTTTGCGATAACTCGATATCGCCTTCAATTTCTTCGCTTAGTTCGGTCACTTTGGTAAGTTTCGCATAAGAAGCAATAAGATCATAATAACTTTCAAGACTTACAATAAGTTTTTCAACCGCCGACATAATGGTTAATACCACAATTTCGGCAGCAATAAAAGCTCCGATGTTTAGTTGTTGATTAATCATTAAGTAGGTTCCGATTGCTAAAATCGCAAATGTGATGATTACCTTGAATGCTATAATGGTTTTGTACTGAAATACCAAAATTTTGAAGTGAGAAGTTCTGTGGTCTAGATATTCCGAAACTCTGAGATCGGTACCTTCAAGATGTGTTTCTTTTCGGGAATGCATTTTAAAGGTTTTTACCGAAGCGGCAATATCTTCGATCCAAGCGGCGGTGTCGTATTTTTTATCACTTTCCTGAATGCTAGATTTTATCCCGCTTTCCATGCTGTAAATAAAGATGAGAACCACCAAAACAATCACCAATGCACCAAAAGCCAAAAACCATGGGTGGTAAAACGAAAGCAAAAGTATCCCAAATACAATCTGTATTAAAGCTGTAGGAATTTCTAATAATATTTTCGAAATTCCTTTTTGAAGCGTTTGTACATCAAAAAATCGGTTTACCAGTTCTGGCAAATAATATTTTCTAGTATCTGAAAGATTTACTTTTGGAAGCTTTTCGGCAAAGGCAATAGAAAATTCTACAAAAATCTTCTGTTGAATTTTTTCTATTATCTGTAAAACTTTTAGCCTAAAATGTCCTACCAAAAAAGTTCCTAATACAACGAAGAATATTAGTAAATAGATGGAAGTAACCATGGTAGCTCCCATGATAAAGCTAATAATCGACTGAATTCCCAACGGGATGCTCAGTGAGACCAAACCATTTAAAATTGCGTAAAAATAGATGTTGGTTACATCTTTTTTCTCTTTTGTAATGTACTTAAAGAGTTTTTTACTGTGTTCGCTTGCTGTTATTAATGCCATTTTCTTATTTGATAAGGTTAAATGTGATATGTTTTAAATATCCGAGAACATAAGTTTTGTGCTCGGTTTTTTGGTTGTCTGTAAGGTTAGGAAGATGCTCACTGAAAAAATGTTGATCATGAGCAGTTTCTAATAAAGTACTTGCCATTGAAACTGGGTACGGAAAGTTGGGTTGTGCCTCATAAACAATATCTGCAATATATTTACATAAGCTTTCTAGTGGGTTGAAGACTAGTTCTTTACTGATTTCGTCTACTTCTTTTACGAGGTAAGATTTACTGCTTTCCGAAATAACAATCGCATGTAATTTAGAAATATCGTAATCTTCCACTTCTTCACAAGAATTATTATGATGAGTGATGATTTCCAAGATTTTTTCTAATTTTTCTAATGGTATTTTAATCTCGGAAGTTTTTAGCTCAGAAATAAACTCAATGTAAGACCAGTACCAGTTCAAAATATAGGTAAGTAGTTTGTATTTTGAAGAAAAATAACGATAGATGGTAGCTTCTGTAGAATTTATTCTTGCAGCCAGTTTTTTAAAGGTGAAATGCTCAAATCCTATCTCGAAAATCAGCTCTATAGCGTGTTTTAGTATAGATTTTCCTATTTCACTGTTCTCGGGATCTTTGAGGTATAGTTTGTCGTTTAGTTTAAATTTTAACTGAAAATTCATAGACTTTTTTGTTTGAAAAGTTTCTTACTCAAAGTTAAATAACTATTTTCAATCAAAGTATTACTATACATTAGAATAGTATTAGAATGTGATTAGAATTTCGTTCTTTTTTAACATAAATTTAAGATTTTTTCCTTCAATTTTTATGATCCTAAGAATCAAAACATATGATATTTAAACCAAAGGTGTTTTATCAGTTAAAAGTTATAGAATTTTCTTTCCACCTTTATTTCATTTTTATTAAATTTGTCAACCTTTAAATTTTAATAAAATATAATAAAAATAAATATGAATCTTCACGAGTATCAATCAAAAGAGATTTTATCAAAGTACGGAGTTGCCATTCAACGTGGTTTCGTAGCAAACAACGTAGACGAGGCGGTAGCTGCTGCTGAAAAATTAACTGCTGAAACCGGAGCTCAAGGATGGGTGGTAAAAGCACAGATTCACGCAGGTGGTCGTGGTAAAGGTGGAGGTGTTAAGTTTTCTCCAAACATGGATAAGCTTAAAGAAAACGCTCAGAACATCATCGGAATGCAGTTGATCACTCCGCAAACATCTGCGGAAGGTAAAAAAGTAAATTCTGTTTTGGTTGCAGAAGACGTTTATTACCCAGGAGAAACTGAAACTAAAGAATTTTATGTTTCTATCCTTTTAGACAGAGCTGAAGGAAAAAATACAATCGTATATTCTACTGAAGGAGGTATGGATATTGAGCACGTTGCAGAAGTAACTCCTCACTTAATCCACAACGAATTAATCGACCCAGCTTTAGGATTACAAGGTTTCCAAGCAAGAAAAATTGCTTTCAACCTAGGTCTTGAAGGAAATGCTTTCAAAGAATTCGTAAAATTCATCTCTTCTTTATATAATGCTTATGTAGGAATTGATGCTTCTTTATTCGAAATTAACCCAGTTTTAAAAACTTCTGATAACAAAATTATCGCTGTAGATGCTAAAGTAACTTTGGATGGAAACTCATTGTACCGTCACAAAGATCTTGCTGAGCTAAGAGATAAGAGAGAAGAAGATCCTTTGGATGTTGAAGCTGGTGAAGCAGGTCTTAACTTCGTAAAACTAGACGGTAACGTTGCTTGTATGGTAAACGGAGCTGGTCTTGCAATGGCAACTATGGATATCATCAAATTATCTGGTGGTAACCCAGCAAACTTCCTAGACGTAGGTGGTACTGCAGATGCACAAAGAGTACAAACTGCTTTCGGAATTATCTTAAGAGATCCTAACGTAAAAGCTATTTTGATTAACATCTTCGGAGGTATCGTAAGATGTGACAGAGTTGCTCAAGGTGTTGTAGACGCTTACAACGCAATGGGAAGTCTTCCTGTTCCATTGATCGTAAGATTGCAAGGAACTAACGCTGTTGAAGCTAAAAAATTAATTGATGATGCTGGATTGCCAATTCACTCTGCAATTACTTTAGAAGAAGCTGCAAACAAAGTAAAAGAAGTTTTAGCGTAAGCTTAAATTTTTAAAATAAACAAAAACCGTTTCATGAAAATGAAACGGTTTTTTATTTACAATATCTTCAGTTTGTTGAAGAACTTTTATAACATTAGTTAATCTTCTACTTGTTTTGAGCTAGAAGAAGTAGTGGCTTCAGAAGCCGTAGTGGTTACATTAATACTTGTAGGAGTTACGAGGCGAATTCCTTCAGAATCTAAGCGTTCCTTAATTTTTGTATAAGCTTCGCTTTTTACGGCAAGCATATTGGCTCCCGTTTCCATCCAAAATCTTACTTGTAATGTAAAAACTCCCTGTTTTAAATCTGTGTAAATTACATCTACATTTTCTGGCTTGTCTAAATGAGACAAATTTTTTACTACGTCTAAAATACTAGTTTTTGCTATATTGATATTTTCGTCTGCGGGAATCTCGAAGTTTAAAATAATTCTTCTTTGTGGCGAAGCAGTTACATTAAAAAATGGTGCATTAAAAATAATTTGATTGGGTATAAATACTTTTTTACCATCATCTGTAATCATTTTAGTCGTAAGCAGACCAATTTCTTGTACTGTTCCTGAGTAATTCGAAATCGTAATGTAATCTCCTACTTTAAAAGCTTTGTCCATCCCAATTAACAGCCCTGAAAAAATACTTGATACAAGATCTTTTAAAGCGACTCCGGCAATAACACCGGCAACTCCTAAACTTCCGATAAACTTCCACAAAAATCCTGAGAAGCCCATTATTTCTAGCGTTATAAAAGTTCCTAGAAGTAAGATCAAAAATCGGAATACACTTATTGTAGTGGTGAGAGATGTTTCTGCTTTGCTTTTTGGAAGAAATTTATGAAAAAGTTTTACAGCAATTTTGCTCAGATAGGTACTGGTTAAGATAAAAAATGAAAAAACAATAGCTCCCACAATAAGTTTTGGGGTAAGTTCTGCAAACCTTATATACCAGTTTTCTAGTACTTTGTAGATTGTATCTGCGTAGTTGTGTCCGTTAATCTCCATAATAATCTTCAAATTTAAAAAAAATATTTTTCTACAAAAATTTTGCCAAGTAAATAAAGTCTATTAAATTTGTAGACTAATAAAACAAAATATTATGTCAATAAAACTAGGAGACACCGCACCAGATTTTACCGCCGATTCTTCATTAGGAGAAATTGATTTTTATGATTTTCTTGGAGATTCTTGGGGAATTTTATTTTCGCATCCTGCAGATTTTACACCAGTTTGCACTACGGAATTAGGATTTACCTCAAAGCTTAAAGATGAATTTAAAAAGAGAAATACAAAAGTAATCGCGCTAAGTGTAGATGGAGTAGAAGACCATAAAAAATGGGTGGAAGACATCAACGAAACTCAGAAGACAGAAGTGCAGTTTCCTATAATTGCAGACAAAGATAGGCAGGTTTCAGAATTGTATGATTTTATTCATCCCAATGCTTCTGCTTCCGCTACTGTACGTTCTTTGCTGATTATTGACCCCGCAAAAAAAGTAAGGCTCATTATTACGTATCCTGCATCAACAGGAAGAAACTTTGATGAGGTGCTTCGCGTTTTAGATTCTTTACAGTTGGTTGATGAGTACACGATTGCAACACCTGCGAATTGGAAAAATGGGGAAGAAGTAATAATTCCGCCAACGATTTCTACGGAAGATGCAAAAGAATTGTATCCAAAAGGAGTGAGGGAAGTAAAACCTTATCTGCGATACACTCCACAACCGAATATTTAATAAGGTTTTTTATTTATTAGTATATAGTTTAGTTTAATTTGAAAAAAAGCGGCCTGAAAATTTTTCAGACCGCTTTTTGAATTCGTTTAAATATTGAAATGACGCTTATTTCACATCATTAATAATTTGTTTTCCTTTTGAAGTTGGCAAATAAATGCTAAATCCTAAACCGAAGTTAAGTCTTGAAGAAGATGGTGTATCTCCGAAACCTACTACAGTGTTGAATTTCAACATTCCTTCCAAACTGATGTTTGGCGTGATGAAGTAAGCATAACCAGGTCCTACTCCTAAAGTTAAACCTGTTGTAGAATCTCCACCATCAGAAATAGACTGTCCGCCAATTCCTGCAGTACCTTCTAAGAAGAATCTTCCGTGTTTCAATAGATTATCTACTCCTTTTTCTCCTGGGCTAAGATAATATCTACCTAAAGCTCCAACTCCGTAAACATAGGTTGTAGGTGCGTTTTTTTGACCAGCAAAACCGAAGTTTACATAACCCCCAATTGCTAAATTATCTTGAATGAAGTAAGCGCCTTTTGGCTCTAAAGAGATGTTGTAACCAGCACCTTTATCTAGACCGAAATCTGCATTCATGATAGTTCCGCCAACAAACCAGTTCCCTTTTTGAATTTGAGCGTTTGCGTGTGAGGCAAGTCCGGCAACAGCAAGAGCTGCTGTAAAAATTAATTTTTTCATAGTATTTGTAATTAATAGTAAAATTATTGAGGTACTAATTTAGCCAATTATTGTTAAATACCGTTAAAATTTTTTTATGTTTTAAATCAGTAAAAGGATTACAGCAGCGATAAGACCTGCGATCGTAAATTTAATTCCTCTTTTAAATGCTTTAGATTTTACATTAAACATCCAAAAACTTGAGATTACAAAGAAGAAAAGACAAATTCCAAAGAATGCATTAAGCGGAGAAAGACGGTCTTTAGACTGAGATTTGTGCAGTTTCGTCATTTTTTCGAATACAAAAGGAAGTTCTTTTTTGGTGTATTTCGCCTGTCCGGTTGCAGTATCGTAAGTTCCTTGTTTGAATTTTAGAATGCTACCTTCAGTTTTTTCAACTTCTAAATTTTTGATTCTCAGTTCTTTTCCTAATTCTTTTTCAGAAAGATTCTTTTTTACAACTTTGTCGATTTTCTTCTCATTTTTCAAGAAATCGGTGTCTCTGTAGATAAGTAAAACCCCGCTAATTGCGTAGATTGCCATAATTCCCGCCATAAAGTAACCTAAATAACGGTGGGTGATTCTCATAAAAGAACGAGTGTCTTTGATTTTGTCCATTTTTTCTAGTTTTTGTTTAAAATTTCAAAAGTGGAAACTGCAAAATTGCCGTTCCCACTTTATATTTATTTAGCGTTGTTGTTTCTAAATTATAGTTTGTACGTTAGTGTAAAATAATAATTTCTTGGTGTAATTGGGTTTACAGAATAGTTTTCGTGGATGTTATAATTAACGACATCAAAGATATTCCCTAATTTCCCTTGAACCATGAATTTTTTCCAGCCATATCCTACAGAAATATCCACAGTGGTAAAACCGTTTACATCTATCATTCTTGTTACTTGTTTTTGACCTTTTACATCGTTCCAACCAGCTTGTCTGTCTCCTGTGTAAAATGCTGTAGCTCCAATTTTAAGTCCTTTAGCAAAGCTAGTAAATGTATAAAATGCTGAAGCATTTGCTGTAACTGCAGGTGTTCTTACCAATCTTTGATTTTCTACAAAACCATTTTCTGGTGTGTTTGTGTACACAGTGTTGTTATAAGAAACTCCTCCAATTAACGAGATATTTTTGTTTGGATTTCCTGTTACATCAAGCTCAACTCCACGGCTGCGAATATTCCCTGCATAAACTCTATACAAAGCAACGTTTCCACTTGGTAAATAAGGTGCGGTATAGGTGTCTCTGTTATTGATTTGATATGCTGTAAGGTTTACTGCAATAGCATTGTTCCAAAGGTTTTTCTTTACTCCCACTTCATATTGGTCTACTGTAGACGCTTTCAAAGCAGCACCACTTTCGTCAAAACCTGTATTTGGCGAGAATGAGTTGGTGTACGTTGCAAAAACAGAAAGATTATCATTTGGGTTATAGATTAAGCCTAATTTTGGAGAAAATGCCTCATCAGAACTTCCAGAATTTTCTGTTGTTTTTTCTGTTCCTTCTAAGAAATTTTTTACTACAGTATCATCATTTTTTATGTTGGAATATCTAATTCCTGCAAGAATTTTGAAATCATGAGTTAAATTGATGAAATCCTGCACATAAACTCCATATCTTTTAGTATCGATTCTGTTTCTTGTAGAGCGAGTTGTATTTGGCATCGGTCCTTCGTTGGTATACGAAGAAGGGTTATTTAAGTATAAAACAACGGGCGTAGTAGCATCAATTTTATATGCGTACGTATCTGCTTGTCCTAAATCTCCATCTGCTCCGATGAGAATTTTGTGAACAATTTTACCTGTTTTAAATTCTCCGTTTACATTAATTTGTGCCGAAGTATAATTTTGCTCATTATAACTTCTTCCGATAGGTCTAGACCAGCTTGGGTTGAAATTATTCGCGGCAGAGTTGTATGCCCACTGAACTCTCTCAGTAGAAAAATAATCTCTTGTATAGTTTTGATATGCAATAACACTATTAATTGTCCATTTGTCGTTAAACTTATGGTTTACAATTACATCTGTAGTTGCCTGTTGTACTTCTTGATATTGCCAATTGGTTCCCAAGAAAGTTCTTCTGTCGATTTGTGTTGCTAAAGTAGAAATTCCCGTGGAGCTGTCTGTAATACTACCAATTCCAAAATCTGGGGTGAAATAGTTGTATAAATAATCTGCTTCTACAATAATTTGTGTATCATCACTAATGTTGAAAGCAAAAGAAGGATTGAAGTAATTCTTTTTAGATTGAACAAGGTCTCTGAAACTTTCAGCATATTCATAAGCTCCGTTCATACGAAAAGCTACTTTCTTTGAAAGGGGACCATAAATATCAATTGTTGGTTTGTAAGAATTCCAGCTTCCTGCACTCATTCCAACAGTTCCACCAAATTCAAATCTTGGTTTTTTAGTGACTAAATTTACAATTCCTCCAGGCCCAACATTACCATACAGCATCGCATTTGCGCCTTTTAAAACTTCCACTCTTTCAAGACCAGAAACTTCAGGGAAAACTCCGCTGTTTACTTTTGTTCCGTTTTTAAATATGTTATCACTTCCGAAAGTAAAACCTCTTCCACCAAAACTGTCTTGCGAACCTCCTCTAGACGAAGTGAGATAAATTCCATTTACGTTTTTTACTACATCGCTTAATTGCTTTGCTTGTTGCTGTTCAATAATTTCATGGGTAACTATTGCAATTGGTTGTGGCGTTTCCATGATACTAAGGTTAGACTTAGTTGTCATAGGTTTCGCTTTATTAGGATTTCCTGTTTTGTGTAAGTTGATATCTTCAATTTCTTGAATTCTTAATGTATCTGTTACCGTCTTTGTCTGTTGCGCATTTGCCGAGAAGCACGCTACAATAAGTCCTAAAGCTACCAGTTGCTTTTTCATAAGTTTAGTTATTTAGAAAGAATTTAAATAGATTGCAAAAGTAAATTATAATTTAGAATTAATAAAAATAAAAGAATGATTTTTGTCACTTTATTTTAAATTATTCTAAATATGGAAAAGCTTTGGTGCACATTTTATAAACTATATTTGTTAAAAATTAAACTATGCAATTGATAAAAGCAGGCATATGTGCCTTTGGAATGAGCGGAAAAGTATTTCATGCTCCATTTTTGAAAGAACACCCAGGTTTTTTTCTTTCAGCAATTGTTGAAAGGTCTAAGGAAGAATCAAAAGCACTTTATCCCGACGCAACCATTTATCGCTCGGTTGAAGAAATGTTGAAGGATGCAGATTTAGATTTAATTGTGGTAAATACGCCGGTTCAAACTCATTTCGAGTATGCAAAAATGGCTTTGGAAGCAGGAAAAAATGTTGTGGTTGAAAAACCTTTCACAACCAACACCCAAGAAGCAGAACAATTAGCGCAAATTGCAGCTGAAAAGAATCTGTTTGTAAGTGTTTATCAAAACAGAAGGTTTGATAGAGATTATTTACAGGTAAAAAATATTTTAAATCAAAAGATTTTAGGAAATATTCGCGAAGTTGAAATTCGTTTTGACCGCTACAGAACCGAAGCCAGTGCAAAAATTCATAAAGAAGACCCTAATCTTCCTGGTTCAGGCTCTGTTCACGATTTGGGAGCTCACCTTGTGGACCAAGCTGTAACGCTTTTTGGTTTTCCAAAGAAAGTTTTTGCAGATGTATTTTCTATGAAAGGAAAAGAGTTTGCAAACGATTATTTTGAAATTCTTCTTTTTGGAGAAAATGATTTACGTGTAAGATTAAAATCGTCTGTTTTTACTAAAGAAGACCATTATGCTTACAAAATTTTCGGAGATAAAGGTTGCTTTCTTCAGGAAAGGTCAGACAATCAGGAAAACGAATTGGTTGCCGGTGCAGTTCCGGAATTCGGGAAAGAATGGACGAATCCTCTCGCTTCTGAAGACGGAATTTTAAATTATTTTGATGAAAACGGCAAAGAAATCAGGACACTTACATCAAGCGAAGCCGGAACGTACATGAATTACTATCACGCTATTTATGAGCATGTAGTTTTCGGTTATCCAGTTCCTTCTCTAGCTGAAGAAGTAGTGCAAAATATGAAAATTATTGATGCCGCTTTAGAAAGTGCAAAAGAGGGAAGAGTGATAGGGTTTTAGAGTTTTAGCGTTGGAGAGTTTTAGTGAAAAAAGTAATTTTTACTCTCAAATACTCATACTCTCCAACGCTCAAACCCATTTAATTTTCTCCTAAAATTTCTTGCAATTCAAGCCATCTCAATTCGTGGTTTTCCAGTTTTTCAGAAATGGATTCTAATTCCGCAGAGAGTTTTGCGATTTTCTCGTAATCTGCTTCGTTGTTGAGTTGGTCGAGGATTTTATTTCTTGAAGATTCAAATTCGGGCATTTCTTTTTCTATCGTTTCAAGCTCACGTTGTTCTTTGAAAGACAGTTTTTTTCTCGGCGAAGCTGGTTGTTGGTTAGTAACAGGTTTTACAACATTTACCGGATCAGGAATGTTTTCAGATTTCTGACTGCGATCTTCAGTTTTTTTACTTTCACGATATTCAGAAAAGTTTCCGATAAAGTCTTTTATTTTTCCATCACCTTCAAAAGCCAGAACATGGTCTACAATTCTATCCATAAAATATCTGTCGTGAGACACGATAATTAAAGAACCTTGAAATTGCTGTAAAAAGTTTTCTAAAACCGTTAATGTCGGAAGGTCCAAATCATTTGTAGGCTCATCAAAAATCAAGAAATTAGGGTTTTGATATAAGATATACATCAAATGCAATCTCCTCTTTTCACCTCCAGAAAGTTTTGAAATTGGTGAATATTGCGTTTGGTCATCAAACAAGAAAAGTCTTAAAAACTGCGATGCAGAAAGGCTTTTTCCATTGGCAAGCGGATAATATTCTGCAACTTCTTTAATAAAATCTATTACTCTTTCATTCATCCTGAGCGCAGCCGAAGGGTAGTCTCCGCTAAATAAACCTTTTTGTGAAAAGTAGCCAAAAGAAATAGTTTCTCCGGTTTCGATTTCTCCAGAATCTGCTTTTTCAAAACCTTGGATAATATTCAGTAAGGTAGATTTTCCTGCACCATTTTTCCCGATAATACCTACTTTTTCGCCTCTTTGGAATTGATAACTGAAATCTTTAAATAAAACTTTCTCTCCAAAACTTTTGTTGATGTCTTTCAGTTCTAAAATTTTAGAACCGAGTCTTTTCATTTCAAAATCGAGTTCAAGGGCTTGTTTTCTTGTGTCTGTTTTCGCAGTTTTTTCGGTTTCGTAAAAGGCGTCTATTCGGCTTTTAGATTTTGTAGTTCTTGCTTTAGGTTGTCTTCGCATCCATTCCAATTCCTTTCGGTAAAGGTTGTTGGCTTTATCGATGGTTGCGTTCAGATTTTCCTCACGAATCATTTTATTTTCCAGATACGTTGCATACGCGCCATTGTGAACGTAAAGATTTTGGTCTTCCATTTCCCAGATAATATCACATACAGAATCTAGAAAATACCTGTCGTGCGTTACGAGAAGCAGGGTTATTTTTGCTTTGTTCAGATAGTTTTCAAGCCATTCCACCATTTCTACATCGAGGTGGTTGGTTGGCTCATCCATAATCAGCAATGTGTGTCTGTGTTCGGCTCTGGTTTCAGTTAAAAGTTTGGCAAGAGCAACACGTTTTATTTGTCCACCAGAAAGCGTTCCCATTTTTGCATCAAGATTGGTGATTTTCAGTTGCGAAAGAATTTGCTTCATTTCGTTTTCCAAATCCCATGCTTTATGAACTTCCATTTCTATCAAAGCTTTTTCGATAAAATCCTGGTCGGTAGAATGCAAAGATTTGTGGTAGTTTTTCAAAGCTTCAATTGGCGCAGAATCTAAGGTCATCATAAATTCGTCTATTGTAAGTTCAGGATTGTAATCAATTTCCTGGTCAAACAAAACCACTTGAATGTCTTTGCTAATCTTCACCGTTCCGCTGTCTGCAACTTCTTTACCCATTAAAATTTTCAAAAGGGTAGATTTTCCGCTTCCGTTTTTGGCAACAATGGCAATTTTATCTCCTTCATTAATGTGAAAAGTAATATTGTTGAACAAAACTTTGATGCCGTAAGATTTGGTAAGGTTTTCTGCAGATACGTAGTTCATTATAATAATGCTGAGTGATGAATGATTTATCGAAGTGCGAAAATACAAATTCAAAAGTATTTTGTAGGTATGGTTGGGTTGTATTATTTTTTAATGTAGATTTATCATACTAACTTTAAAAATACAAATTATGTTACCTATCAACTTTCTGGCAATTCTTGTAGCTGCATTTATCCCTCTTGTAATGGGTTTTATTTGGTATAATCCTAAAGTTTTAGGTAAAGCCTGGATGCGTGAAGCCGGCGTTACTGAAGACAAAATGAAGAATGCAAACATGGGTTTAATTTTCATTTTTTCGATTGTACTTTCTATTTTAATCGGAATGTTTTTGCAGTTTGTAACCATTCATCAGTTTGGCGCTCTTGGAATGATTGGAGGTAACGAAGAACTGGCAAAACCTTCTTATACAATGTTTATGAAAGACTATCAATTGGCATATCGTTCTTTTGGACACGGTGCTTTACACGCCTTTTTAACAGGTCTTTTTTTTGTTTTTCCAGTGTTCGGAATTAATGCAATGTTCGAAAGAAAATCTTGGAAGTATGTTTTCATTAATGCAGGATATTGGACAATTACTCTAATGATTATGGGCGGAATTATCTGCGGTTGGTACGCAATGGATGGTTTTAACCTTGTTACTCCAAAATAAATTTCAATTAAAAATAATGGGCTACTTTTGTAGCCTTTTTTATGGCTTTTATTTTCAAAATTTATCGTTCGGCAAAAGAACTTCCTTCGGAATGGGAAAATAAGGTTGGGCAAAATAATACTTTGCTTTCAAGACCTTATTTTTTGGTGTTGGAAGATGCAAAACCCGAAAATATGGAATGTTTCTTCATTGCTTTTTTTAGCGATGAAAACCTGATTGGTGGTGCGCTGATTCAATATTTGAGCTTTACGAAACATCAAACTTTTCAAAAAGATGAGTTGATGTGTGATGTGAAAAATTTTCTGGCAAAACGTTTCAGCAGAGATGTAATGTTTGTCGGAAATAATATGTTGACTGGGCAAAATGCTTTCTATTTTGATAAAACAAAAATTGAAATGCCCCAAGTCGCTTCTTTGCTGAATCTCGCCGTAGAGCAGCTTCAAAAGGAATTTAGAAAAACATCGCTTATTATTTATAAAGATTTTCAGAAGAAATTTGCAGACCTTTTTAAAGGTGAAGACCATCAGAAATACCTCAAATTTTCTGTGCAGCCCAATATGCAACTGAAAATTAAAAATCATTGGCAAACTTTTGACGATTATCTCGCAGATTTTTCTACGAAATATAGAAGCAGAGCCAATACAGCGCGAAAAAAAGCCAAAGACATTCAGAAAAAAGAATTGTCTGCTGAAGAGATTCAAAACTATGAGGAAAAGTTGAATGAACTTTATCAAAATGTTGCCGATAATGCGCCTTTCAATACATTTTTTCTTCCGAAAAATCATTTCTTTAGGTTAAAAGATTCAATGAAAGACCAGTTTAAGGCTTTTGGATATTTCCTCAATGATGAATTGGTAGGTTTTTATACCTTAATTTTGAATCATAAAGATGTAGATACCTATTTTTTAGGTTATGATAAAGAACAACAGAAGGAAAAACAAATTTACCTGAATATGCTTTTGGATATGGTAAATTTTGCCATTGAAGAACAGTTTTCTCGTGTTATCTTTGGTAGAACAGCATTAGAAATTAAATCTACAATTGGTGCAGAACCTGTTGAAATTTATGGTTTAATTAAGCATAATAATTTCCTCGTCAATCCTTTTATGAAAAAGATTTTTCCATCACTTTCTCCACAAACAGAGTGGATTCAAAGAAAGCCGTTTAAATAATCTATTTTCCTCGATTTTTCTTTGGAATTTAGTATTTTTATTAAAATTTCAAGGATGAAATCTAAATTTCTGACAGTTTTGTTGATAGGGCTCTCGCTAAATTTATTTTCTCAAACTACTTTGTTTAAAGAAAAATATCGCCCACAATATCATTTTACCCCCGAAAAAATGTGGATGAATGACCCAAATGGATTGGTTTATCTTAACGGAAAATATCATTTGTTTTATCAATATTATCCTGAAAAAAATATTTGGGGACCCATGCATTGGGGACATGCGGAAAGCACCGATTTAATTCATTGGAAACATTTGCCAATCGCTTTGTATCCCGACAAAAATGGTTGGATTTTTTCAGGAAGTGCAGTGATTGATAAAGAAAATACGGCTGGTTTTGGTAAAAACGCAATGGTTGCGATTTTCACGTATCACAATGACGAAATTTGGAAAGCAGGTAAGAAAAACACCGAAAGTCAGGGAATTGCTTACAGTTTGGACGAGGGAAAAACGTGGACAAAATATGCAGGAAATCCAGTTTTGAATAATTCTGGAGAGCAAGATTTTCGTGACCCGAAAGTTTTTTGGAATGATAAAATAAAACAATGGACGATGACTTTGGCGGTTCATGACCATTTGCAGATTTATTCTTCTCCGAATTTAAAAAATTGGAAGTTAGAAAGTAATTTCAAACCTGAAAACGACATTGATGTCGGTGTTTGGGAATGTCCTGATTTAATTGAATTAAAAGTCGAAAATTCTAACGAATCCAAATGGGTTCTCATCCAAAATCACGATAGAAAAGCTCCAAATGGAGGTTCTGGAACACGATATTTTGTGGGAGATTTTGATGGCAAAACATTTAAACACACCCAAAATTCTATTTGGTTAGATTCTGGAATGGATTATTATGCCGGAGTTACTTTTGGTAACGTTCCTGATGGTAAGAAAATCTTAATTTCTTGGATGAGCAATTGGTTTTATGCCCAAAAAGTTCCAACCGAAGTTTGGCGGAGCGCGATGACTTTACCTAGAGAATTATCTTTGAAAAAAATTGATGGACAATACATTTTGACTCAAAAAATTGTGAACCAATTTCAAGGAATTGAAGAAAAAGGTTTCTCTAAAAAAAGTATTAAAACACCCTTTCAAACCAAGTTTGATTTATCTCAAGCTCACATTGGTTTTGACATCAAAAGCCAAGAAAATGATTTGAAAATTGAATTTTCTAATTCAAAAAATGAAGTTTTTAAAATTGAAATTAAAGGAAATCAATTGATTACTGACCGAAAAAAATCGGGTTTGGTTGATTTTGAAAAAACGTTTGCTGAAAAACTTCAGACGATGGATTTACGAAATCAAAAAATCAGAAATATTCAACTCTATCTTGACCATTCTTCTGTTGAAATCATTCTGAATGATGGAGAATTTTCCTTTACTAATCTGTATTTTCCAACGGAAGCCTACTCTGATTTGAAAATAAATTCATCTAAGATTCAAAAACTAACTAATTTTAAAATCAACTCTATAAAAAGCATTTGGAAATAATTTTTTTTAGATGATTTTTAATAAAATTTAACCTCAAAAAAAATGAAAAAAGCGGTTTGTTTCGGTGAAGTTTTGTGGGATGTTTTTCCTGATGGTAAAAAAGCAGGTGGAGCGCCTATGAATGTCGCTTTTCGGCTACAATCTTTTGGTTACGATGTGGATATGATTTCCAAAATCGGAAGTGATGATTTAGGGGCAGAACTTTATGAAATTATTGCAAGTAAAATTCCTACTGATTTTCTTCAAAAAGATGAAACCATTCCAACCGGAATTGTTGCAGTCACTCTAGACGAACAACGAAATGCAAGTTATGAAATCGTTTTCCCTTCCGCTTGGGATTTTATTGAATGGAATCTAGAAATGGAAAAATTAGTTTCCGAATCTGATGTTTTTGTTTTCGGCTCTTTGGTGTGTAGAAATGAGGTTTCAAAAAATACGTTGCATCAACTTTTATCTAAAGCAAAATTTTCGGTTTTCGATATTAACCTTCGTAAGCCACACTATAATTTGGACGAGGTTTTGGAATTGATGAAACGTTCCACTATTGTCAAAATGAATGATGAAGAATTGGTTTCCATTTCGGAGCATCTCGATTTTGAAACCCATGATTTTCAGCAAATGATTTCCGAATTATCTAAGAAAACAGGTGTTGAAACATTTTGCATTACCTGCGGTAAAGATGGTGCCGTTTTATGGGAAAAAGGAAATTTCTACCAACATCCTGGTTTTAAAGTTACGGTCGAAGACACCGTTGGAGCGGGAGATAATTTTCTAGCGGCTTTAATTCATCAAATTTTTAATCAAGAAACGCCTGAAAAAACATTAGAATTTGCTTGTGCAGTGGGTTCTCTTGTTGCTTCTAAAAAAGGACCAACTCATGAAATTGATGATTTAGAAATTGAAAATTTTATTTTGAAAAATTTAGTTTAAAATGAATTTAATCCAAAGTCATACTTTTCAACGACCACAAACTTCCGTTATACAAATCTAAATCTACTTTGGTGTTGATGCCATGAACAATACCGTTTTCGGTGAATTGCCAAAAATCAAACCTGTCATCTGGTGAAGGAGTGGGAACGTCGTTGTAATTGGCAAGCCAAAGCGGATGGTCATCAAATTCGCCTTTCAAATAATCTTTGTAATAATGATAATAGGTGTAAATAATGGGCTTTTTGCCGTATGCTTCTTCAACAATTTTGCACCAAACTTTTAAATCTTCCACCAGTTTTTCTTTAGATTTTCTTCTGGGGATTTTTTCAATATCCAAAATAGGAGGGAGGTCGCCATTTTCCAGTTTTACGTTTTCTAGGAAGTTGTTGGCTTGTTTTACGGGGTCTTCATCGGCTCTGTAAAAATGATATGCGCCGCGCACGAGTTCATACTTTTTTGCCTGTTCCCAAAAATCATCAAAATGTTTATCTGCATTTCGATTTCCCATTGTAGCTCTCATCACAACAAATTCGAGAGGAATAGTTTTATTTCCGATGCTTAAACTATCCCATTTTATATCTTCCCGATTTTGATAATGAGAAATATCAAAACCATAGGTTTTATCAAGGTTTTCGGTAAGTATTTTTTGAATTCTTGCGGTTTCTTCTTCTGTGTTTTTTAATTTTTTATGAGAAAATTTATTGAAGTAAAGTGCGTAATAATAAGAGATTTTTTGCTTGAGATAAAATCCGGTTCCCGCCAAAGTAAAAGCTAAAACCAACAAGATAATAGAAGTACGAACATACTTTTTTCTCTGTTGCGTTTTGTGTCTTTTTACGATTTTTTTCTTGGCGTAGTTTTTTCTCTTCATTTGTTTACAAAACTAAGTTTTTGTTGCCAAATTACATAAACTTGACTCAAAAAAAGCAATTTTAAATTTAAGTTTTTTGGGCTAAAAGTTATGTAATACAGATGTTTTTTTATTATGTTAAAGCTAAACTTTAATTAAATCTGTAAATTTGTTACTATGGAAACACGCGAGAAAATTGTTATCATTGGAGGTGGTTTTGCCGGTTTGCAATTGGCAAAAAAACTTAACAACAAAAATAAAAAAGTAATCGTACTCGATAGGGTAAATCATCACATGTTTCAGCCGCTTTTTTATCAAGTGGCTTGTGGAAGGATAGAACCTTCGAATATTTCGTTTCCTTTCAGAAAGATTTTTCAAAATTCAAGAAATATACAGTTTCGATTAACAGAGGTGAAGGAGATTATTCCGTCACTCAATAAAGTGATTACGGATGAAGCGGAATTTAGCTACGACAAATTGGTCATTGCAACAGGTTGTAAAACCAATTTTTTTGGCAATAAAGATTTGGAATCTCGTGCTTTTGGGATGAAAAATACTCAGGAAGCCATCAGTATTAGAAATCATGTGTTGCTTACTTTCGAAAAATTAATTTTAGAAAAAAGCAGAAGCGACGATGGAAACTGGAATATTGTAATCGTTGGAAGCGGCCCAACTGGTGTAGAATTGGCGGGAGCTTTCGCCGAAATGAAGAAAGAAATTCTTCCCAGAGATTATCCGTACATGAATTTTGACCATCTGAAAATTATTCTCGTAAGTTCTACCGAAAAACCTTTGGCGGTGATGAGTAAAGAAGCGCAAGAACAATCTGAAAAATATCTGAAAGATTTAGGTGTAGATTTTCTCAGCGGAGAGTACGTTACCGATTATGATGGCGATAAAGTGCACATGAAAAGCGGTATGGAAATCCCTTCCAACAACGTAATTTGGGCAGCCGGAGTTACCGGAAACATCATTGATGGATTTTCGCAGGAACACATTGTGAAAAATAGATACATTGTAGACCGATTCAATAAAATTAAAGGGTTTAATAACATTTACGCCATCGGAGATATCGCCTACATGGAAACTCCAAAATATCCGCAAGGACATCCTCAAGTGGCAAATGTTGCCATTAATCAAGCGAAAAATTTAGGAAAGAATATTTTGAAGAAAAATATTTCCGAATGGGCTGAATATGAGTATGATGATAAAGGTTCTTTGGCAACAATCGGGAAACATCGTGCGGTGGTAGATCTTCCTTTTTTAAAATTTCAAGGTTTTCTGGCTTGGTATTTTTGGATGTTCCTTCACTTAATGCTAATTTTGAGCGTTAGAAATAAACTCGCCGTGTTTTTTAACTGGATGTGGAGTTATTTTAATAAAGATTCTTCTTTAAGACTCATTATTTTAAGCAATAAGAAAAACGAAACAGTACAATGAGAATTGATATCATAAGCGTACTTCCTGAGCTCATGGAAAGTCCGTTTCAAACGTCTATCCTTAAAAGAGCGATGGATAAAGGTCTTGCCGAAGTTCACTTTCATCATCTGAGAGATTGGGCAGTGAATAAGCATAGACAAATTGATGACGAACCTTACGGTGGCGGTGCAGGAATGGTGATGATGGTAGAACCTTTAGACAAATGTATTTCTGAGCTTAAATCGCAACGTGAGTATGATGAAGTAATTTATCTAACGCCCGATGGTGTTACGTTGAATCAAAAAATCGCCAATACTTTATCGATAAAAAATAACCTGATTTTTCTTTGTGGTCATTACAAAGGGATTGATCAGCGTGTGAGAGATCTTCATATTACGAAAGAAATTTCTATCGGAGATTATGTTCTTACAGGAGGCGAATTGGCGGCTTGTGTTTTGGCAGATTCTGTCATTAGACTTCTTCCAGGGGTTTTGAATGATGAGCAGAGTGCGCTTACAGACAGTTTTCAGGACAATTTATTATCACCTCCAATTTACACAAGACCTGAAGTGTATAAAGGTTTAGAAGTTCCTAAAATTTTATTAAGCGGTAATTTTAAAAAGATTGAAGATTGGCGTTACGATGAAGCGGTAAGAATTACACAAGAGAAAAGACCTGATCTTTTGTAATTTCTAACGGTAATATTTTCTAAATTTTTATTTTTTATAAATAATTTATTTTATACTTTAGTGAAAATCAATATAATATAATTATGATTGAGTCTATTGATGTTAAAAAATGAATTAAAATAATAAATCATCAAAAAAGTATTTGTATTTTTAGGCACACAAATTTTTGAAAGGCTAGAGAAATATTAATTTTTAGCAATAGATCAATGGAGATTTTTGCATTCTACAACGTTGAAAATTTGTTTTTACCAGATTCTACACCCAAACATAGGTTTGATCGCTCCAAAAGCGGACTTGTAAATTGGGACTTCCGGAAATATCAATATAAACTCAACAAAATTGCACATGCGTTTCGATTAATCGAAGAGCAAAATAAAACTTTGCCTTTTTTAATTGGTCTTGCAGAAATTTCTGGCTCTCATGTTTTAAAAGATCTTGTGCATACAGAACCGCTCAACGGAAAGTATGGCATCGTGCATTACAATTCTTTGGACGAAAGAAAAGTAGATGTTGCGCTTCTTTACGATCAATCAAAAATTGAAATTCTACATTCGGAACCTATTACTTTTTTCTTTGAAGAATCTGATCTCGACGAGAAATATTTTGATACAACACGTGATGTACTCTTTGCTAAAGTAAAATTTGAAGAAGAAATCATCAATGTTTTTGTTTTGCATCTTCCTTCCAAAAGAGAAAAAGATGTAAATAAACCGAAACGAATGTATATCGTTCAGGAATTGAAGAAAAGAATTGCTGAACTTCAACAAAACCCTTTGGAAAAAATTATTTTGTGCGGAGATTTCAATGAAAATCCCGATGATGAGGTACTAAATATTCTAACGGAAGGAAATTCACACAATACAAAACTAGAAAATCCGTTTACAAACTTGTTCTCTAGAGGAGATTACTCTACATTCCATTATAAAAGTGGCTTGCTGTTTGATCAAATCTTGCTTTCAGAGCATTTTTTTAACCAAAACAGTACTATTCAGTTTGATTCTGCTGCTGTTTTTAATCATCACCAACTTACAGTAAAAGAAAAAAAATCTTCGGGAAGACCGTTCAGAACTTTTGCAGGTACTCGTTACTTAGGAGGTTACAGCGATCATTTCCCCATATTCATAAAACTAAAACTAAAACATAATTAAAACAATTCTAAAAAACATTAAATTTAGTCAGAAAATGAAGAACAATAGCACAGACTACTATTTAGACGCTATCGACAAGCAAATCATTTACATGTTGATGGATAATTCTAAGACTTCACTTGCTCACATCTCGTCTAAAGTTGGGATTTCTACAACTGCAGTTCACCAAAGAATTAAAAAGCTAGAACATGCTAATGTAATAGAAAATTCTATTTCTTTTTTGAATCCTAAGACAATCGGCTACAAAGTAGTCTCTTATATCGGGATGTTTTTAGATCAGCCGAGCCATTATCAGGATGTTGTAAAATCGCTTCAAGATGTAAATGAGGTTGTAGAAGCGCATTATACTACGGGTAATTATACTATTTTTATTAAAGTACTTTGCAAAGACAATGATCATTTGATGCAGATTCTTAGTAAATTGCAGAAATTTAAAGGCGTTACTCGTACAGAAACTTTTATTTCTCTGGAGCAGAGTATTGCAAGACAATTAAAAGTATAACACCATGAACATTGCCGATTTTCTAGATTCAACCTATCTGAAAACTCCACAACAATCTGGGCTTTCCGAAGAAGAAACAGTACAGAAAGTTGTAGAACTAACCGAAGAAGCCATCACCAACGGAATTTTTGCCGTGATGATTAGACCAAACTATGTTGCTGCTGTAAAAAAAATGATTGCCGATAAAAACGCTCATGTAAAATTGGGGACGGTAATTGGTTTTCATGAAGGCACTTATTCTCTTCAAGAAAAATTTGCAGAAGCAGAAAAAGCAATTGCAGATGGCGCAGACGAGCTAGATTTTGTCATTAATTATCAAGAATATCTGAAAGGAAATATTGATGAGGTAAAAGAAGAATTTTTGCAATGCACAAAACTTTGCCTGATTCACCAAAAAATTGCCAAATGGATTATTGAAATTGCAGCATTATCTGATGAGCAAATTGCAGATATTACCAAGAAAATCGCAACATGGGCAGAAGAAAACTTTGAAGAAAGAGATCTTCAAAACATTTTTGTGAAATCTTCTACCGGTTTTTTTGTTACCGAAAACGGAAAACCCAACGGAGCAACTTTTGAAGGCATTAAAATTATGCTAAACAATGCCGGAAAACTTCCTGTAAAAGCAGCAGGCGGAGTAAGAACTCCAGAAGATGCCGAAAAAATGATTGCACTTGGTGTAAAAAGAATCGGAACTTCTTCAGCTTTGGCTTTACTGAAAAACCAATCTGCAGAAGAAGGTTATTAAAAAAAAACATTGATTAAAAAATAAGAAACTCCGAATTAAAGCTTCGGAGTTTTTTATGTAAAATTGATTTATATTTGGTGTAAAACCCCAATAAATTGTTTCGGGTTTTTATTTCGCTTAGCTTTAATTGCGTTAATAATTGCGAAAATAATATTACTAAAATAGAAGAAAGCCGTAATATATAAAAATATCATTCCGTCAGATTGATAAAGAATTCTTGAGAAAATGAACAAGCTAAAAAATAGATAAATCAAAACTGTAATGAGTATTTGAAAATAAATTAATGATTTTCCAATTTTATCCAGTCCTACAATTCTATTTTTGTTATTCAACCATAAAATAAGTGGAACTATGATGTTTCCAAGAGGGAGAATCATAAATGATAAAACTGATAAGTGAAAATAAAACATAAAATCACTTTTGTTTTCCTTTCCATAATCTAAAATATCTTCGACACTAATATTTAAAGTTTTACAAATTAGGTGAAGTGTATTTCCACGAGGCTCATTTTGATTTTGTTCAATTCTTTGTATTGTTCTTAAGCTTACATTAGATAAGTCTGCAAGTTCTTCTTGCGAATATCCTTTTTTAATTCTAATTTCTTTTAGTTTTGTTCCTAATTTTTCCATTGATATAATTTTTGTCAAAACTATGACAAAACATGAAATTTCCTTGCGTCAAAGTTATGTCACTTCTGTGTCAAATGTGTCTTGACGCATTTTTTACGCATTTTTGTGGTAGGATTTTATCTTTGTGTGAATTCAAATTCTTGATAAAATGCTTGTGTTTCTTTAATTAAAGCATCCATTTCTTCTAAAGTAAATACTTCCAAAAATTTCTTTCTGAAATCTTTAAAATGAGGCACACCACGGAAATAATTGCTGTAATGCTGTCTCATTTCTACCAAACCTAGTCTTTCACCTTTCCATTCTGCACTCCATTCTGCGTGTTGTCTTACGGCTAAAAGTCGGTCTTCAATAGTTGGAGCAGGTAAATGTTCTCCCGTTTTAAAGAAATGTTTAATTTCATTAAAAATCCAAGGATATCCAATGGCGGCACGACCAATCATAATACCGTCGCACGCATATTTATTTTTGTATTCTAAAGCCTTTTCAGGAGAATCAATATCACCATTTCCAAAAATAGGAATCTCGATATTTGGGTTTTGTTTAATTCTTGAAATATGTTCCCAATCTGCTTCGCCTTTGTACATTTGTGCTCTCGTTCTCGCGTGAATGGTTAAAGCTTTAATTCCAGTTTCCTGAAGACGCTCTGCAACTTCATCAATATTAATAGAGTGACTGTCCCATCCTAAACGTGTTTTTACCGTTACAGGAAGGCTTGTAGAACTTACCACAGCTTTTGTTAATCTCACCATCAAATCGATGTCTTTCAAAACTCCGGCTCCGGCTCCTTTGCAAACTACTTTTTTTACTGGGCATCCAAAATTAATGTCTACCAAATCTGGGTTTACCGTTTCTACAATTCTTGCAGACATTGCCATTGCTTCTTCGTCTCCTCCAAAAATTTGAATTCCTACAGGTCTTTCATAATCAAAAATGTCCAGCTTTTTACGGCTTTTCATTGCGTCACGAATTAGACCTTCAGAAGAAATAAATTCTGAGTACATTAAATCTGCACCATGCATTTTACATAGTTTTCTGAACGGCGGGTCGCTTACATCTTCCATGGGAGCCAGCAAAAGCGGAAACTCCGGTAATTCTATGTTACCAATTTTTACCATGGTGCAAATTTACGTATTTCTAAACTTTTTTCGGTTTTGAAAATTTCTATCGTTGTTATTATTAAGAAATAAGCCTGAAATTTTCTACTTTTTTACCATCTAAATAATTTTCCCAACGTTCCAAAATAGGTTTTTCTAAATGAAATTCGCGGTATTCATCGGGAGACATTACAGGAATGCCTCTCATAATGGGATACACACGTTTGCAGTTGTCACAGATCAGAATTCCTTCTGAAATGTTTTCATTTTCATCTTGATTAATAATTGTAAGATTTAAATCTGACTTATCGAAAGGACAGCACAGTTTTTCTATCGTTTTAGCATTCATTTTTAATTGTATTAGTAAGGTTTTGGATTGTTTTTAAAGGGTTTTCTCGGTTCATTATGCCCGAAACCATAGCAATTCCGTCGTATGGTAATGTTTGCAAGAGTTCAATGTTTTCTTCATTTATTCCGCCTGCGAGAAATATTTTTCCCTTAAATGTTTGTTTGGCTTTCAGTACCGATTCAAATTGTATCAGTTCGCAAGATTGAGCTGTAGAAGAAGGGAACATGGAACAGAAGGAAATATAATCTACCTTATTTTTTTCAGCCCATTCAATTTCATTTGAGGTATTGCTACAAGTAATTCCGGTAACGAAAGGTCTGTTGATCTGCTTTTTTATTTCGTTGAAATTTTGAGGGATTTCATCAAAATGAACTCCGTTTAAGGGTAATGTATTCAGTAGTTTCCATTGATTGTTGATGATTACAGGAATCTCTGTTTTGGAAGTTTTTTCTAAAATTTTCTTTACAATTTGTTCTCGATTATCAATTTCTGGGAAATGATCCCAGATTTGTATTGCCGATATTTTTGACGTCGCAATTATTTCCAATTTAGAAAGCAGAGCTTTTTCTTCCAGCGAAGGATCTATGATTAAATAAATTCCTGAACTAATTTGCTTTTTCTTTATTTCCATTGTAATTGAAGGGCTTTAAAAAAAGATTTCCAATAGGGATCTTCATGATAATAAATCAAGTCTTCTGTTTTTTCTTTTGTGATAATTTTGAGACCGTTTTGTTTTTCGGTAAAACGTCCTATTTCTGTACATGCAATATTTTCTTCTTTCAGTTTCGTAATAAGATGCGAAACCTGTTCTTTTTCACACGAAATAATCATCGAGCCAGCTCCAATACAGTGTTTAGGATCCAAATCAAAGATTTTACAAATTTCTTTTTGAGTTTCTCCTATTGCAATTTTGTCGTTCCATATTTCAACGCCATTTCTGGAAGCAATTGCCATTTCGTAAACCGCTCCTACAATGCCACCTTCTGTAACATCATGCATTGCTGTAACTCCTGTATTGCAGGTTTCAACAGAAATTAAAGCTTCTTTTAATGATGAGGTTTGGTAAAATGATTCGCAAGCCAGATGGTAAATTTCTTTTCCTGCTTTTTGCTGTACTGTTTCTGGGAAACTCATGGCTAAAATGGCAGAAGATGAGAGAGCGGCAGTTTTTGTCATCAGAATAGAATCTCCTGCTTTTGCCATTTTTGAAAGTTTTACTTTGTCTTTTGCAGCAATAGTGATAAAAGTACCTCCTCCTGCAATTGTAGAATTTTGATTCTCGATAAAACCGGTATGCCCTCCCGTAATTGCAACGCCAATTTTTTCGCAAAACTGATGTATGTACTCCCAATATTTCTGAAAATCTTGCTTTGTAATATAAGTGGGAAGGTTCAAGACAAATTGTGCATACATTGGTGCAAAACCAGTTGTTGCCATATCATTTGCCATAAGATGTACCGATAACCAAGCTGATTCTTCAAGTCCTAATGTTGGGATGAGAGATAAAGGATCGCTCGTTAAAGCCATTACATGGTCGTGATTAAGATGTACCAGAGAGACATCTATACCAAAACCTGGTCCTGCTAAAACTTCTTCCCGTTTTTTTCCGCATTTGTCTTTGATAAAATCTTCAAAAAGCAAATGATCTAATTTTCCGATTTTAGACATTATTCCACATCATTAAATTGAATGTATAAACCGAAAAAATCGCCCACAGGAACGTTCCATTGTTGCACAGGAAACCATTTGGGTAATCCAGTGCAAGTCCATTCTATGGTATATTTTCTACCTTCAAGAGCTTTATGAATAATTTCGCTTAGCATGTTTGGAGTATAGAATGTAGCGGTTACGTAAAAAGGATTTTTTCCAAACAATTGTTGTATTCTTCGCCTTGCAATTTTAGGCGAATTGCGGTTCATCATCCCCATTGCAATGCCGTATTTGGCAACTCTCGCTGCTTCCCGGATTACTTTTACAGGATCTTTGTAATACTCAAATGTTGTGATAAAAGCTAATGAATCAAAAGTATGGTTTTTAAAAGGCATGTGATGAGAATCTGCCATTACAAGATCTCCATCAAAAAGTTGAATTGCCTGCGAAAGCATTAAGGGAGAGATGTCTCCGCCGGTAGCTTCAATCCCGATGTTTTTCCACCAACGGGTAAAACGGGTGGTTCCGCATCCAAATTCTAAAAGTGTTTTTACTCGTTTATCTTTTGAAACGAGTTGTTCCATTATCTTTTTTTGCCAGATTTCGGCTCGTTTGTAGCGACCTTCGTACCAAAGTTCGTAGGTATCGGTGTGTTCGCGGTTAAAAAACCATTCCGGTCTGTTTTGCCAGTTTTGCTGTTGTTGGGGAATTAGTTCTCCCGAGAATTTTGTTACTTCCATTTTGTTATTTTGAATTTATTCATTCTAAAAAACTCCATGGATAATGAGTATACGAACGAATAAAGCATAAAATGAAAGCATTTTAAGCGCACATCCCTACGTTGGCATTATCCAAATCAGGTCATCGGGTGTAATCTCAGCCTTTCGGCACCCCGTGTATTTTTATTTAAAGCAAATATAGGGAAAAGTGTGTAGTAATAAGAAAAAGTTTAGAAGGAAGGCGTTTTTAGAAGCTCGCTTTTACTTGCATACTTCCTATGTGAATGGTTCTTTCCCCAGAATTTCTACCTTCATAATTTAGGTTTAATTGTAGGAAAGAATTTAATGCTTGTTGAATAAAAACGCTCCAGACTTGGTTTTTTCCGGGCTTTAAACCATCGAGCATTTGGTTTCCGACAATACTAAAGCTATTCCCGCTAAAATCGTTGTTGATGAATGAAAAGTTGGCTCTAATGGATGTTTTTCTTCTTTCCCATTGTACTGTTCCGGTAATATCGAAAGCTTTTAGAAGTTCTTCTCCGTCTGTACGTTTTTTCTCGCGGTAAGCAGAAGAAAATTCTGCCTGCACAGAATCTGTAAATTTATAGGTAGCTTTTGGCTTGGTTTCAAGATTATTTAAAGTATAATCTCTTGTAGCAAAAAGTTGTGACGAATTTTGGATTTCGTGAATAGAGTTTTCCCAGTCTATCCTGAATTCTTTGTTAAACCAATATCCTACGTTCACAAAATGAGATTTTTGCTGTCTTTCTTCGTTGCTGAAGTTGGCATTAAGCAAATTGTTGTTGGAGATAAATCTGTAGTTTCCGTTCCAGCCAGATTTTTCTGTAGGATTAAATTGTACCGAGGTTAAAATATTTTGGTTTTTTAAAATTTGATCGTCGCTTTTTTCAAAAGGATTCAATACCAAAACCTTATCTTTTTTGTAGAAAGAGTTTTGAGAATTTAATGAAACATTGAAGTTCCAACGCTTTAAAAATTTATTTTCAGAGTTAAAAATAATCGAAGGATTTACAAAAATAGCAAGCTGTAATTTGTTTTTATTGGATGGTAGATACCGCACAGAATTGGTGTAAACACGTATGTATTGTGCCAAATCTGAATATTCTGCAATTTCAAATTCGTCGAGCTGCTGTACGCCGTCTCCGTTATAATCGGTCCATTTATAAACTCCCTGTCCGTCTGTTACTTTGATGTACTGAAATTCTCTCTGTGCTTCTTGCCCATTTCCCAGTTCGTAAAAAGCTTGTAATCGAGCTCCGTTTCTAAAAAGCTGTTGATTGTAAAGGATGTTTCCAACTACAAAATCATTATTTCGGCTCATATCAGCAAGATCCGACTGATAGAAAAATTTTCGATAATGGAGTAGTGCCGTTAAGGTAGTTTTCTCTGTTTTAATAAGCTGACTTTCTGCCATGAAGCCTAAAATACGGTTCATATTCTGTAAGCTATTATCACGCACCGAATCGTTGTCTCTAATGTAAGCTTTTGTTAAAAGTCTTGTTCTTACACTGTCCCCTACTTTTTTCTGTACGAAAATTTCTCTCCAGCTGAAACTGGTTACATCCATTAATTGAGTTTCGTTGTAGTATTTTTCGTTGTGCTCCATACTTCCACCCACAGTCCAGCTTCCTTTTTTACCTGTGTATTCTGTAGAAGCTCCTCCACGTATAAACTTTGTATCTTGCTGAATAGCATTTGTATTCAGATAAGAGAAATTACCTTTGGTGAGAAATTTTTTCTCAATCCAGCTAAAATCTAGATCATTTTTCACCCCTTGATAAGAATGTCTTTCATCTAAATAATTTACTCTGTAATTTAAGGTAGATTTGTTATTCCATTTATTATTGAAGTTGAAAATAAAACGATTTTGAGTTTTGTTGCTAAATTCTTTCGCTAAGTTGAAATCACGCGAGAATTCTACATCATTAATACGATCTAAGATGCGGAATTGTTTATCGATGTATTGATACTCGAAGCTTGGCGTACTCTTCCAGTTTTTTTTGCCGAAAGTTTTAGTACCGAAAATTCTTCCTGCATACCCTAGATTTTTATCTGAATCTTTAGATGAAAACAAATTGATGTCGTAATTGCTTAAAGAAAAATCGGCTCCAATTTTTCCATCTTTCAACTGAAATTCTGAGTTTACGGTGTAAACTTGCGATTTTTCAGGAGACGGCAATTTTCTCACTGCTTTATAATCTCCCATATTCGGACCTACATACTCGAAAACACGACCGTTATTGGTGGTTTGCGTTACTTTATAATCACCCAGATTGGCTCCGAAATAGGTGAAAGAAAGCGTGTACAAAGTTTGTGTGGCATCTGTAGAAAACTGGTAATAATCTCCGGAAGGATCTTGTACCAAACGGTACAAAATTTTGTTTACATCATAAGCGGTTTCCACAGCAGAAGGAGCATACATCAAATTAGTATCGTTTCCGGCATCTGATAAAATTTTCTCGTCTTCTTTGGATAAATTTAAAGCTAATGGAGCGTTTTTGTTGTCGTTTTCCATGAACCAATTCAGTCCGATGCGCATTTTTTCGCGTTTGTGTTCCACTTTACCTGTGAAAAGATAGCGGGAATAGTTTCTGTTGGTATAGTTATACGAAATCGTGATGAAATTCTGCTGGAAAATAGGTCTAAAACTGGTGAAAGTAACTTCTCCCGTATTATAATTGATGACGTAATCTTGGTTTTCACCACGTTTCATCAAAATCCCGTCAATATAAACCTGTTCTGAACCGGAAATTAGGGTAATAAATTGCTCTCCATTTTTCCCGGTTAAACGATAAGGACCTTGGTTTCCTTCCACCCCTTGAAAACGAATTCTGTGGAATTCACTTCGTGCAACCCCCATGGAAATATCAGTAAAGGTTTTATTTTCCTTTCCAAATTCAGTCTGAAACTGAATTCCCATGCTTCTTCGTTGGTATTTGGAGAAATAGTTTTTAGAATCTACTAAATCCAAATGCCCCGCTCTAAGAATTGATTTGTCTTTGATGTTAAGCTGCATGTAGATCTTGTCAAACTCTTCCAAGGTTTGAGTGTAACCATCTGCTTGAATAGGCAGGTTGTGGTCTGAAATACTCGCAAGAATTGTCACATCTTTAGACAGTCTACCAGAAATTTGTAAATCCATGGAAGATTGTACCGATTGCCCTTGGTTGTTCCCGAAAGTAATCCCACGAATAATGGAACCTTTAGAATTAAGCTCACCAAGAAACCTTTGTTTATCATTTTTTGCGAGAACAGCTTCGTCTATAATGATTCTGTTTTTTGTCTTCACAAAATCCATGGTGTCTTTTGTAAACAAATCTCGGCTGAGACGAGTGTAAATAATGCTGTCTTTTTTGGCAGAACGTGCACTATCAGATTTAATAGAATCTTGGGGGATGTTTGGATTTTTCCATGTGAATATCTGAGCATTACCCATGAATAATCCCATAATAAACAACAGAAAAGTGAAATAAAAACTCCGCAACCCCTTTTAAAAATAAGTTGTAAAAATAGCTAAAAATTTGCTAAGAATCGGTTTTAGTACTATTAACAAAAAATTAATCTCTTTATTGTGTATTCCGAAATAATAGCATTAATTTTGTACTGTAAATTATTAATTATTAAAAAATTAGGTTATGAAGAAAATTTTTACAGTCTGTATGATGCTTGTAGCGAGTATTGTATTTTCTCAGACGGTTTATTCTGAAAGTATGGGCACGCCGAGCTCTACTACTTTAATAACAAATTATACTGGATGGCAAAACTCGACTCCTATTGCTTATAGCGGTTCTGGAGATGTTAGAACTAGTTCTGCTTCTTCAGGGTATACAGGTGCTTCAGGTGGAGGTAATGTATTTTTAACATCTACTGGTGTTAAAGATTTTATTATCAGTGGTATTAATACTTCATCTTACATGTCTTCTGGATTAACTTTATCTTTTGGATATAGTACCAATTCTGTAGCTACACAGATGACTGTTGAACAAAGTACAAACGGAACTACTTGGACTCCAATATCATTTACTCAAAATACAAACACTTCTTGGAATTTAGTTACTATCACAGGTCAATTAGCAGTTTCTTCAACTTTATCATTGAGATTTACTCAGCCTGCTACAGCTCAGATGAGAGTTGACGACGTGAAAATTGTATACGTAAATTCTGCATGCGCTTTATCTCCAGGAGCACCTTTAACAGCTTGTGCTGCGAGTACATTAGGGATTGATAACTACACAATTACAATTCCTTTTACAGGAGGAGGAACATCTACATATACTGTTGCTGCAACTACAGGAACAGTAGGGGGAGATAATCCAAGCACTACAGCAAGTGGTAATATCATTATCACGGGTACACCAGAAGGAACGGCAAACACAGTAACTATTACAGGAGGTTCTTGTAATTTTTCAATTGCAGTGGCAGCTCCAGTAGGAGGTTGTAAGCCAGTAAATACATTACCTTACTCAGAAAATTTCAATTATACAGCAGGAGCTTCATTAAACGATCAACAGAAATGGAATATTCAGAATTCGGGAGATAATATTACAGTTGTTGCAGGGAATCTTACTTACCCTGGGGTAACTTCTACAGGAAATTCTATTAGCTTCGCAGGAGCGGGTGCAGAATCTCAAACACCATTTACTTCTACTACTTCAGGAACAGTAAATGCTTCATTCATTTTTTCTGCTACTGATTATTCAAATGTAACAACAGATTTAGATAATACCTATTTTGCATTATTTACAAGTGATACAGCAGGAAGCACAAATGCTAGAGTATGGATTCGTAAAAATGGAACTCAGTATCAATTTGGTTTAGGGGCGGGATCAGCGCCAGATACTTGGTCATCTAATCTATATAATGTAGGAAGTGTACAGTACCTTACTTTGAGTTATAATTTTGCAACAAACAGATTGTCATTATTTGAGAACCAGGTTACTCCAACTACTGAAACAATTGGTGTTACTCCTACTACAGCTTATACCAATATTGGAGGGTTTATGATTAGACAAGATGCTGCTAATTTAACCCCAACCATTCAGATGGATGAGCTTATGATTAATGTAAATAATGTTGTTCTTGCCGTTTCAGATGTTAAGAAGTCAAACAACTTATTTATCAAAAATACATTAGTTAAAAACGACGAAATTACTTTCGGATCAGATGTAAAAGATATTAAAATCTATACACTTTCTGGAGCTGTTGTAAAAACAGGTTCTGTGAAGAACGGTGCTACTTTAAATGTTGCTGAATTAGCAAAAGGAAACTACATCGTAACAGGTATGGTAAACAACCAACCGGTTTCACAAAAGATTCTTAAAGACTAATTTTTTAGCTTAAATATATACGGGAAACAGTTGCAGAAATGCAGCTGTTTTTTTTGTTTCAAGTGAAAACAGTAGGAGATTCTGTCATTTTCCCCGAAAGTTCATCGCAGGGTTGCAAGGCTGTGTCGAATTTTCCCGAAAGTATGTTTCAGGGGTGCGAGAAGCTTTCCTGTAGTCGGGAAAGCGTGTTGCAGGGCTTTTTAATACCAACCTCTACGAGCGGCGTTAATAATTGTGCCTAAGTTTAGAATTAAAGTATAACGAATTCTTTTTCCGTAATCTTTAAAAGCAGGTTCAAACCCTAAACTCGATTGTACAGGAAGGTAAATTTCAAGGAAATCGGGTATTACACGTACTTTTACGCCACTGTCCCAAATGAAATGCGGATCTCTGCCTTTATTTTTATACACTCCCGCATCTGCGTACACATGAAGGATTTTCCAAACGCTCGTATCGAGATTGAAAGAAGTAATCCATTGGTTTACAGAACCTGGGATGAATGATTTAAAACCACCATCAGCCAAAACATATTGCTGAGAAAGGAGTCCGCTTGTTGCACTTTGTCCCAACAAATTATAAGAGAAAGAATAATCTGAAACTCGGGAAATTCCGTAGTTGAAGGTGTTGTTTCGCGTTTCGTTTCTTACAAAATACCCTCCGAAAAGTCTTAAACTAAGCTTTTGTTTTGGCGCAAATTCCCAACGGTAGACAGCTTCCGCCGTAATTTTGTTGAAATCTTCCATGCCTTGCGTACTGATGCTCATGCTTTTCTCGTGAATCTTCTGATTGTCGGTGTAGCCATATCCCACACTCCAAAGATTATATTTAGAATAATCTCTGTTGGCAATCATTTTTGCGCTCAAATCTCTTTCGTAATAATTGTAAGAGAGAGATAAGCCTCTGCTCACCGTACTTCGGGGGTCTTTCATAAAACTAATTCCCATTGAAGCCGAAGTTCTGCTGTACGCCAATTGATAATCATAGTGGAAATGCGAAGCAGAAACGCCCAAAGTTAACGCTCGGATAAAACTTTCAGCCGGTAAAAAAGAGTAAGAAATTGCTCCAGAACCTACCATTTGCCCCGTTCCGCTGCTGTAATACGGCGTTAAAGAATAAGACAGTTTTTGGTTGATGAGAGATTCGTTTCGGAAATTCATCCCAAACAAAAATTTATCATACGCGTTGCTGAATTTAATTCTCGGGTTCAAGTATATTTCGTTGTATTCCGGGTTTGGAATATCTTTTATCAGTTTAAACCTGATTTTTTTTGCATTCGAAAAAAGACCTTTTGTGTACAAATAATTGTCTCTGTAGCTCGGTTCTGGGAAAATATATCCATTGTTGAGGGTTATTTTATACAAATCTTCCGCAGGAACTTCAAACGTTTTCAGTTTTTGATTTTTCTCGGTTTCTACCCAATACGATTTTTTAAAACCTTCTTTGGTTTCAGTTTCTAATTTTGCTGGAATCGCTTCGCTGGAGTTTTTTATAATGCGAACATCAACCGAATCTGTATTTTTGGTTCTGAAGTTTTTAAGCTTAAAATTGTCCCTGTTTTTATGTTGAATAAAATTCGTTAAATATTCTGCAGAAGGGTCTTGCTCTGCAATTTTTTCCAGAAAATCTTCGGGATGAATAGGTTGGTCTGTGTTTTCAGCGATGTAGTTTTTTACTAAACTGTTAAACTGAGATTCGCCCATTTTATCGGCAGTGTAATTAAAAAGGCTTCCTGTTTCAAAATTAGAAATCGCCATATCATTAAAATTACTCAAATCTGAAAAAGGAGTACTGATTTTCTGATCCAGATTTTGCGCCATAATGTATTGATAGCCCAAACCGTAACGGTCGAGAAGTTTCACACGCGACGCATAAAATAATTTCAAAGGTTTTACGCCTAAAATTTTAGTTTCAGGAAGATTGCCAAGAAGTTTTTTGTCTTTGTAGAATTTTTTTAAATATTGTATTTCGAGGTAAGATTTCAGTCCGTTTTTAAACCAGTGATGGTTTTGTTTATCGGCAATTACTTTTTCGTCTAAAATTTTCTTTGAAATAATTCCGAAATAATCTTGATCTACTTTTTCGGCATCAGAAAAAAGTTTTAGGTTGTAATTCAGAAAGTTAATATCATTATTTCCGAAGAAATCCTCCTTCGCTCTGAATTTTTCTGAGATAAAAAGATGCTCCGGAATACTTCCGATTCGGTCTTCAATAAATTTCAATTGTAAAGGAAGGAAAAACTCAAGGTTTTGCTTCTCTTGTTCGCTTACATTGTAGCCTAATTTTATTTCGGTAGTAAAAGTCGCGGAATTTACCTTTAATACAGGAAATTTTTCTTGCGAAATAATAAATTCGGGATCAGAATCTAAATATCCTTCAAAAGTATTTTCGTTGGTTTTTTCTAGATTTCCTTGTGCTAAAAATTTTGCCGGAAGTTGTAGATTAAATTTCCAAAAAGTATTGTAGTTTACAGATTCTTCAATATCTAAAAAGTTTCTGTTGTGCGAATTTTCGGGGTCGAAATGATCGGGAACAATGAAGAAATATTTTAGCGAGGTATTGTTTGCAGAAGTTCCGTAACCAGTGAATTTTTTATCAGGAAGCTGAAGTTTATATTTTAAAACTAAAACCACAGATTCTCCCTTTTGAAGCGGTTTTTGAAGCGGAACGAACAGGTTTTCCTGATCTTTTTTTTCAATCACTAAAGAATGATTGTTTTGATCTATGCTTAGTTCTAAAAGTTTCCCAAGATCTTTAGCTTTGGCAAAATGAAGGTCGCTATTTCTGTCTTCAAGTTTTCTGTAAACCAAAGGTGTTTTTCGGTTTTTGTACGCTCCAATCCAATTGAGGAGTTTTATGTTTTCAAGACTTTTTTCAGTCTGATTGTGATAGACAATTCTTTGTTCTACTTCTAGAATTTTACGGTCCGAAGACAATTTGGCATCAATAGAAATACTGTCTTTTTGCGCAGAAAGATGCACAAACCCTAAAAACAAAAAAATGGCTACACTATATTTTTTCAAAATCTCCGATAAAGTATCAAATATAATTTATTTTCTATAAAATTTTGATGCTTCTTGCGAGTATATTCTAAAAAAACATCAGAATTAATGTTCGTTTCCGGAGTGATTAGTAATTTTACATAAAGCTTCTATGGCGATTTAAATAGAAAGAAATAGTGAATCATTATTGATGTCGCCCTTTCAGGGCTAGTTTTTGCTTCAAATAAAAAACACAGGGCTTTACCCTGTGCTATTTATTTCGTTCTTTCGGAACTTTATATTTTGTAAAAATTATTTCTTTAACGAAGCTTGGTATGCTTTCCAACCTT
Organism: Chryseobacterium sp. HNCC26DJ239; assembly: GCF_057180445.1. NCBI lineage: Bacteria > Pseudomonadati > Bacteroidota > Flavobacteriia > Flavobacteriales > Weeksellaceae > Chryseobacterium > Chryseobacterium sp. HNCC26DJ239. The sequence goes on from NZ_JBXUGJ010000003.1 coordinate 279,270, forward strand.
CATTTTTATAGGTAAGAGCCGCGTTTTCTGGATTTTCAGATTTGTAAATGCCTCTTCCTACGATAATGAAATCGGTGTGAAGTGTTTTGAAAACGTGTTCTGGTGTGTTGTACTGTTGTCCTTTTCCGTCGCCAGAATCAGCAAGATTTACTCCTGGAGTGAAAAGAAGCATTTCTTCCGGCAATTGGTTTTGAGAAACGCCACCAATTACATTTGGATGAGAATTCGCAACTTTCAAAGCTTCTTCACGATATGCACTCGTCGTTAAAGCACCTTTTGAAGACATTCCTACAATCGCAACAACGCCTACATTTTTAAAACAATCTAAAGATTCGTAACCGCCAATAACTTGTGATGTTACAAAATCTGCCCAATCTGTAATTTTAAAAACTCCGCTTGTGAACTGTAATTCTTGCGTGTTTCCGATATCTGCAAATTTTCTATCTTCCATTAAGAGGAATTTATGCTTTTCAGCCAAAGCTTTCAATGGAACGATTGTTTTTTCGTAATCGAAATCAGAAATAATATCGATGTGAGTTTTTAAAGCGATAATATTTGGACCAACTTTTTCTGCAAGAGCCAAAAGCTCATCGGTTGTAGTAACATCCGCAGAAGCAATAAGGTTAGATTCTTTTGCGATGGCAGTTTCCAGAAGTTTTTTAGCCACAGAATGTTGTGAAGTTTCTAGTTTTTGCTCGTAAGAAAGCCTTGTTTTTTCTTCAAACTGAACAACGTTTCCTTGTAAAAAGTCTTGAATTCTCTTTACTTCTTCATCACTCAGTTGTCCTTCTTCTTGAAGAATTTCGCAAACCTCAGAAATGTTGAATAAAGTATGAACTTTGAAACCTTTACTTTCTAGAAGCTGTTTTCCGCCTTGTTCTCTGTCTAAAACAACCACGATGTCGGCAACTTTCAAATCTTCATTTTCTACTTCAGTGATGGTTTCGATTAGAGATTTTCCAGAGGTAATAACGTCTTCTACTAAAAGACAGTTTTGTCCTTTTTCGTAAATTCCTTCAATTAATTTTTTAGTTCCGTAGCTTTTAGCTTCTTTTCTTTTGATAATTAACGGAATGTAGCTTTCTAGAGACATTGCTGTAGCCATCGGAAGTGCAGCGTAAGGTACGCCACAAATAAGGTCGAAATTATCTAAAGGAAGCATTTCCAAAAGGTAATTTGCAAGGTTTTTAAGGATTTTCGGGTCTGAAGCCAATGGTCTTAAATCTACATAAAAAGGGCTTTCGATGCCGCTTTTTAAAGTAAATCTTCCAAATTTGATAATTCCCAGCTTGTAGCACTCTAAAAAGAATTCTTTTTTACTTTCCATTATTTTTTATTAGATGGTGCAAATTTAAGGATTTGCGATTAAACTCTAATATCAATCGTAAATTTTGAGCAGGAAATGATTTTTTTAAGGTTTTCCTACCTTTTAAAAACAAAAAAAACATCTCGAAAGATGTTTTTAATTTTATTTAACGATTTCTGCGTCGATTGTTTTGGTTTCTTTACCCAACTGTTGTTCGGCTTCCCAAAGAAGAAATTTGTCTACTTCTTTAATAAGTTTTGGAATCGCAAGAGATAAAATCGCAAAATCATCCATTACACCAATCACAGGAAATACAAAATCCGGAATTAAATCTAGAGGAGACACGACATATAAAATTCCTAAAGCAGGTAAAATAATGTCGATGGAACGCATTGGATAAATTCCCTTTCTCCAAAATTTTATCATTCTGAAAATATCTGGGATTTTTTTTATAAATCCTTTGTGACGAATAGCTTCTTTTGCAAGATTAAGTTTTGAATATTTCATTTTGTGTTTGTTAATTTATTTTCTAACTTTTTTAATATTCACAAATTCTGTACCAGTAACTTATAAATATTTGTTAAGAAAATTTTCGGCATCTAAAATACACATTATTTGAAAGTTAGATTCTTTTTTTAGTTAAAGAAATACTAAAATTATTTAATGATATTATCTATAAATTGATGAACGCTTTCAGAATTCCAATCTTTAGTTGCATCTTCTTTAATAATGATTCTTCCTGTTTTATCTAAAAGAAACGTTGTAGGAAAAACTCTTGGAAGAATCTTTTCAGAAATTGGGCTTTCTGCAATATACACGGGAACGGTGTAATTGTTTTCTTTCAAAAATTTTCTTACGTCTTCTTCCTTGTCTTCCATTGCAATCAGTACAAAATCTACCTGGTTTTTTCTACCGTCATATAATTTTTGTATCGAAGGCCATTCTTTTCTACACGGAGCGCACCAAGTTCCCCAAAAATTAAGAAACAAAGGTTTGTTTTTAAAGTTTTTCAAATTCGTACTCGCTGTATTGATTCCTTTAAGTTGTACATCGTAATCTTCTGGAGCAATGTGCACTGCTTTTTCAATCGTTGCAACTGGGAACAATGTTTCCTGAACTTTATCTTTCAACCCAGGAATTAAGAAAATTGCCGCAACAATAGCGAGAACGATAATGTAAACGAAGTTTTTTTTCATGTTTAAATTTTACAGTAATTCAACAATTTCTTGCACTGCGTCTTTTCCTCTGTTTTTAGCATAATAAATCTGAAGGTCGTTGTAAAACTCTTCTCTTGGATATGCTTCTGGGTCTGCTTTGAATTTTAATAAAAGTTCGTGCCCGAATTTTGGTCTTGGTCCCCAAGAATTTTTGAGCGTGTAGTCTTCATTTAAAATTAAAACTTTCGGGATAGACTCTGTTCCGTTGGTTAGAAACTGGTTGATTAAGCTTTTGTCGCTATCTCTTAAAAAGATTTTCACATCGTTTTTACCTTCAAAAAATTTCACCAAAGCCGGAACTGTAGAACTTGCATCGCCACACCAAACTTCTGAGATAATTAAAATTTTTCCTGTGAAGTTTTTCGAAGCTAATAATTGAAGCTGTTCTTCATCTGCAACGAATTTTTTTAAAGTTCTATCGATGCGCTGAAGCCCCAATTCGTAATACTGTTTGTATTCTTTTTCTTGTTCGTTGGAAGGATTTTCTAGTCTTTGTCTTCCGATTTGCACATATTCTTCAAAAGAAATGGCATTGTCCCAGTAATCTTTCATTACTTTTTATATTAAAAATTATCTACGTTTCTTGTTTTATTAATAAGGTAAAGGTCGGCAAGTACAAAAGCCGCCAAAGCTTCTACAACAGGTACAGCTCTTGGTAAAACACAAGGATCGTGTCTTCCTTTTCCTTCTACAATTACTTTTTCTCCGTTTTTGTCTACACTTTCTTGCGGTCTTAAAATCGTTGCAATCGGTTTGAAAGCAACTCTGAAATAAATATCCATTCCATTAGAAATTCCACCTTGAATTCCGCCTGAAAGGTTAGATTTCGTCGTAAAATCTTCTTTAAAAAGGTCGTTGTGCTCTTTGCCTGTCATTTTTGCACCACAAAATCCGCTACCGTATTCAAAACCTTTACAAGCGTTGATGTTGAGCATTGCTTTAGCCAATTCTGCCTGTAGTTTAGAGAAAACAGGTTCGCCAATTCCTGCGGGAACATTTTTAATCACACAAGTAATTGTTCCGCCAATGGTGTTGCCTTCTTTTTTGATTTCCTTGATTTTTTCAATCATTTTTTCGGCAGTTTCCGCATCGGGACAACGAACATCGTTGCTTTCGGTTTTAGAAAAGTCTAAAGCTTGATAGGGTTTTTCACAGAAAATTTCTCCCACCGAAGAAACGTAGGCGTTAATTTCAAACTGAGGTACAAGTTGTTTCGCCAAAGCTCCAGCAACCACCCAATTGATGGTTTCTCTCGCCGAAGATTTCCCACCGCCACGATAATCTCTGAAACCAAATTTTTGGTCATACGTAAAATCGGCGTGGCTTGGTCTGTACGATTTCGCCAAATGGTCATAATCTTTCGATTTCTGATTTTCATTTTCTACGATAAAACCAATTGGAGTCCCGGTAGATTTTCCTTCAAAAATTCCGGAAAGAAATTTCACGGTGTCACTTTCTTTTCTTTGAGTGACGATAGAAGACTGACCTGGTTTTCTGCGGTCAAGTTCGAGCTGTATTTTTTCTGTATCAATCTCTACACCCGCCGGAAAATTGTTGATGATACCGCCGTAAGCCGCACCATGACTCTCTCCGAATGATGTAAGATTGAGAAGATTCCCTAAACTGTTAAACATAGCACAAAATTACCTAATTTAATTGTAACCGATTATGTTTTTATGATTATTTGGCTGAATTTTATTAATAGTTTTGATTTGTTGAGGCGGCTCCGGAAGAGCCGTAACTTTGTATCGAAATTTATTTGTAATTGTTTTGAATCGTCTTTATTGCTGAATTTAATTCAGTTTTTTCTTGTTTATTTAGTATTTTCCAGATGAATCCTTTTTTTATGTTTTTTGAATCTTTTAATTGAGGGAAAATTCCTAATCTTTGATAATCAAACATAAAACTTTCTGAAACCGCAGGTAAAGGAGTGTCGAAATTAAAAGGATATTTTTTTGAAACATTCACCTTTAAATTTCCTATTTTAAAACGATTATAAGATTGATATTTGTAATTTAATGGTTTGTAAAGTTGTGAAAATTCAAACTTTCTCATCGTATTTCCTAATCTAAAACTTGGAACACAGATCTTTAAAATTTCAGGATTACTCAAAAATAAAATCGCGACCAGACTTCCACCATAAAAAAATAAAGATGCTGTCTTCTTAAAATTAAAAGTAAAAAATACAGCAATGATAATCACAGGGAAAACTTCAAGGAAAAATCTGTATTGTGCTGAAAAAGAAATCACTAAAATTGATTTTAAAAACAATGAAATCCATAACAGGTAATGTAATTTCTCTTTTTTAAACCAAGCAAAAATTCCATATAAAAAAAGAAAAATAACAAGACCGATATTAAAAACAGATTTGATTCCCGGAAGAAAAAACCAATGCTGAAGCTTTTCTAATGTCGTAAAATTTCGAATTTGTTGCAAAGAATATTGCGCGTCATAAGTTTTCAAAACAGCATATTCTGAGCTCATTTTCATCATTTCAGAATTGGGTTTCCAAGGAAAATTAAAATCAAAAATCGTCAAAGGAAAAATAGGATACCCAAAAACCCAGATATTTTTAAACATAAAGAAAATCAAAACAAAAGCTCCCAAAAGAAAACTTTTTAACGATAATTTTTTCTGATCAATTAAAAGTAAAAATGTAAAAATCGGCAACCAAATAACCGTCATTTTGATAGTAAATGCAAAAATACTGAATGCAAATAATCCGTTTTGAATCTGTTTTTTAGCTAAAATTTCTTGAATGATGATGAGCGAAAAAATATACGCCGGCAAATCCGGACTTGGAGATTGTACAAAAAACAGCATCGCCGGAATAAAAAGTAAGTGAAACCAAGCTTTGTTTTCTAAAATGTAAATTAAATAGACAATCAATAAAATTGCATTGATGCGCAAAGAAGTATCAGAAAACCCAGAAAATCCAGCTTGAAAAATGTGCCAAACCGACATTTGTCCTAAAGTAAGGTCAAGGTTAGAAATTCCTTTAACCAAGCCGTATTCCGAAATCCATTGAATGGTGGGTTTATAATATCCGAAATAATCTAAAATAAAAGGAGCGAAGCTTGCCGTAAAAAGTATAAAAAAAGTTGCCGAGTAAAAAGCGAGCCCCGAATTTTTTAAAAATGTCCAAAGATTCTTATACATTTTCTCTTTACTGAAAAAAAATATCCCTGTTGCTAAAGCAAAAGTTTCTGCATAAATAGAAATTCCACCCAAAAAAGCTATGCAAGTAAAAAGAATACTTAGTGTGAAAACTCCACCAAGTAATTTTCCTGCAAGACCATCGCAAATATTTATTTTGAGAATTTTTTCAGTCAGAAATCCCCATCCCAATAAAGCAGGTACAATAAAAAGTGTTGATACAAGAAGTAATAACATAAAAAAAGATTGCTTAAAAATAAGCAATCTTAAGTTAAAAAAATATATAAAAGTGTTTGGTTGGTTTCTATATTTAGTTGCTCGGAACTCTGCCGTCTTTTCTGTCTCCGGCTCTACCGATGGTGTAACCTGTTGCACCACCTACAACACCACCAATTACAGCACCAAGACCTCTGTTTCTTTTGTTGATGATAGCTCCTGCTGCTGCTCCACCAACTGTACCAATAATCGTGCCTTTGGCGGCTTTACTCATCCCTTGTTTTTGTGTTGTAGTACCTTGGGAAGCCCCACTGTTATTTGCCACACTTCCGGATGAACCGGAATTAGACGGTGTATCTCTATAAACGGTACGAGTTTCTCTTATAACTTGCGGCTTAGCTGCAACTGCGGCTGCTGTTTTTGTTTCGGCAACTTCTGCGATGCTGTCTTCTCTCTTTTGAGCTTCATAAGCTATCCTCTCTTTTTCTATCGCCAGTTTTTGCTTCTCAATTTCTAATTGACGAGCTTGAAACTCCAGTTTTTGTTGCTCCAAAGTCTGTTCAGCAATTTTATCATCTTTTTTACAGGCTGTGAACATAAATACCGATAACAAACCTGTTATTATAATCTGTTTCATAACTCTAATTTTATTGTTTATACCTGCTTAATTTCAATTATGAAGCCAAAATAAAGTTAAAGAAATGTTAAAGTGATTTTAAGGCTATGAAAAACGTCTTGTTTATCGGCTTTTTATAATGTTGTGTTTTATATATTTGGTTCAAATCCAAATCATTATGAAAAAATTACTTTTATTCATTCCTTTATTGATGATTTCGTCAACAAAACCATCACAGTTTAATTATGATTTATTAATCGGAACTTGGTCCCAAAAATCCTTCGCCAACACAGCTTCTACCGGAGTTTTTAATTTTAAAAAAGATAGCACTGCCAATTTAGAGATGCGTAATGGCGAAACTGATGCATTAATTGGTGGAATGGTTGGAAAATACTCTATTAACAAAGCAAAAGGCGTAATTACGGTTACTATGATGGGGAAGGCAAAAGAATTTGAAATACAAGTGCTCAGTAAAGATGTTTTAATATTTCAAAACAAAAAAGAAGGGAAGGAGAAGCAAATTTTTAAGAGAATTGATGAATGATTTTTAGTTAAAGAATATCAATTTCAACTCATTTTTCAATAGTTTTTTTCACAAGTAATACATAAACGCTTTCAATTACAAAACTTTATTGGAGCCATTTATTAGTTCTACATTTGCTAGGTTTTAAACCTAAAATTTGAAATATGCAAAATTTTGAACTATCCGTTTTGGATTTGGCTCCTGTAAAACAGGGCAAAACGGTAAATGATACTTTTCAGGAAAGTTTGTCTTTAGCAAATCACGCTGAAAATTTAGATTATAAAAGATTTTGGCTTGCCGAACATCATAATATGGAAAGTATTGCGAGTTCCGCAACTTCCGTTCTTATTGGTTTTATCGCAAATGGAACTAAAAAAATTCGCGTTGGTTCCGGCGGAATTATGCTTCCCAATCACAGTTCGCTCGTTATTGCTGAGCAATTCGGGACTTTAGAATCGCTTTTTCCAGGTAGGATTGATCTTGGTTTAGGAAGAGCTCCCGGAACAGATGGTTTAACTGCACAAGCTTTAGGACGAAATCCAGCAATTATTAACGAACAGTTTCCGAGACAGATTTTAGAGCTTCAAAGATATTTTTCTAAAGAAAATTCGAATGCATTGGTTCGCGCAATTCCGGGAGAAGGTTTGGATATTCCTTTATATATTTTGGGTTCTAGTACAGACAGCGCTTGGTTGGCGGCAGAATTGGGACTTCCGTATGCTTTTGCAGGGCATTTCGCCCCAGAACAGATGGAAATGGCTTTTAAAATTTACAGAGAACATTTTGAACCATCACAATATTTAGACAAACCTTACATTGTAGCGTGTGTAAACGGAATTGCTGCTGAAACTTCCGAAGAAGCACACAAAATTTCTACGACTTTGTTTCAGGCATTTATAAATATTGTTAGAAATGATAGAAAACCTTTTGCGCCGCCTGTTGAAGATATGGACGAAGTTTGGTCGCCAATGGAAAAATCGATGGTTTTGCAGAAGTTAAGATATACTTTTATTGGAAATCAAGAAGAAATTGCAGAGAAATTGAAAAGTTTTCAGGACAAATTTAATGTAGATGAACTCATGATTACCTCGCATATTTTCGACCATCAGAAAAGATTAAAGTCTTACGAAATTATAAAGAAGGCGAAAGATTCTTTGTTTTAGCTAAATTTAAAACTCGATTTAGTCATAGTTTTTTTTAGAATAAAAAGAAAATCGAAGATTTTAAAAATAAATGTGTTCTAAAATGTTGATAAACATTTAAACTAAAACTTTCACGAAAAATTACGCATTAAATACAATGTGTAAACATAAATTGCGAGATGCATTTTTTTATGAGTATCTTTGCGAAAATCAAAAAAGTAAAATGTCAGATATTAAACTAAATACTATTCCAGAGGCAATTGAAGACCTTAAAAATGGTAAAATAATTATAGTTGTAGATGATGAAGACAGAGAAAACGAAGGCGATTTTCTTTGTGCAGCGGAACTTACAACACCTGAAATCATCAATTTCATGGCTTTTCACGGGAGAGGACTTATCTGTATGCCGCTTCCTGAAAAAAGATGTGATGAGCTTGGTCTAGACGTGATGGTAAGCAGAAGCAGCGACCCAAAAGAAACTGCTTTTACGGTTTCTGTTGACCTTTTAGGCGATGGAACTTCTACCGGGATTTCTGCGCAAGACAGAGCAAAAACGGTTTTAGCTTTGATGAACGAAAATTCTAAACCGACAGATTTTATGCGTCCAGGTCACATTTTCCCGCTTCGTGCAAGAAAAGGAGGTGTGTTGAAAAGAGCAGGTCATACCGAAGCTGCGATTGATTTGACGCATTTGGCTGGTTTAAAAGAAGGGGGAGTAATTTGTGAGATTATGAACGAAGATGGTTCAATGTCTCGTTTGCCAGAATTATATGCTTTTGCTCAAAAGCATGATATGAAAATCGTTTCTATTGAAGATTTGATTCATTATCAGCTGAAAAAAGGAAACCTTATCGAAAGATTGGAAGAAAGAAAAGTAAAAACTGCTTTTGGTGAGTTTGATTTCTTTGCTTTCAGAGAAACGTCTAACGAACAGATTCACTTTGCTTTAACAAAAGGAACTTGGACAGTGGATGAGCCGGTTTTGGTAAGAGTACAGTCTTCAGATTCGTATTTTGATGTTTTAACAAGGTTAAATAACGGTGAAAAACCACAGCTGGAAAAAGTAACTTCAATGGTGAACGAAGCCGGAAAAGGAGCTATTGTTTTCATCAACAATGTTTCGAATTCTGAAAATACATTAAGAAAATTGCAGCAGTTTTTGAATTATCAAGATGGGCAACAAACGCATCCAACTTTGGCATTCAACTACAGAGATTACGGTATCGGAACGCAGATTTTGAAAAATTTAGGAATCAATAAATTTAAAGTAATCACTCAAAATCCAAATGTAAAACCGCAAGTTGGAGGTTACGATGTTGAGGTTTGTGAGATGGTTCAGCTGTAAAATGTGAACAGTGTATTTTGCTTCGGAATAATTTTTAAACTGAAGCTTAATTAAAAAAAAATATAGAAAATGGCTTGATTTCTCAAGCCATTTTTATTTCGTCGAAATTTCTGAAACCGTTCAGAAAATCTTTAATATTCATTCTTTTCTTACCTTCCAACTGCAATTCTGAAGGGAAATACATTCCGTCTTCGGTGAAAATTTTAAATTCATTTTTAGAAATTTCAAGACTTCCAACTGGTTTTCCGTGGGTTGATAATTCAAATTTTCCAGCGAAAATCTTTAAACCTTTTTCTTCTTCACCAATTTTTAACGTGGTAAAAGCTGCAGGATAAGGCGACATTCCTAAGATAAATTGATGCACTGTTTTTGAAGGTTGCACCCAATTGATTCTCGTGTCTTCTTTAAAAATTTTAAAAGCATTCTTAGGATGCTCCACATCGGGTTGAGGTTTTTCTATGATTGAGTTTTCTGCCAAACCGTCCAATGTTTTTACAACTAATTTTGCACCCATTTCCATCAATCTGTCGTGAAGACTTCCTGCATTTTCATCAGGTAAAATCTGCATTTCTTCCTGAAGCAAAATATTTCCTTCGTCAATTTTTTCGTTGATGAAAAAAGTAGTTGCGCCAGATTTTTCTTCACCATTAATTACAGCGTAATTGATGGGAGCTGCACCTCTATAATCAGGTAAAAGTGAAGCGTGAAGATTAAAAGTTCCCATTTCAGGCATTTCAAATAAAACTTTTGGCATCATTCTGAAAGCAACGACTACAAAAACATCGGCTCCAAGTGCTTTTAATTGCGCTAAAAACTCTGGATTTCTTAATTTTTCAGGCTGAAAGACGGGAATATTATTTTCTACGGCATACATTTTTACCGGAGATTGGTTTATTTTTTGTCCGCGACCGCTTGCTTTATCGGCAACAGTTACTACGCCTACAACTTCGTGATGAGATTGATGAATAGCCTCCAAAGAAGTTTTTGCAAACTCGGGAGTGCCTAAAAATACAACTTTTAAAGATTTCATGGTGCAAAGATAAACTATGTAAATCTAAAAAATAAGCAAACATCAACAAACATTACCCACTACCAATTACTCATTATTTATGCCAATGTGTATGTTCTAAAATTCAACATTTTTACTTTTCCAGAATCTAAAAGATAAATTAAGTTTTCTAAAATTTTATCTTTAGATTGAAACTGTAACTGAACAGAAATTTCTTCGATAGTTGATGGTTTTTTAGCCAAAACGTGAATGATTTCGTCTGAAATATCTTTTCCGAACAGAGACTGTTTATTTTTTTCGCAAACAGAACACATTCCGCAATTTTTGGTATTTTTTTCTCCAAAATACGAGAGAATTAGCTTCATTTTGCAGTAAGAATCGTCTTCAATGAAGAATTTCATTTCTTCCCACTTCGTGATTTTTGTCTTCTGAATTTGTTCAAAAAGTTTCCAATAAATTCCAGACATCATTCTTTCGTCGCGAGGTTTCAAGAATTTTATACTTGCCAAAGCGCCATCGATGTATTCTAAATAATTTTTTTTCTGAAGTTCTTTAATCCTTTCTTTGATTAATTGAACGCTAATCCCCAATTTATCGCTTACTTTTTGTTCGCTAAACATCACTTTATGGGTTGTAATACCTGAAAGCGTTCTCAGCAAAAGTTCTATAAAATAAGCATCTTTTGAAGGAAGTTGTTCAAGTTCATCTGCTTTTACAGAAAGTTTTAGTGAAGAAAGGCTTTTATTGGCATTATAAAAAACAATTTCTTGGTTGTGTAAAAACTGAAGGACATTTTTTATTTTCGCATTCGATAATTTTGTGAAATTCTGAATTCCTGTAATATTTAATTGGAACTGATTTTCAGGCATTTCGTATTCAGCCACTTGAAATTTCGAGTAGATGTAATCTGTAATTTTCAGAAATTCAGTCTTATTAGGAATTTGATTTTTCAGAATATCATCAAAATTAATAAGTTCTTGCTTGTTCCATAGTAAAAAAGCATAGCTTTTCCCGCCGTCTCGACCCGCTCTACCAATTTCTTGATAATAATTTTCAATTGAAGGAGCGGGAGAGTAGTGGATAATGAATTTTACATTGTCTTTATCGATTCCCATCCCGAAAGCGTTGGTAGAAATAAGAACGTTGTTGTCGCTCTTATTCCAAAAACTTTGGCGAATATTTTTTTCTTTTGTGGTTAAACCTGCATGAAAATAATCAACATTGGTAATTTTATTTCTGTGTAAAAATTCGGTTAAAAGTTCGGCTTCTTTTCTTGTTCTTACATAAATAATACCGGATTTGTTTGTGTATTTTAAGATATTGAATATTCGCTGAAATTTATCAGAAACTTCTTCAATATGTATTTTTATATTATTTCTCTTAAAACTTTTCTGAAAGATATTTGGTTTTTTAAAGCCTAATTTTAATATAATTTCATCTAAAACTTTTGGTGTAGCGGTTGCAGTAAGTGCAAGACAATGGATTTCAGGATTTCTTTGTCGGAATTCTTTTATGTTTTGATAACTTGGTCTGAAATCTTGTCCCCATTCTGAAATACAATGCGCTTCATCTACAGCAATAAAAGAAAGTTTTATTTCTTCCATGTTTTGTAAGAACTGTGGGTTGGTTAATCTTTCGGGAGAAACGTACAAGAGTTTTGTAAGACCGTCTTTGCATCGGTTATAAATTACTTCAGAATCATAATCGTCTAGTTCTGATGAAAGATATTCTGCCTCAATTTGTCTAGATTTCAGTTGGTTTACTTGGTCTTTCATTAAGGCTAAAAGCGGAGATATTACAAGACAAACTCCTTCTTGTATAATCGCTGGAAGTTGATAACATAAAGATTTCCCGGCACCAGTTGGAAGAAGTGCGACGGTGTCTTTGCCTGTTAGTACAGAATCTATGATGTTTTCTTGAGAATCTCTAAAAGAATCGTGTCCCCAAAAGAATTGTAGGGATTGGAGTTTTAGGTCGTGGATATCTTGATGCAAAGTCATGGGTAAAAATAAAAAAAGGAGGGCACAAAAACAAAAAAGTCACGTAATAACGTGACTTTTAATTTTATGATTGAAGTTGAATTATTTAGCTTCAAAATAAACTCTTCTGTTTGCTCTGTTTTTCCATTCAGGGCATTTTTCAGCAGGGTCGCATTCAGGATATTTAAGGTCTTTTTCACCTCTACCCACAGCGTTTAGCTTAGAAGCTTCAACACCATTTTTAATTAGATATTCTTTTACGCTGTTTGCTCTTCTTTGAGATAATTTTTGGTTGTACTCATCAGAAGCTCTTGTATCTGTAGCTCCAATTACAGTGTAAGTTCCGTTAGAAGAGTTGATATAATTTACAGCATTGTTAAGAATTGGCGTATTTGAAGGTAAGATTCTGTCAGAATTTAAGTCAAATTCAATACCATCTAATTTTGTTTCTTCTTCTTTTACAGTTCCCGCGTCTACTATCGTTGTAGGGCAACCATTATTTTCAACTGGTCCTGGAACTGTTACACACTGATCGTTAAGATCAATAACACCATCAAGGTCTGTATCTAGTGCAACACCAGCACCATCTACTCTTGCTCCTGCAGGAGTATCAAGTTGTCTGTCCCAATCGTCGCAAACACCATCGTTATCTAAGTCTCCTTTTTTACAAACTTCGATATCTTGGTTTTTCTCGGCTAAAACATCCAGTTTCCAATAGATTTCTTGCAATGGGTCATGCCACATTAAGTGAGATTCATGTTTTCCAAGTTTTAAGGAAACACCTAAAGTAGCGTTAAAGAAGTTATCTGAAATCTGATCTTCTCTTTTGTTGATCGCGCTATATTGCTCGCCACCACCATCAAATTCATCATCACCAGTATAAACGTACATTAAACGTCCTTCTACGTCAAACCTTCTGCTAATTTTATATTTTAAACCAGCACCTGCTTGTCCGAACATAGAAGTACCTTTAAATAATTTTACTTCAGTAGCCAGTCTTTGCCCTGCTTCATCTTCTTGGTAAGCTCTGTATCCCATTATACCGATACCTGCATAACCATGTAAAGCCCATCTGTAAGGAGATTTGTTGTCTACTCTTCTTAAAAGGTTAGAAATATTAAGGTCTCCTAATAAAGAGATAGCGTCATATTGAGTTCTTGCGCCCACCCTTTGGTACACAGAAGTATCCATAGGAGCTTTATCTTTTGTATTAAACCAACCTTGTCTAGTTTCTCCTTTGTCGTACTGTAAGTTTAAACCAAATGCGTGAGTAATTGCTTTATCGATACTTACGTACATCGAGTATCCAAAAAGGTTTTTACCGTTTGCATTTTTTATAGAGGTTAAGTCTCCAGACTGGATTAGTGGCACACCTGCTCCTGCAGAAATTGCCCAATCATTAAATCTTTTAGACTTTTGGGTGAATTTAGAAACATTTGCAGAACCAGACGAAAATGTATTAGGATACTTTTGGTCAGAAGAAACTGCTGTCGAGTCTTGTGCAAAGTTTAGTGTCGGAATCGCTAAAGCAAATGCAACAATTGCTAAACTTAATTTCATAGTGTATTTTTTTATTTTGTTATTAAATGTTTTCAAATAGAGTCGGTTGTTTGTCTAGTAAATAAACCACAGGTTTATGTTTACTTAGGACAGCCGTTGTTTTCTTGTGGACCGGCCACAGTAACACACTTGTCATATAGATCAATAACTCCGTCAAGATCCATATCCAAAGAAACACCTGCGCCATCTACTCTTGCACCGGCTGGTGTATCTAGTTGTCTGTCCCAATCATCACATACGCCATCATTATCAATATCTCCTTTTTCACAAACGACTAATTGAACATTTTTATTTTCCAGTACGTATGTACGTGCGTAAATTTCCTGCAAAGGATCGTGCCAAGCAAGATGCGTTTGATGTTTTCCAAGTTTGAAAGACATTCCTAAAGCAAAGCTCATTGCCGCATCTGAATAGGTGTCATTAATTAAGTTGTAATTAATTCTGTCTCCGGCAGGAGTATCTAATGATCTTCCTTCTCCACCACCATCAAATTCCTCATCCATACTGTTAATATAGATTACTCTTGCTTCAACATCGATAAGTTTTGATACATTGTACTTTAAACCCAGCGCAGCTTGCCAGAAGAAAGATGCTATTTGAAGTTTTTGATCATTTCTAATAGGAATTCTAGGAGGATTTGTGCTCCATCTTGAGGTGTCGTTGTCGATCAACTCTGTTTTAAATGCCATAAGACCTCCACCAAGGTAGCCATGTAATGCCCATCTGTACGGAGATTTGTTATCAACCCTTCTTAATAGATTAGAAAAGTTAATATCTCCTAATACTGATACTTGTTGGTACTTAGTCCATGCATTTGCGATTCCAGCTGCAGGATTGGTTGCCAATTCTGCTTGCTGTTTAGTTTCTCCCATTTGGTATTGTAAATCGATACCAAAGGTGTGATTAATCTGCTTATCAATACTTGCATAAGCATTCCATCCCCATTTTACTTTTCCTCCGTGGAACGAAGTTACATCAGAAAATGTCATAAACGCAGGACCTCCTCCTACAGAAACTGCCCAGTCTCTAAACTTTCGGCTTGAGTTGGTAAATTGTTCTACGTTTGCTGATCCCGAAGAAAAAGTGTTAGGATATTCGCTGGAGTGACTTATTGCAATACTATCCTGTGCATAAGTTGCGATAGGTAATGCAGCCAACAATAATAAACCTAATTTCATACAAAATGTTTTATGTTTTTTTATTTTAAACTTTCTAACAGTATTTGCGAAAATTCTCTTTCATAAAGATGTCTGGAGTGAGGGATTTCCAATCTTTTTGAAGAAAATGCTATATTGTTATAAGTTATTATATCTATATCTATAGATCGGTCAGTATACTCGCGAGTGCCGCCCGAATCTACAGTTCTTCCCATTTTTCTTTCAATATTTTTCAGAAAGTTAAGAAGCTGAATTGGAGATAGATCTACTTCAATTCGTACTGCAATATTACAAAAAATATTAGAACTAACAAACTCAACGGGTTCCGAATACAAAAATTCACTTTCAGAAATGATGCGAATATTATTTTTTGTAAGCTCCTGTAATGCAATCTCTAGATTTTTTTTTTGATCTCCAATGTTACTTCCGAGTAACAAAACGGCATAGTTGTACGACATATTCGTAAAAGTTATTATTTATGAAGAGTTTCTTTAAAAATGTCTTAGCAAATATAGTGGCTATAGTAATTATTTTTGCTCTGTTTTTTTTCTTTTTTATTATAATGATTGTGGTTGGCTCTGCCAGTGATAATGCAAAAGTAGAAGTGAAGAAAAATTCTGTACTTACCATTAATTTAAAAACTGATATTATTGATAGTCCTACAGAAATTCAGGCAGATTTTTTTGCATTTAATAAAAAAAGCAAAGAAGTTTTAATCTATGATGCTGTTGAAGCTATTAAAAAAGCTAAAGATGATGACAATATTAAAGGCATCAGTATTGAAGCAGACGAAATTAACGCAGGAATTACGCAGATTGATGATTTAAGAAATGCAATTTCAGATTTTAAAAAGAGTGGCAAATTTGTGTATGCTTACGGAAATACAGTGTCTCAATCGTCTTATTACTTAGGTTCGGTGGCGGATCAATACTTTCTTAATCCGTCTGGAGGAATAGAATTGAAAGGTTTGGCAACTGAAGTTACTTTCTTTAAAGATTTCGCTGATAAATACGGAATTGGCATTGAAGTCATTCGCCACGGGAAATTTAAATCTGCGGTAGAACCATTTATTACCAATCAAATTTCGCCAGAAAATAAAGAGCAGTTAAGTACTTTACTGAATGATATCTGGAATAGTACTTCTGCTAAAATCGCAGTTTCTAGAAAAATTGAATTACCTCAATTCAAGACGGTTGTAGATAGTCTTTACGGAATGATCCCAGAAGAAACCGTGAAGTTTAAATTGGCAGACAAGCTTATGCAAAAAACTGAGTACGATCAAATGCTGAGAACTAAGTTGAAATTGGACGAAAAAGATAAACTGTATAAAATTTCTCTAAATAAATATGTAGATTCTTTTAATGATGATGAAAAAGAGAGTGAAAGAATCGCGGTATTGTATGCTTCAGGCTCCATTAATAGTGGTGATGAGTATAATGATATTTCTTCTGAAAAATATTTAGAATACATTAAAGATCTTCAGGAAGATAAAAAAGTAAAAGCGGTAGTACTTCGTATTAACTCTCCAGGAGGAAGCGCAAATGCTTCTGACGAAATTCTTTTTGAATTACAACAGTTGAAAAAGAAAAAGCCACTTATCGTATCTTTTGGTGATTACGCAGCTTCTGGCGGTTATTATATCGCAATGGCTGCAGATAAGATTTATTCTCAGCCAAATACCTTAACCGGATCTATTGGAGTTTTTGGTGTAATGCCTTACTTTAAAGATCTAGCAGCAAAAAATGGGGTACGTTCTGATGTTGTCGCTACCAATGCAAACTCAAATTATTTTTCTGGGCTTAATGGTCTTTCTCCTCATGGTAGAATAATGATGACTAAAAGCGTGGAAGGTACTTACAAAAGATTTGTACATTTTGTAACGCAAAACAGAAAAAAATCTTTCGAGCAGATTGATGCTGTTGGTGGCGGTAGAGTTTGGAGCGGTGTTCGTGCTAAGGAAATTGGTTTGGTAGACGAATTAGGTTCTTTACAAGACGCTGTGAAATTTGCAGCAACCAAAGCCAATGTGAAAAGTTATAGCGTAAAATCTTATCCGCAAGAAAAAACCGCTTTTGAACAGATTTTTGAAGATATGAATGAAGACGATATCTCTGCAAAAGTTTTAAAGAATAAAATCGGGAAAACTAATTACGAAATTCTGATGCAGCTTTCTGATAGAAAACTTCAATCTGAAGTGAAGATGGAAATGCCCTTTCAGATTAAAATAGACTAATTTATATTGTTTCATAAAAATCCCGCAACTGAATTTCAGTTGCGGGATTTTGTTTTTTAAATCGAAAATAAATTAAGCTTGTTTTTTGGTAAGCATTTCGTAAATCCAAATTACGATTAATGCGCCTCCAATGGCAAGTGCCCAACTTCTGAAATTCCAGAAAGAACCAATGTCTCCCCAATGTAATACGTAAACTCCTATTAATCCTCCCACAAAAGCACCTACGATGCCTAAAATGATTGTAATTAACCAGCCTCCGCCTTGTTTTCCAGGCATAATTGCTTTAGCGATTGCTCCCGCTAATAGACCAAAAATGATCCAAGTGATAAATCCCATAGTTTAAATTTTTTAAAAATTAGTGTTGTTGTTACGTTAGCTAATTTATAAAAAAATCATACCATTTATCGTTTTTTGAAAAAAGAATCTACAAATTCGCTTCCATTAAACAATTGAAGATCGTGCATTTTTTCTCCTACACCAATATATTTTACGGGGATTTGGAACTGGTCTGAAATTCCGATTACAACACCGCCTTTTGCTGTTCCGTCAAGTTTTGTAACGGCTAAAGCATTCACTTCTGTAGCTGCGGTAAACTGTTTTGCCTGCTCGAAAGCGTTTTGCCCTGTAGAACCATCTAAAACCAATAGAATTTCGTGTGGCGCATCAGGAATTACCTTTTGCATCACTCTTTTAATTTTAGAAAGTTCATTCATCAAATTAATTTTATTGTGAAGTCTTCCAGCGGTATCAATAATGACCACATCTGCATTTTGAGCAACCGCACTTTGTACCGTGTCGAAGGCTACAGAAGCAGGATCAGAACCCATTTCCTGTTTTACGATAGGAACACCCACTCTTTCGCTCCAAATTACCAATTGGTCTACTGCTGCGGCTCTAAAGGTATCTGCAGCTCCAAGAACTACTTTTTTGCCTTCAGATTTAAATTGATGAGCCAATTTCCCGATCGTTGTGGTTTTACCAACACCATTTACTCCAACAACCATAATTACATACGGTTTTTTTGAAACATCAATATTTCCTGTTCCGCGGTGCGGATTTTCAAGAAGTAAACCAGAGATTTCTTCACGAAGGATTTTATCGAGTTCACCAACCCCAACATATTTATCCCTTGCAACGCGTTCTTCAATTCTTCCGATAATTTTGATGGTGGTAGACGCGCCGACGTCGGATGCTATGAGGATCTCTTCTAAGTCGTCTAGTACCTCATCATCTACTTTAGATTTGCCGACAACGGCTTTTGTCATTTTTTCGAAAAAGCCTTGACTCGATTTTTCTAAACCTTTATCAAGCGTTTCTTTTTCTTCTTTTTTAAAAATGTTTTTAAACCAACTCATTCTTTTGTATCAATGATTAATGATAATGGATAAATAATTTTACATTTTTTTAAACGTAAAATTTCGAGGAACAAATATAACAAAAAAACTACCCGAAAGCCGGATAGTTTTTGTATTTCGATAGTACGAAGTAATTATTTTTTCAAATAACCTTCTACTTCGTCTGCGTTCATTACTTTTTCTTCGAAAACGTAAGCTCCTGATTTAGAAGACTTCACCATTTTCACTACTTTGGTCATTTTTTTAGACCCAGTTTGTAGGGTTGCTACTACTTTCTTTGCCATGGTAAATTATATTTTATAAATTACTTGATTTCTTTGTGTACGGTAACTTTTTTAAGAACTGGATTGTACTTCTTAAGCTCCAATCTTTCTGTAGTGTTCTTTTTGTTTTTAGTAGTAATGTATCTAGACATTCCAGCTACTCCGCTTTCTTTATGCTCTGTGCATTCAAGAATTACTTGAACTCTGTTTCCTTTTTTTGCCATGATTTAATTATTTTTTAATAAATCCGTTTCTAGCTGCTCTCTCAAGAGCTTCCTCGATTCCAATCTTGTTAATCACTCTCAATCCATGAGCTGAAACTTTTAAAGTAACGTGCTTTTCTTGCTCTGGAAGGTAAAATTTCTTCTCCAATAAGTTAATTTCAAAACGACGCTTCGTTTTGTTATTAGCGTGAGAAACGTTGTTACCAACCATTGCACGCTTTCCTGTTATCTGGCAAATTCTTGACATATCTCGATGTTCTTATTTGTATAAATATTTGAGGTTGCAAAATAACGAATAATATTTTTAATAGACAAGTGCTTTGCAAAATTATTTATTAAAATTTTATCCGCATTATTTTGAAAATGAAACTTAAGCCTTGCTACGGTTCATTTTTTTCTTGGCCACATCTACGATGAGGTAGAAGATTAAAAACCCAAAAGCAAAAAGACAAATTCTTGAAATAAAGTCGCCGGTTCTGGTGTAGAAAGTTTCGGTTTCGTACAGCTTTATTTTTGCAAATAATGCAGTTTTATCACCATATAAAGTGTCTTCTTCAATTTCTCCAAGCGCATTGATATGAGCAGAAATTCCGCTGTTTGCAGCTCTTGCAATTTCTCTTCTGGTTTCTATAGAACGTAATTTTGCATAAGAAAGCAATTGTCTGTGTCCTTCAGAAACGCCCCACCAAGAATCGTTGGTCATGATGGCTAAAAAGTTTGCGCCTTTTTTTACGTAATCGGTTACAAATTCTCCGTAAATACTTTCGTAGCAAATAATCGGAGCGATTTTAGCTTTATTGAAAGGATTCTTAAAAGCCACTCTTTCTTTGTCGATTCCCAATGAAGCAACAGTTCCTCCTAAATTAAGCATTGCGTCTCCTAAAATAGGCTTTAAATAGCTCATGTAAGGGAAGATTTCAACGCCAGGAACCAATTTTCCTTTGTGATACACTTCTACTTTTTGATTAGGAACAATTTGTATGGCTGAGTTGTAGCTTTCAATCCAAATTCCTGAATTAATTTGATAGGCTTCCTTCGGAAGTGTTTCACCACTTCTATAATATCTGTGTGAAGAAATTCCTGTCGCAAAAGTAGAACCAGGATGTTTTGCTAAAAATTCTTTTACACGGTTTAAGATACTGCTTTTTTCAAACCCCGTTTCTGAGAATGAACCTCTTCCGGGAAGAGCGGTTTCTGGCGCAAGATAGTAGTCAATTTTTGTGGTCGAATTTCTTTCTGCTAAACTTAAAAGGTCGTTGGTAATCGTTAAACTGTCCTGCGTATATTTTTCAGCGTATGGATCTAAATTAGGTTGAAGCATCAAAACATTCACTTCACCGATGGGTTTTTCATTAAAACTATTGTATTTCGCAATAGAAATAAGCATCGGAACGGCAATTAATGCAGTAATAATAGAAGAATTGATGATTAAATCTTTTCTTTTTCGAGCAGCTTGCCAAATTCTAACAGTGTAAAAAATAAATACATTAATAATTAGAATCCAGAAGCTTCCGCCAGTTGCGCCTAATGTGTCGTACCATTGAATTAATTTTGGATATTCAGAAAAAGAATTTCCTAAATTCAACCAAGGCCAAGTGAATTCCCAATTGAGGTGGAATTTCTCGAAACACATCCAAAAACTAATGAAAAAAGCCAGTCCCCAATACGTTCCCATCGCTTTTTTAAACCAATGATAACATTGGAAAACAAGTGAATAGAGTAGGGAATTAACCAAAACTGGAAATAAAACAGCTAAAAGTGAATGGCTTCCGTCCGGATTTTTTGCTCCGTAAAGCCAACCTGTTGTTACCGTATTCCAAATGATAAAACAGAGGTAAGAAAGCCCGAAAACGACCCAGCTTTTTCTTTTGTAATTTGAAAATTTCGCGATATCATGTTCCATCATTAAAAGTGGAACGAGTGCAATAAATATGAAGAACGGCACGCCGTAAGTAGGCCATGAAACCGAAAGCAACATCGCTGCAATGAGCGTGAGTAATAGATGTTTCATTAAATATCTTTAACGCACAAATTTAGTGTTTTTGAAATGAATATCTTTGCTTCTGATGTTAAAGAAGTTTTATCAATTTGTCATTTTTCCGTACACGGTATTTTTGCTCTACCTTATGTTTTTAGGAATGGGTAGATTTCAGTTTGAGGAAAACGTTGTTCGGGTAGAACCGTTGTTTTCTACCTTAAAATTTATTCAAAACACCATTTCTTGGTGGGATATTGTGCGTATTGTTGTTGGGAATGTCGTTATGTTTATTCCGTTTGGATTTTTGGGTTGGGTTTTTCCTAAACTTAAAAATTTACGCGATTTACTTTTTACTTTTGTAGCATCCATCGTAATCGTAGAAGGATTGCAATATTTTACCCGCCTCGGAATTTTCGAGGTTGATGATGTTATTCTCAATACTTTCGGAGTTTTTCTTGGCTACCAAATTTGCGTGTTTTTAGAAAAGAAATTTAGCCGTTTAGTTCTTTAGCACGTTTTTCAGCATTTAGAATTCCGGATTTTAAAATTTCTTTTAAATCTTTTTCATTGAAAGTTTTTAAAGCGGCTTCAGTTGTTCCTCCTTTCGAAGCAACATCTTTGATAAGGTCTTCCAGATTTTTTTCAGAATTATTAATCAAATGATACGCTCCCAACATCGTTTGTTTTACAAATAATTTTGAAAGATTTTCATCGATTCCCATCTCGGTTCCGGCTTTAATCATCGCATCAACAATGTAATAAAAATAAGCAGGGCCGCTTCCGGAAAGCGCTGTTACACCATCCAAAAGTTCTTCGTTTTCTAAATAAACCGACCTTCCTGTAGAGTTTAAAAGTCTTTCAATATTAATGAGCTGACTAAAAGAAATGCCTTCTGCAGCGGTGTAGCCAGTAATTCCCATCCCTAAAAGAGTAGGCGAATTGGGCATTGCTCTTACGACTAATTTGTGTTGAAGAATATTTTGAATTTTCTCAATTTTAATTCCGGCCATTATCGACAGAATCATTTGATTTTCCTTTAATTTAAACTTAAAATTCTCTGCCGCTTTTTGAAAATCCTGAGGTTTTACTGCGACGATTATTAAATCTGCATCTATTTCTGAAACTTCATTAAAAATTGAGACTTCCGATTTTGGAAATTCATTTTTAATTTTTGTGATTTTGCTTTCGTTTCTTGTGATAAGATGAAGGTTTTCTGGCTTTATCAATTCATATTTTAAAAATGATTTTGAAAAAGATAAACCCATGTTTCCGGCTCCAATGATGGCGATTTTCATAATGTGTCTTTTTGATGTTAAAAATTAAAACGCTCAGAAACTCTGAGCGTTTTTTATAAGTAATGAGTAATCGGTAATGAGTAAGTTAGTTTTAAACTTCCATCTTCTCATCTCTGACTCTGTTAAATTCTTTCGATATCGGCACCGATGGCTTTTAATCTGCCGTCGATGTTTTCGTAACCTCTGTCGATTTGCTCAATGTTGTGAATGATCGATTTTCCTTCTGCAGATAATGCAGCAATTAATAGTGCGTTTCCGGCTCTAATGTCGGGAGAAACCATTGTTGTTCCTCTTAATGGTGTTTCTTGGTTTAAACCAATTACTGTTGCTCTGTGCGGGTCGCAAAGGATAATTTGTGCACCCATGTCGATTAATTTATCTACGAAGAATAGTCTAGATTCAAACATTTTTTGATGTACCAAAAGACTTCCTTTTGCTTGTGTTGCCACTACTAAAATAATAGAAAGCAAATCGGGTGTGAATCCCGGCCAAGGCGCATCTGAAACCGTAAGAATAGACCCGTCGATAAATTTTTGGATTTTATAATGTTCCTGTGACGGAATAAAAATATCGTCTCCGCTTTGTTCAAGCTGAATTCCCAGTTTTCTGAAAGTGTTTGGAATAACGCCTAATTGGTTCCAGTTTACATTTTTAATGGTGATTTCAGATTTTGTCATGGCTGCAAGACCAATCCAAGAACCGATTTCTACCATGTCTGGAAGCATTGTGTGTTCAGTTCCATGAAGGTTTGTTACGCCTTCAATTGTTAACAAGTTTGAACCAATTCCAGAAATATTTGCGCCCATTCTGTTCAACATTTTGCAAAGTTGTTGAAGGTAAGGTTCGCAAGCTGCGTTGTAAATTCTAGTTTTACCTTTTGCTAAAACAGCCGCCATCACGATGTTTGCTGTTCCAGTAACAGAAGCTTCTTCTAAAAGAATGAATTTCCCGTTCAATTCTTTAGCTTTTAAAGAATAGAAAAATTCTTCTTCGTCATAATGAAACTCTGCGCCAAGTTCTACAAGTCCCTGAAAGTGAGTGTCTAATCTTCTTCTTCCAATTTTGTCTCCTCCCGGAGTTGGCATGTATGCTTCACCATAACGAGCCAACATTGGCCCCATCAACATGATAGAGCCTCTTAATTTTGCTCCATCTTTTTTAAATTCAGAAGATTTAATATAATCAAAATTTACAGCATCTGCTTTGAAGGTGAAGTCTCCGTGACCGTTTTTAGTCACTTTTACTCCAAAATCTCCTAGAATTTCAATCAATCTATTAACGTCGTGGATATCCGGAATGTTTTTGATTCTAACTTCTTCATCAGTCATCAATACAGCACATAAAATTTGTAGTGCCTCGTTTTTTGCACCTTGTGGAGTAATTTCTCCATGCAATCTTTTTCCTCCTCTTATCTGAAATGTTCCACTCATTATCTTCTGTTCTTATGATTGTTGTTATTGTTATTGAATCTTCTTTTTGCTTGTTGGTTTTTGTTGTTATTGGCGTTTTTGTTATTGTTGTTTCTGTTGTTATTATTCGCGTAGTAGATTTTACTTTTTTCTAAACTGTCGATACCGGTAAGATCTAGTCTGTTTTCAGAAAGTTCTTTCAAATGTCTGAAGATTACATCGTCTGTAACGTGCTCTTTGTTGTAGACATTATAAGACTTCTTCATGTTGTTGGCAATTACTTCAATTAGGGCTTCTTTTTCGTCACCAGCTTCTAGCTCTATGGCTTTTTCTATCAATTGAAGAATACTTTTGCCATAAAATTTGAAATCCCCTTGAAGTTTAGGGTACTCCATTTTTTTAGGCTTTTCAGCAAGTTCTTCTGGTGTAGGAAAAGGGTAGGGAGATTCTACATCGAGCTCATAATTGGCAAGAATGTATAAATGGTCCCAAAGTTTATGTTTATAATTTTCTTCGTCTCTAAGGTGAGGGTTTCTTTGTCCCATAAAATCGATGATAGCCATTGCCATTTCGCTTCTTTCCTCTCTTGTAGGAAGCTCTTTGCAACGCTCAACCAACTGTTGTATAATTCTGCCATATTCTGGCATGTTAAGCTGTGTTTTTTGGGTATTGTATTCCATAATGTGCAAATATATGGATTAAAAGAAAAATCAGTCAGAAAATATTTAAAGTTTAAAAATATTTAACCATAGTTAGACATCAATAAACTTCTTCCTTTCTTCTTGAGTGGGTAAAAAACATTTTTGATTGCTAAGTTTCATTCTGTTTCTGGAAATAGCATCGTAAAGTTGGTCTGCTAAGAGTTTGGGAATAATTTTTCCTGTAAAACCTCCAATTTGATAGATTCCTCCTAGAAGATTTAAAACCTGAAGAACTGCGCCAGATTTCACCAAATAATAAGAGTTTTCCTTCCAAAGATAAAGGGTGTTGAATTCTTTTTGGTTTAAATTTCTGTCACGTAAAAATTTCTGTCCAAAATCGGATTGTAGGGAAGCGAATAGAAACTGGTTTTTGTGGTCTCTTTCTAAAATCCATTGAACCCAAAAGTTGCAAACTCCACATTCTCCGTCGAAGAAAATAATATGTTTTTGGTCTTTGTTTTCCACTTTATTGACCTGATTTTATTTGGGTGTCCTTAATCTGAAGTTTAAAATAATCTACCAATTTTTTTCTGTCTGCATCAGAAAGTTTTGCGTCTTGATGACCGATGTAATAAGATTCTAGAGGCATTTCTTTTTTCTCGATCATCTCTACAGTTTCTTCCATTTTATGGATTTGTCTTTTGGTTTCGTAAGTTGCAAAAGTTGAAAAATTGAGTTCTCTACGACCTTCATCGATATGATGTTTCAAAAACCAAGAAGAAGGTGCGATACTTGCGTACCAAGGATATTTTGTTTCGTTGCTATGGCAATCGTAGCAAGATGTTTTAATAAGTTTGGCAACATCGGGTGGCGTATTTTTAATGTTGATAAAATCCATACCCGGTTCCAATGGAGGGTTTGTTTTGTCGATTGGGAAAAACTGTATGATTACAAAAGCTACCAATACTATAACTATAATCTTTTTTACCATAATGTATTTTTTTAATGTTTTTAAAATTGCTACAATCTTCTTACCAAAATAAAAAAGTTAAGATAGTGATTATGTCGATTAGAAACAATCTAAATTTTATCAACCAAAATAATCTTCGGCATTATTGGTTTTTAAATTTAAAAATTGACTAAATTTAATGAGAATCAGAATATTTTATAGTTTTTATAAATCGTAAAAATTTTATCAATAGATTGTGTTTATCATAAGTCTGATTTACATTTGCATCAAATTAAACATTTAAAAAATTCATAATATGGAAAACGCAAAAGGAGACATCAGCAAATGCCCATTTCATAACGGGCAACTTAACCAAACGGTTGCAGGTGGTGGTACAGATAACCGCGATTGGTGGCCAAAGCAGCTTAGAGTAGATATTTTACGTCAGCATTCAAAACTTTCAGACCCAATGGATGAAAATTTTGATTACGCTGAAGCATTTAAATCTTTAGATTATGAAGGTTTAAAAAAAGATTTACATGCATTAATGACTGATTCTCAAGATTGGTGGCCTGCAGATTTTGGTCATTACGGTCCTTTGTTCATCAGAATGGCGTGGCACAGTGCAGGAACGTATAGAGTTTTTGATGGAAGAGGTGGTGGAGGAAGAGGTCAGCAAAGATTTGCTCCATTAAACAGCTGGCCGGATAATGTGAGTTTAGATAAAGCAAGAAGACTTTTGTGGCCAATCAAACAGAAATATGGAAATAAAATTTCTTGGGCAGATTTAATGATTCTTACTGGGAATGTTGCCTTAGAATCTATGGGTTTCAAAACATTTGGTTTTGCAGGTGGTAGAGAAGATGTTTGGGAAGCGGATCAAGATATTTATTGGGGTTCAGAGCATACTTGGTTGGGTAATGAGGAGCGTTATTCTGCCGGTGAAGCAGGTGTAAGTGGGCATGGAGTTGTTTCTTCTGATGAAAATGCGGATGGAGTAATGCATAGTAAAGATTTAGAAAAGCCTTTAGCAGCTTCGCATATGGGATTAATTTACGTAAATCCAGAAGGTCCAAACGGTAATCCGGACCCAATTGCAGCAGCGAAAGATATTCGTGATACGTTCGGAAGAATGGCAATGAACGATGAAGAAACGGTTGCTTTAATTGCGGGCGGTCATACTTTTGGGAAAACTCACGGAGCAGGTCCTGCAGATCATGTTGGTAAAGAACCTGAAGCGGCAGATTTGGCTTCTCAAGGTTTCGGCTGGGAAAGCTCTTATGGAACTGGTGTTGGTAAAGATGCTATTACAAGTGGTTTGGAAGTTACTTGGACGGAAACACCAACACAATGGAGTAATTATTTCTTTAAAAACTTATTTGAAAACGAGTGGGAGCTTACAAAAAGTCCTGCTGGAGCTCATCAATGGGTAGCAAAGGGAGGTGAAGAAATTATTCCTGATGCTTTTGATTCTTCTAAAAAACATAAACCAACCATGTTAACGACTGATTTATCGTTAAGATTAGACCCTGTTTATGAAAAAATATCAAGACGTTTTTACGAAAATCCTGACGAGTTTGCAGATGCTTTTGCAAGAGCTTGGTTTAAGCTTACGCATAGAGATATGGGGCCAAAAGCAAGATATTTAGGTGTAGAAGTTCCTACGGAAGAATTAATTTGGCAAGACCCACTTCCTGCTGCAGATTATGAATTGATTGATGAAAATGATGCACAAAATTTAAAAGCAGAAATTTTAAATTCAGGATTAAGTATTGCAGAATTGGTTTCTACAGCTTGGGCATCGGCTTCAACTTTTAGAGGAAGCGACAAGCGTGGTGGTGCAAATGGCGCAAGAATTCGTTTGGCTCCGCAAAAATATTGGGCAGTAAATAATCCTTCACAATTACAGAACGTTTTAGATAAATTAGAGTCTATTCAAAATAATTTTAATGCTTCACAAAGCGGAAATAAGAAAGTTTCTTTAGCAGATATTATTGTTTTGGCAGGAAATGCGGCGGTAGAAAAAGCGGCTTCTAATGGCGGTTTCAATGTTTCAGTTCCTTTTAATGTAGGAAGAACGGATGCTTCTCAAGCGCAAACAGATGTAGAATCTGTAGGCTATTTAGAGCCTGTTGCAGATGGTTTTAGAAATTACAGAAAAGGAAATAGAAATGTTTCTACAGAATCTCTTTTAATTGATAAAGCAAATCTTTTGACGTTGACAGCTCCTGAAATGGCAGTTCTTTTGGGAGGAATGAGAGTTTTAGACACCAATTATGATGGTTCTAAACATGGAGTTTTCACACAGAATTCTGAAGTGTTGAGCAATGATTTCTTCGTAAATCTTCTTGATATGAATACGCAATGGAAAGCAACTTCGAAAGATAGAGAGCTTTATGAAGGTGTTGATAGAAATTCTGGCGATTGGAAATGGTCTGCAACAAGAGCGGATTTAGTTTTTGGCTCAAATGCTGAACTGAGAGCGATTGCAGAAGTGTATGCTTCGGCAGATGCAAAAGAGAAATTTGTAAAAGATTTCGTAAAAGCTTGGACTAAAGTAATGAATTTGGATCGTTTTGATCTGAAGTAGTTTTTTAATTAAACCTATACAAAAGAAGCCACCGAAATTTATTTGGTGGCTTTTTGGTTAATCATAATTAAAAATTTTTGTTTGTAAATATTTGAAACTTCGACTAATAAGAAATCTTTGTGTGCTTGGCTAAGTGAAATATCAAAAAGTAGTTGTAAAAAGAACTTTGTGTTAAAATAAAAAGGAAGAAATGTAAACTGGAAAATATTAAAAACAAGTTCTTTTAAAAGAAATTACCAATTAATACGTTTAATTCTTAAATTTGGCTAATGCAAAAAACTGTTTATTTCTTCGTGATATTATTTTCTTTGGCGAGTTGCTACACGTACAAGGTGAAAAAACCGGTGGAAATTCCTGTTGAAAACGGACAAGATTCTAAAAATTTAAAATCAAACGTCTCTTCAGTTACACAATCGCAATCGCAATCGCAAATGCAACAACCTACAGCTGTTCCTGCACCTGTTGCAATTCCTGTGAATGTTCAAGAAAAACTAGAACCGAACAAAAAATATCAAATTGAAGTGGGCGATAAAAGTTATAAAATACTTGTAGACCGATGGGAAAGAGATAGTTTGGTGGCGCATCCCGTAAGCAAACCGAAGGAAGTTATCAAGTTTCACAAAAATCAAATTAATCCCGATCAAATTGGCGAAAGACGTTTTTCTCAGCCAGTCGCAGATATTTTAACGGTTCTTGCGTATGCGAGTATTGGTTTTGGGATTTATCTTTTGGTTCGCTAGCTTTTATTGTTTTCTATTGAGGGGATTTTCATTTCCCATTCTTAAAATTATAATGATTGATCAAAATTCTGATTTCATTAAATTCAAAATCTGATGGCAAAGCATTTTTCCATTCGGTAAGGGTTTCGTGTTTTTGGGTGTAAAATTCTTCCTCAAATTTTTTAATTTTATCTGAAGTAATAATTCTAGAAATATCCAAAAGGCCCTGTTCTGCGTATTTTGCGAGATGCCCGATGATGGTTTCTTTTACCAAGCCTCTTTCTAGTGCGACTTCCGCGATGGTTTTTCCTTGCTCAAAAAGTTGAAACGTTAAAACCTGAGAAGGAACTTTTGCAATTTTCAAATTCACTTCTTTATCGTTTTTCTCGTCAAGCAATCTGGTTTCCAATAAATGAATTTCCTTTAAGCTATTCAAATATTCTTCGATGTCTTCAAGGAAGTTTTTTAAATCTTCATTGTATTGTTTTAAACCTTTTGCGCCTTTTATTTCGGCGTAAAATTCTTTTAAAGGATTGAAAATTTTGTCTCTTGTTTCTGTAAAAAAGAAATTTACGGCACCTTTCGATTTACTTTCAATATCTGTCCATTCTTCAGTTTTTTGGATGAAACCTGCGATTTTTTGGTTCAGAATTCTCTCCAGTTTGGTGAAGATTTTTACAAGATTTACCGATTCGTGTTTTAGTTCTTGATAAAGTTTCTTCGCTTTTTCGCGGTCGATACTTTTCGTTACCAAAGAGCGGTTATTGTATTCTTCAACTTCTTTTAAAAACCAATTGCAGTCTAAAGTTCTCAACACTTTTTTGATGCTGTAATCGTATTTTTCTTGATGAATAATATTTTCAACCTGATTATTTGCGTGAGTTTCTCCCTGGAATTTCAAAATACGGTTGTCTTTGAAAATTACTTCCGGGGTGATTTTCGATTTTAAAACAATTCCTTCTAAAGTTCGGCAACGGGAAAGCGCGACATACACTTGTCCTGCCGTGAAACTTTTTCCGGCATCAATAATTACTTTATCGAAGGTTAAACCTTGGCTTTTATGAATCGTAACCGCCCAAGCTAATTTTATCGGAAACTGCTCAAAGCTTCCCAAAACTTCTTCTTTGATGTTTTTTTCGCCATCTAAAAAGTATTTTTTCTGTTCCCAAACTTCTCTTTTTACGGTAATTTCTCTTTCGCTTCCTTCGAGCACGACTTTAATTTCGTTATCAGATAAAGCTGAAATTTCTCCTAATTTTCCGTTGTAATATTTTTTTTCTCCCGAAATGTCGTTTCGGATAAACATGACTTGCGCGCCAATTTTTAAATCTAAAAACTGCTCATTCGGAAACTGGTTTTCTTTAAAATCACCAAAAAGTTTCGCTTCATACGTAGAAGAGGTCAGTTTTATTTCTTCCAGTTTTTCCTGGTTGATATCGTCTGCCATTTTGTTGTGAGAGCAGAGGTAAACATAAGGTTGTTCCCCAGAATCGAAGGTGGGGTCGTATCTTTTGTTTAATTCATCAAAATTGATATTGGCAATATCGCCGTCACGAATAGCGTTCAAAATTTCTAGAAATTCTTCATCGGTTTGTCTGTAAACCTTCGTGAGTTCAATGGTTAATAAAGAAAGTTGTTTTATTGCTAAACTATCAAAAAAGAAAGGCGAGTTGTAAAACATTTTTAAGACATGTTCATCTCTCACCACCGGCGGAAGCTGATAAAGGTCGCCAATAAAAAGCATTTGAACACCACCGAAAGGTTGGATGTTTCTTCTGATAAAACGCAAAGAATGATCCATCATGTCCAAAACATCGGCTCTCAACATCGAAACTTCATCGATAATAATAACTTCTACTTCGCGCAAAAGTTTTAATTTATCTTTTCTATATTTGAAATGTTGTTGAAGGTCGAAAATATTGTTCGCAATATTGGTGTCGATTCTATCGGTAGTTGGCAAAAATGTTCGCAACGGAAGTCCAAACATCGAATGCACGGTTACGCCACCTGCGTTAATGGCGGCAATTCCGGTGGGAGCAACTACGATGTGTTTTTTGCGGGTACGCTTTACAAAGTCGTTCAGGAAAGTGGTTTTTCCTGTTCCTGCTTTTCCGGTTAAAAATACGCTTCGGTTGGTATGTTCAATTAATTCAAAAAAATGATCCTTCATCGAGGTCAAAATTACAAAAAATGTTATGAAGGCATACGCTTTGATTTCTTTTAAAAAAATGATATAATGAAAAATAGTTTTGTGAAATTTCTTTCAATTTTTGCTTTTGTTTTAATGTTGTTTTCGTGTAAAACTGCAGCTCCGGACCCAGAAACTCTGCCAAAAGATATTTCGGAAAGACCTGTAGATGAAGATAGTAGAAAGTACGATCAAGCTCAGTTGGATCTTTTAAGGTCGATTATCGATAATGAAATTGCAAAAGAAAAATGTACAGATGGGAAGCAATGGAGTTTTGCACCTATTGGAGCAAAAGCTTGTGGAGGTCCGATTTCTTACATTGCTTATCCTAAAAGTAGAGAAGCTTCGATTTTGGCTAAATTGGATGATTTTAAAAATAAAATGATTGCTTATAATAAAAAATACAGCATTACTTCAGATTGTATGCTTCCTTCAGAGCCTGTTTCGGTAAGATGTCAAGCGGGAAAAGCGGTTTTGGTTTATCCTTGATGAAAAATTAGGTAAAGAGAACGGCTAATTTGTGAGAAAAAATTAAACTTTGTAATTTTAAAAAAAAAGACTTTGAAAAGTGATTCAAAGTCTTTTTTTTAATTGCGCCAAGGAAAAAGGTGCGTTAATCTTCTTTATACCAAGACGAGTATTTTACATAATTATCTGCAATTCTGTTTACCTCTCCTTCTAAAAGTTGAGAATTGATGTCTTTCAGTTTTCTTGCGGGAACGCCGCCCCAAACTTCACCAGATTTAATGTGAGTTCCCTGTGTAACCACAGAACCAGCGCCAACAATTGAGTTTTCTTCAACAACACAGTCGTCCATTACAATAGAACCCATTCCGATAAGAACATTATCTTTAATAGTACAGCCGTGAACAATAGCGTTATGACCGATAGATACGTTGTTTCCAATGTTTAAAGGATGTTTTTGATAGGTGCAGTGAAGCATTACATTGTCTTGAATATTTACTTTGTCGCCCATTTTTATATAATGAACATCCCCTCTAATCACCGCATTGTACCAAATGCTGCAATCTCTTCCCATAGTAACATCTCCGATGATGGTTGCTGTTTCCGCTAAAAAAGTATTTTCCCCAATTTGAGGTTTTTTTCCTAAAAGTTCTTTTATTAAAGCCATATTTTAATTTGATCGTTTTCAAAGTCTTAGCGGATATATTTTGAAGGCTGCATTTTCTTGACTCTTTTCTTTCAAACCAAAAGAATTTTAAGTCTAAATTTTGATAATCATCATAGCAAAAATCTAATTCGTGATTCCCTTGTCTCCATTCTAAAATCCGTACTTTTGTACACTCAAATTTAAATAAAAAATGCGTACCATACTTATAGAACCAACCGAAAACCCAAAAGTGATGAAATTTGTAGCAGATTACAACTTGATTCCGGGTTCTTTGGAGTTGGATAGAAGTTCTGATGTTTCAGAAATTCCTTTAGCTCAGGAGCTTTTCAACTATCCTTTTGTGGAGAAAATTTTTATCACGGCTAATTTTGTTGCTGTTGCAAAACAAGATACAATAGAGTGGGAACATGTTGCGGAAAGTCTTAAAAATGTAATTGAAGACGAGTTGTTGGCAAATCCTAGAATTTATCTTCAAAAAAAGAAAGAAATGTACCAAGTATATGCAGAGATGACTCCGAATCCGAATGTGATGAAATTCGTAGCGAGCCAGATGCTTTTGGATGGTTTTGTGGAAGTGAAATCTCGTGATGAAGCAGCTGGAGTTCCTTTGGCTCAAGCACTTTTCGATGAGTTTGATTTTGCTCAGGAAGTTTTTATTTCGGATAATTTTGTGGCGGTAACTAAAAATTCTTCTGTTGAATGGCATGAAGTAATGGTTGCTGTACGTGCAAAAGTGGCCGAATATTTACAAAACGGTGGTGAAATTTCTAATATTGAAGCTCAAAAGCATGAAAGTCCTGTTGAAAAAATCATCAACAGAGAATATACAGATGATGAGCAAAAAATTTCTGATATCTTAAACGAATATGTTGCACCTGCTGTAGAAAATGATGGGGGTAAAATTTCGTTGATGGAATACGATAAAGAAAATAAAACAGCAAAAATGCTTTTACAGGGAGCTTGTTCAGGTTGTCCAAGTTCTACCGCTACTTTAAAAGGAGGAATTGAAAATATCTTAAAGCAATTCGTGCCAGATTTAGTAGAAAAAGTAGAAGCTGTAAACGGATAAAAAATATTAGTAATGAGTAATGGTTGATAAATAATTTGCTTGCGGATTGTTTATTGTGCATTACTTATTACCCATTACTTATATATATGAAAGGAATTTTATTAGTAAATCTTGGGTCGCCAAAATCTACCTCCGTTCCGGATGTGAAAGAATATCTTGATGAATTTCTAATGGATGAGCGCGTAATCGACTATCGTTGGTTTTTTCGTGCACTTTTGGTGAAGGGGATTATTCTTAAAACAAGACCAGCAAAATCTGCGGAAGCGTATAAAACGGTTTGGACTGATGAAGGTTCGCCGCTTATCGTAATTACAGAAAAAATTAAGAGAAAACTTCAGAAATTGGTAGATGTTCCTGTAGAAATCGGGATGCGTTATGCAGAACCAAGCATTGAAAACGGAATAAGAAAACTTACCGAGCAAGGTGTTACTGAAATTGTGCTTTTCCCTTTGTATCCTCAATATGCGATGAGTACTACCGAAACGGTTGTCGAAAAAGCAGAAGAGGTAAGAAAAAAACATTTTCCAGGAATTAAGATTAATTATATTCAGCCTTTTTATAATAGAGATATTTATATAGAATGTCTTGCTGAAAGTATTCGTGAAAAATTGCCGGAAAATTTCGATGCTTTACAATTTTCTTATCACGGTGTTCCAGAAAGACATATTTTCAAAACAGACCCTACTAAAACTTGTAATTTAAACGATTGTTGCTCTAGAGACCAAAACCCGAGTCATCAATTTTGTTACAGACATCAGTGTTTTCAGACAACGCAGTTAGTGATTGCTAAATTAGGTTTGCCTAAAGAGAAAACTATTGTTTCTTTCCAGTCTAGATTGGGAAAAGATAAATGGATTGAACCTTATACAGACGAAACTTTAGAAACTTTGGCTTCAAAGGGTGTTAAAAACTTGGCAATTGTTTGTCCCGCTTTCGTTTCAGATTGCTTGGAAACTTTAGAAGAGATTTCTGTTGAGGGAAAAGAGCAGTTTTTACATGGTGGAGGTGAAAATTTCCATTATATTCCTTGTTTGAATGATGAAGATAGATGGGTGGAAGTTGTAAAAATACTTTGTGAAGAAAAATTGAACGATTTTTATAGGGTGTAAACTCTAAAATTATTATTTTTTTTAATTTACCCCTATTTTTTTAAGTTAAAATAGTTTTAAAAATAAAAATATTTACAAATACCCCTAAAAATTTTAGGGGTATTTGTTGTTGTTTAATATTTTTTTTCTTACCTTTATCTCATCAAAACAACAACTAAAAATTTATAAAATGATGGAGGCTACAATTGAAAATTTAAAAAATAAGCTCGATAGTTTTAGTCCAGATTTGCTAGAAGCGTTGTCTAAAATTTTCGACAAAGTAGAAACTCAAGTTGTTTCAGATGTTCCGCAATTTCAAATGGATGAGGTGTCTTACAGGATTCAGTTTCATGCCGAAAACCCAAAGACAAAACTTGATTTTTTTGAAAACATAAACGAGCTTGAACAGATTTGCGCTTAAGTCATGAAAGTACTTTTGTCTTCGATTGCAAAGAACGACATTCGCATGTTGATGCGCGTCTTCAATGCAGAAACCGAGAAAAAAGATAAATTTTTTCTTGATGTTTTGAAAAATTCAGTAGAGCAAATTGTAGAAAAATCAGTACAAATGGATATTAAAAGCACGGAAATGCAGGTGTATAAAACCGAAAATTTACCCATTAATATTCATTATGTTTTCGAAGATAATGATAATCTGCTGATTACTGCGGTCTTTAAAGAAAATAATTAAAGGCCCTTTTAAAAAGAACCTTTGTTTGTTGACATATTATATTTTATTTTTCTGTGAGTCTTTAAAAAGACAGTTGATCCTCAAAAACCTTATAGCTTGCTGTAGGGTTTTTGTTTTTTACCTCACAGGAGTTCTGTATTCTCCGTAGCCAATAAGTCCGTCGTAATTTCTTCCAAAAGGTCTGTAATAAAGAAAAGCCTGATAAAGATTTTCCGTTTGCCAAAAATTACCGTTAATTTCTCCGAAATTTAAAGTGCCATTTGCTTCTTTTGTGGCAAGAATATAGTTGTAGAAACCTTGTTTCATAAAGATTTTTGCAATATATTTTTTCTGTTCTTGGTCGTAAATCATTTGGTATTCTTTCGAAGCTTTAAAATCATTAAAACCGCCCAAAACATAAATTTCTTTGTCCATTGGTTCAGAATCTAAAGAAAAATGAACAACGGCGTAATCTGCTTCACGCTCTGCATTTCTTTCGTTGCCAATGTCGTATCTACGATAGTACCAAGCTCCGTTTACGTCTGGTTGATATTGATAATCTAAAGGATATGCCCAAACTGCATGAAGATAAGTTTGATTAACGCCATCAATAATATCGGTGGCTCTCACCATATCTGCAGGCATTTTTATGTTTTTATTATCGAAATAATAAAACTCATTATTCCCCGGAAAACTTAAATTCATTTGTTGGAAAAGCAATTGATTTCCCATTGTAGAACTCGGTCTTTGGTTGAAAACAACAACATTTGGGTTGTTATTTTGCATCACATTCAGCGACATCGAATTTACGTTGGAAGAAATATCGCCTCCTGTTGCAGTGGCTTGTACTTCAACTCTTTGTTTTACTTCAGGTTTTCTCGGGTCTGAAATACGGCTTACATTTAAAGCTAAAGCGACTCCGTTTTCATAAATGCTAAATCTTTTCTTGAATAAAGGCTGGTCTGCAGAATCTTTGTACACAATAATTTCAAAATTTCCTGAAATTTTTGGCTGTATTTTATCGTTCGGAAACGTCAGTTTATAATGCGTATAAGGCTGAAGTGTATTGAAAGAATAATCAAACTGGTTTAATAATCCGTTCATATTTCCGGTAGCAATTTCGGTAAAGAAAAGATTGTCGTCTTGCCAATTTCTGTCGTAATGTTTTAAAGTGTAACGGTAAATTGTACTTCCGTTGCTAAGGTCGTCAAAACTCAAAACCAACTGCTCGTTCATTGTAATAACGGGCGTTTCGTCGTTGGTTTGTGGGTTGAAGAGCTGTATACTCTGTATTTTCTGACCAAAAGCAAGACTGCTTAAGCTGAATATAAAAATCTTTAACGTTTTCATTATGACGAAGATAAAGAAAAATAGCTATTTAGCCGTAATATTGTATTTTTGAATGACAAAAAATCTTAAAAATATGATGCAGATTCAGGGTTTCGTATTCAATTTTGCGAGCGAAAATACTTACATTCTCTATAATGATGAAACTAAAAAAGCATGGCTTTTCGACCCTGGAAATGGGGCAAAACAAGAAACCGATACTATTGAAAAATTTATCACAGAGAATAATTTAATCATCGAAAATATTTTGCTTACGCATGCGCATATCGACCATGTGATGGGTTTGCAATGGGCTTTTGATACCTTTAAAGTTCCTGTGAAAATGCATAAAGAAGACCAGGAGATTTTAGACCAATTTCCTGCGAGTGGTTTAAGGTTTGGAATGAATCTTAACCCAATAAAAGTAGAGGTAGAATATGTGGAAGAAGGTGATGAATTAGATTTTTATGGCGAAAAATTTAAAATTTATCATGTTCCGGGACATTCTCCGGGAAGTGTGGTGTATCACAATGAGAATCATAAATTTATTATTTCTGGAGATGTACTTTTTGAAGGAAGTATCGGTAGAACAGATTTATATAAAGGCAATTACGAACAATTAATCGAAGGTATTAAAACTAAACTTTTTGTATTGGATGATGAAACGCAAGTTTTTTCCGGCCATGGAAACCCAACTCAAATTGGTTTTGAAAAACAATACAATCCTTTCTTTAAATAAATCAAAAACCTTTGATTGTAAATAATTTAAAAATAAAAACCGTCGGAAAATTTCCCGACGGTTTTCTTAAATATGAATGTGTGGTTGAGTGTTAAAATTAAAAATCTAAGGTAATCGAAGCTCTTGCAGCAGCACCCATAATTGGTCTTGCCATAATAATTCCGTCTCCAGAAGGAGAACCCGCTCTTGGATCACCTTCTGTAATTCCGATGGTGTTGAAGATGTTGGTTCCGTCTACCGCAAAACGAATTTTTCCTAGTTGATAAGAAGTTCCTGCTCCAACTTCAGAGAAAGAAGGTAAAGTTTGTGCATTTTTCTCGTCTTGGAAACGTTTTCCGTAGTAATTCATGCTAACGTACATTCTCCATTCTTTGGTAATATTTACGGCAGGAGAGATGTTGAAGTACAGTTTTGGCATTCTTCTCACGGTATTTCCATCATAATCAAATGTAGTTCCGTCCGAATTTCTTCCTGTGAAATCTTTGTATTTAGGACTCTGCACTGTTCCGTTGAAAGTTATTTCCAATAGATTGTTGAAAAGTCTTGCGTATCCTTCCAATTCAACTCCTAAGTTGCGCGTGTTTGCAAATTTGTTTTCTGATGTTCCATCGCTGTAAACATCTGTAAATGAAAGGTTTTGAAGCGTAGAGTAGAACGGAATCACCGTTAAATCAAATGCTTTTGAATAGTATTTATATCCTATTTCTAACTGGTTAGTTGTAACAGGTTTAATCGCCGAAAGATTATTCATATTGTTGTAATACGATTCTTCATTTGGAGATCTGAAACCGTTTGAAAATCTTGCGTACACCGCATTTTGTCTGTTGAATTTATAATTTAAAGCGGTTGTAAAAGATACTCTGCTTACGTCATAATTCCAATATGTGTATTTGTTCCCTAAAACCGACATGTTATCGTCTGCAGTTGTGGTAGAGAAATCATGGGTTCCGTCTGTTGTTAAGCCAGAATTGTTAAGATTTGAAGTGGTTGTATTTACTCCGTAACCTTTATAAAAATCTCTGCTGTAGCGAATTCCTCCGTTGAAATTCAATTTTTCGGTGATGTTATAATCTAAATTTAAATAAAGGTCGTTCAAACTACCTTGAACCTGAGAATCTCTCAGTAAAAACGACATATTGGTAACTCCGTTGTAAGTTTTAGAATAACCTGTATCTGTAGAAGCAAGAGAAGTATCAACCAAATTAAGAAGCTCCGGATGGTCTGTTGCGGTTGTTAAAATATTACTCCAGTTCCAGTATTGATGCGACCTCCAGTTCGATTTATAAAAACCAGCCGTCATATTTCCTTTGTCGAATTTATAATTGAACTGCAAATCATTCACAAAGTTATTCATCTGCTTATCAATCGCCCAAAAACCTAACTTTTGAACATATGCAGGATTTACAACTGCACCATTACTTACCAAAGAATATTGATAATTACTTCCTGTTATCCCGTTTGCAGTAGCAAAATCAGCAGCTGTTTGTGGTCCTCCTGCAGGGAAAATTCCCGTGTAATTCATGTCGATATTGGTGTATCTCGTTTTGTTTAAAACAGAGAAATTATTACCAAGGTCGTATTTAAATTCAGCGCCCATTACATCAACTTTTGGATGAATTCCATCTTCAAGATTTCTGCTGAAAAAACCACCTCCAGCTTGCGGAATATTCAACTGACTGATATTTCTGTAACTGTATGTTCCATAATTGGCATCAAAATTTTGGAATTCTTTTAAATCGTTTCCGTTTTGAACCAAAGGAATCGGCAAGAAGAATGTATTTCTGTCGTTCAGTTTTTTATAATATACTTTCGCATAACCTTTGTCGAAAACATATTTCAGATTCATTCGGATTTGTCCGCCGTTATTGGCTTTGAAACCTGTGTTTCTAATTCCGTCGTCTGTTCTGTAAAATCCACCCACATTGAAGAACAATTTATCCTGAATTAAAGCGCCACCAACGTTTAAATCCGTACGCATTAATCCGTAAGTACTGGTTTCTAGCTTTGCTGTTCCTTTAAAATTGTTGCTTCCTTCTTTGGTAATAAAGTTAATTAAACCTCCTGGAGAATTGTTGGCGAAGATAGAGCCAGAACCTCCTCTTAAAGCTTCAAGTCTGTTTACTGTATTGTCTACACGAAAGAAATTATCGGCATTTGCAAATTGCAAAGCACCGTCTTCAAACACAGGAAGGCCGTCTTCTTGTACCTGTACAAATTCGTACGCACCCGCAGAAGGAATACCTCTTGCAAAAAGGTTGTTCCCAACTTCACCACCAGAAGTTTCCACCGCAAAACCAGGAACGCGTTGTAGCAAAGCTGCCGCACTTATTGGGTTTTGTTTCTGGATTTCCTTTGCACCAAATGTTGTGATGGCGGTTGCAGATTCTATTTTCTTTTTAGGATTTGAGTTACCCGTAATAACCACTTGCTCAAGATTGTTAGATTTAATGGAATCTTTTACAGTTTCCTGTGCAAAAGTTTGGTTGAAGTAAAAAGTCGCTACACCTGTGAGTAGCAAAAGCGATTTTCTTTTCATAGTCAGTTGATTTTTATAATATTAATTTTTCTGTTTTTTTAATTTTAAATAAACGCCATTCGTCCATCCAAAACCGTCTTGATTGGGGTATTCTCCGCCTCCTGCGATACTTTCTGTGTCTAAAGCATTGTATTTTTCCATGAGTTTGGAAGTGTTTTTGTACACTCTTTCAACGTTGTGACACCAGTTTTTTTTAATTTTTTCAGCAAGGTCATCAAAACCGTAATTTTTCATGGCTTTGTAACCTAACCATTGGTAAGGCGCCCATGCATTCGGGAAATCCCATTGTTGACCAGAGTTTTTGGTCGTGGTAACCAAGCCTCCTTTGTAAAGAAATTTTTCTTCAATAATCTTGGCAACAGATTTTGCCTGTTCATCATCCGAAAGATTCAGAAATAAAGGATAAAGGGCAGCAACATGCTCAGAATATGTTTTTGTGTTTTTAAGAGTGTGATAATCTTTGTAAGTTCCTGCTTTTTCGTCCCAGAAATAATTGTTAATTATCTTTCTTCGCTTTGCTGCCCTTTCTTGGTATGTATTTTCTTTTTCTGTAAAATTTAATAATGATGCGGTTTTTGCTAAAGTTTTTTCTAAATGCCAAAGAAGACAGTTTAAATCTACTTGCGCTAAATGTAAAGTTTCAATGGTTTTGATATTATCTCCGTCTGCAAACCATCTGCTCGAAAAATCCCAGCCAGATTCACAGGCGCTTCTTATATTTCGGTAAAATTCTTCCCCTGCTCCTTCAGAATCTTCAATGTCGATTAAATAACTTTCTGGGCGAGGTGTATTTTCAGTATCGTAATATCGGTTTAAAATATCACCAGTTTGCGTTTTTATAACTCTTTTAGAATGAGTATTTATGTCTAAATTTTCAGCATCTTTCATCCAAAAAGCGTATTCTTTTTCTAGGGTGTCGAAATATTGTGTGTAAATGTTTTCGTTTTGAGTGGTTTCAAAAAGCAAATCCAGCATCAACGAAAAATAAGGTGGTTGAGAACGGCTTAAAAAGTAGGTTCTACTTGCATTCGGCACAAAACCAAAAGTTTGGATGAGGTAAGAACAGTTTTCAATAATGTTTTCCATCATTTCTATTCTGTTCGAAGCTTGAAGTCCTAACATGATATAGTAGCTGTCCCAATAGAAAAATTCGTTGAAACGGCCTCCAGGAACAATGTAGGGCTTCGGAAGTTTAATTAAAGTTCCTTTTTCTTCGGTTGCAGTTCTTGTTAATTCATCCCAAAGTTTTTCGATATGGTCTTCAATCGGAAGTTGTTCCGGTCGATTAATTACAGTTTTTGTTCCCAAAAAATCAAAATTTGAGAGCACGAAAGATTTTAGATCAAAATGTTCTTCTTTTTTTTGCTGATGGTATTTTGAGTTTATTTCCGCGATATCAAAAAGCGGCAATGCATCAGTCATCGTTTTTTGGTCATCAAAAATTTTTGACCTTTGAATGTCGTCAAATAAAACCTGAATATCTTGAATGTAGAGTTGTGTTTTCATTTATTTAGATGGGTTTATTTTTAATTTATTCATGATAATTGCCGAAGCAATCAGTAAAAAAAGTGGTATTAGTGAAAGGTAAAACGCTTCTTGCCCACTGAATTCCTGAAATACAAAACCTGTAATCATCGAACCGATTGTTCCGCCGATGGCAGAAAAAACGACGATAAGTCCGCTCATGGAGCTGTGTAAATATTTAGGAATTGATGCTAAAATTACCGAGTTGATACTTGGGTAAATTGGAGCGAGTAAAACGCCCATTAAAGGAAATAAATACACGGGTAAAGGCGCATTGAACCAATTTGTGTTTTCGTCGATATGAATGTTATGC
The DNA here is from genome assembly GCF_057180445.1 of Chryseobacterium sp. HNCC26DJ239. Lineage (NCBI taxonomy): Bacteria > Pseudomonadati > Bacteroidota > Flavobacteriia > Flavobacteriales > Weeksellaceae > Chryseobacterium > Chryseobacterium sp. HNCC26DJ239. The sequence continues at coordinate 320,737 of NZ_JBXUGJ010000003.1, forward strand.
GTTAACGGAAGAACTAAAATAATGCTAAGTGCAAAACCAATTACACAGAAGGAAACGACATAAATCCAGCTGAATTTTTTCGAGAAAAAGCCCGATAAAAATCTTCCCAATGCAAAAGCTCTTGCCAAAACTGCCGCCGCTTGAATGCTCATAGAAGTGGGAACGTTTAGAATTTCTTTATAAAATGTTGGAGTCCAAGTCTGGAAACTTTGTTCTACCAAAACAAACAGAAAAGCACACAGTAAAAAGAACAATACTTTTTTATAGCTGAACAAGCTTACACTGTTTTTGATATCGCCAATTAAATTTGTTTTTTCGTTTTTAGACTCGTGTTCGTCTAGTTTTGTGAAGAATAATAAGATGAATGAAAGGCTAGAAAGTGCTCCTAAAACCCAGTAAACATTTAGCCATTCTGTAGATTTTGGGTTTTTATCATCAATAAAAAGACTGAATAAAACATTCCCCATAAGAACGCCCACCATGAAAAAACCTTCCAAAAAACCCATAAAACTTGAATGTTCATTATCTGTTTTGGTAACCAAACCAATTGAAGTGAACACAGAAATTTTTATTAATGCAAAAGAAACTCCCACCACGCAAAAAAGCAGTTTGAAAAACCAAAAAGCATTGGCAAAAGGCATCACAAAACATACACAACTTACCATAAAAAGAGCAATAAGCATCGATTTTTTAATACCGATTCTTGGTAAAAATGAAGCCAAAAGAAATGAGCAAATGGCGATAGGCAAATCTTTAAAACCTTCCAAAATACTTGCGCCAGATTTCGAAATCCCAAAGTTTTGCTGTACTTGTAAAATTACCGTTCCTACCGAATTCAAAAGAATGGCAAAAACAAAATAATTTAAAAATAAAACGCCCCTAATGTTGAAATTTTTCATGGTTATCATTTCTTGGGGGCTAAGATATATGCATTTGGCTTAACGTTAATTTAACATTATAAATCAATATTTGAACTATATTAATATATTTACTATTTTAGTGTAAATATTTTGATTAAATAAATGAAAGTTACTTTTGAAAGCGTAAAACCCGATGAAAGAAGTTCTTTTTGTACTATTCATAATAATCGACCGATTTCAGAATTCAAATGGGAGTATCATTATCATCCCGAAATAGAGTTGGTTTGTGTGGTTTCTGGGAGTGGAACTCGCCATGTTGGGTATCATAAAAGCAATTATACCAACGGAGATTTGGTGTTGATTGGTTCTAATATTCCGCATTCTGGTTTTGGCTTGAACTCCATAGACCCACATGAAGAGATTGTTTTGCAGTTTAGGGAAGAAATTTTGCAGTTTCCGCTTCGTGAAGTGGATGCTATTTCCATTAAAAAACTATTGGAATTGTCTAAATATGGAATTCTTTTCACCGAAGAAATAAAAAATAAAATTCTTCCAAAACTCAGGCAAATGCTCGAATCCGAAGGTTACAGAAGGTATATTTTGTTGCTTGAAATTCTCTTTGAGCTTTCCGCTTGTGAAGATTTTACACTTTTAAATAACGAAGTAATGCCTTACACGATTATTTCTAAAAATACAACGAGGCTCGAGAATATTTTTACGTATGTAGAACAACATTATGATAAAGAGATCGAGATTGAAGAGGTAGCGAAATTGGCAAATCTTACGCTTCCTGCGTTTTGTAATTTCTTTAAAAAAGCAACACACATTACTTTTACAGAGTTTGTAAATCGTTTCAGAATCAATAAAGCGTGTCTCTTGATGGCGCAAGACAAAAGTATTTCAGAATGCAGCTACAGTTGTGGTTTTAATAATGTAACGTACTTCAACCGAATGTTTAAAAAATATACCGACAAAACACCGTCTGAGTTTATGAAAAATTTTAGCCATAATAAAGTACAAGTAGACCTTAAAGTAGAAAAAGAAGTCGAAATTCGTGAGGGTTTTTGATGAGAATGGTTTTAAAGAATGTCGTCGTGAAAGCTTAAAAGAAGAAACTTTTTATTTCGAGGTTCTTATAACGAAAACTTAAAAATATAATTTTAGAAATAAAAAAAATAGCACCTTTCTCAAAGCGCTATTTAATTTATATATATGTTTCTCGTTAAATTATTTACTGTCCAAAACCCCAAAAACTTTTTGTAGAGAACTGGTTGTTCTCATTACAGAATTATTTCGGATTCCGCTTTCTTTTTCTGCCACCATTTTGAAAACACCATTAATGGTTTCGTTGGTTACATATTCATTCAAATCTGTAGTGATGTTTTGCCCTGTTACAAGATTGTATTTAGAAATTAAACTTTTCCAAACCGTATCTGCTCCCACTTTTGCCAAAGAAGCCTTCACTTTTGGCTGAAAAGCTGTAAACAACTGACTTTGAGTTTTAGTTTGTAAATACGTTGTCGCTGCATTGTTGCTTCCCAACAAGATATTCTTTGCATCTGCAAAAGACATCGAAGTAATGGCACTGGTAAAAATTGGAGTAGCTTCTTGCACCGCATCTTCCGCTGCACGATTGAGAAGTACAACGCCTTGGTCTGCTAATTTTCCCATTCCTATTGCACGAAGTTTGGTATCGATGATTTTCAGTTTCTCAGGCATTAGGATTTTCACCATTTCATTTTTGTAAAAACCGTCTTGTACACCCAATTTTGTAATTCCTTCTTTTACTCCAAGATTTAAAGCTTCCTTTAATCCTGATGAAATTTGTGTGGAAGTAAGATCTCCAAGATTCACGCTTGAAGAAGAGCTGGAAGTGGTTGTTGCTGTCGTTGGTTTTGTGGTTACTTTGGTAACGTCTACACCGGTTTTGTCTTTTACAGTATTCAGAATGTTGGTGAGCTGCGCTTGTGTAGATATTGCAAAAGCAAATGTGGATAGTAAAATAATCGATTTTTTCATTTGTTGAATTTGATTTTAGATAATAATGATGTAGATAAGTTAAGTACATCTTCAATAAAAATTAAAGAGGTAAATTATTATTTGCTCTTTGCTATTTTTAAAGAAGCTTTGAAGAAACAAAAAAACTGCCCAAAAAGAGCAGTTTCATTTATATTGTTCTGAAAATTACTTCCATTTAATATTACAACCTAAACTAGGTCTTTGAATTTCTTCTTGCGGTTCTCCAGCCAAAAGATTTTCGAAGGCGATAATTAAATCTTCACCGGTAAGGTCTTTGTTGTTTCCTGGTCTAGAATCGTCCATTTGCCCTCTGTAAACAAGGTCTAGCTTGTCATCAAAGAAAAAGAAATCTGGCGTACAAGCAGCGTTGTAAGCTTTTGCGATCGCTTGGCTTTCATCAAAAAGATAAGGAAAATCAAACTTTCTGTCGATTTGAAATTCAATCATTTTTTCTGGTGAATCTGCAGGATATTTTTCGATATCGTTCGCATTAATTGCGATAAACTCTATTCCTCTTTCATTGTAATCTTCATACAGTTCGGTCAATTTATCAATAATATGAAGCACAAAAGGGCAGTGGTTGCACATGAAGATAATTAAGGTTCCCTTTTCGCCTTTTAGTTCTTCAAGAGACTGTATTTCGTTGGTTGCAGACGGATTAGGAAGTTCAAAAAACGGTGCTTTAGTTCCTAATGCAAGCATATTTGAGGGAGTATCCATAATTTTTTTATTTGTTGGCAAAGATAAAAATTTCTTTTATTAATCATGATTTTAAGATGTTGTAAAAAATTGTTTTCAGGTAAATTTAAAATTTTATTTGGAGGATATGCGTAAAAGTTTGTAGTTTTGCTAACGCTGTTAAGTAAGAATCATGGGAGTACATGAACGTCGTCAAAGGGAGAAAGAATCTATCCGTGCAAGTATTTTGGACGCGGCTTTCACTTTGGCTAAAACCGAAGGTTGGGCGTCTCTTTCCATTAGAAAAATTGCGGATGCGATAGAATACAGTGCGCCTGTTGTGTACGATTATTTCGAAAACAAAGAAGCGATTTTGTACGAAATTTCAGTTAACGGTTTCCATTGTCTGCATATCGATTTGCTGAAAGCACAAAGCAAGTTCAGCAATCCGGAAGATCAGTTAAAAGCAATTGTAGACGCTTATTGGAACTTTGCTTTTAAGAATAAAGAATACTATCAATTAATGTTTGGTCTTGGAATGCAATGCAGCGGTAAAGGTTTAATGAAAGAAGAATTTTCTTCGTTTCAAGATTTACTTTTTGATTGTACGTTTGAAATTATCTTGAAGAAAGGAACCAATTCTGATAACGCTTGTCACTCTGCTCACGCATTGTTTTCTGCGGTACATGGTTTAATTTCGATTATGATGATGCGAAATGACGATATCCCAAGTACGATGAATAAGACTACTTTGGATGAAACTGTTTCAGCTTATATTAAAGCTTTGTAACTTATTTTTTAAATCATAATTAACACTGTTAGATTTTTTAACACAACAATTATTTTGTAACTACATTTGCACAAATAAAAAATGAAATATTTTTTTTAATAAGCAATTAACAGTGTTAGATTGTATAACACAATTCACCATATCTAACTATAAAATTAAAATAACACTTTAAAACATTGATTATCATGAATACAACTTTCTAATCGTGCCTAAAACAATTTCGATTTTTTTTGGCTATTTTTTTAACACTGTTAGGAAATATAACGGAATTCAAAATAAAAACAACATTATTTAAATTAACACATAATTAAACATTTAAAAATCAAAATGAAAATATTGGGGAAAACAAGGTTTATTGTACTTATTGCAAGTATTATCCTTTTACAAAATTGTACCAAAGCTACAGAAAGTTCTAATGCAGCACCACCTGCTCCTGCATTGCCGGTTTATACTGTAATTACAGCTCCTGCAACAGTTTATCAGGAATTTCCAACTGCTTTGGAAGGGAAAAATAATGTGGAAATCAGATCTCAGGTTGACGGATATTTAGATAAAATTTATGTAGAAGAAGGAGCATATGTAAGAGCGGGACAGCCTTTATTTAAAATAGATTCTAGAAGTTACGGAGAGCAAATGAATATGGCTTCTGCCAATCTTCAAGTCGCCAATGCAAACATTCAAAAAGCCAAAGTTGAGGTAGACAGATTAGAGCCTCTCGTTGCAGCAAAAGTAGTTTCTGAGGTACAGCTGAGAACCGCAAAAGCAAATTATGCAGCAGCAGTTGCCGCAGCTTCACAAGCAAAAGCATCTGTAGGAAGCGCAAGAATTAACGTAGGATTTACAACCATTACAGCGCCTGTAAGCGGTTACATCGGACGAATTCCGTACAAAAAAGGAAGTTTAATTTCAAGATCAGATGTTAATCCTCTGACTTTATTGTCTGATATCAGCGAAATTTATGCGTATTTCTCTTTGAGTGAGCTAGATTTTATTGCTTTCCAAAAGAAATATCCAGGAGCAACGCTGAACGAAAAGCTTAAAAATATGCCCATGTTAGATCTTGTGATTGCAGACAACAGTATTTATCCTGAAAAAGGAAAAATGAGTATTGTAGACGGACAGTTTGATAAAACTACTGGTGCAATAAGTGTTCGTGCAGTGTTCCCGAATGCCAATGGAATTTTAAGAACAGGAAATACAGGACGAGTTCGTATGCCTCAGTTATTCGATAAAACGTTGGTGATTCCACAAGAGTCTACGTTTGAAATTCAGGATAAAACTTATGTTTATATCGTAGGAAAAGATCAAAAAGTGACAGGAAAACCAGTGACGATTTCTGGCAAAACCGAAAGCTATTATTTTATTTCTGAAGGACTTTCTGTGGGAGATAAAATTGTCTTTACTGGTATTGGTGCTTTGAGAGACGGAGTTGCAATTCAACCTAAAACTATTTCTTCAGATAGCTTGCTTAAAGCGAAACCTTTGTAAAACAGCATCTGGCTTCTAGCTTTTTGCTTTCAATACAGTATTAAAAAGATATTATTTCTGAAGCATCTTTTTTAGCAATTGCCAAAGGCTAATCACTATAAGCCACTTAAAAATAAACTTCTTATGTTAAAACAATTTATAGAAAGACCGGTACTTTCAACGGTCATCTCCATAATACTTTTGTTATTGGGGGCGCTGTCTCTCTTTAACTTACCAATTGCTCTCTTTCCGGATATTGCGCCGCCAAGTGTTCAGGTGACGGCTTTTTATCCGGGTGCGAATGCGGAAGTTGTAGCCCGTTCAGTGGCAACCCCGATTGAAGAAGCGGTAAATGGTGTGGAAAACATGACGTACATGACATCCAACTCCAGTAACGACGGAACGATGACTTTGAGCGTATTTTTCAAGCAAGGATCTGATCCTGATAATGCCGCTGTAAACGTTCAAAACCGTGTGTCGAAAGCGATGAGCCAACTTCCACAAGAAGTTGTTCAGGCGGGAATTTCAACGCAGAAAGTTCAGAACAGTATGATTATGTTTATGGGATTAACAAGTAATGATCCTAAACAATATGACGAACTTTTCTTACAAAACTATTTGAAAATTAACATTATTCCTCAAATTCAACGTATTCCAGGAGTTGCACAAGCTCAGGTTTTCGGAACGAGAGATTACTCAATGAGACTTTGGCTAAAGCCCGATCGATTAGCCGCAAACAGTCTTTCTCCTCAGGAAGTTTTGAATGCCGTTCGAGATCATAATTTAGAAGCTGCTCCAGGTCGTTTAGGACAGGGAAGTAAAGAAACCTACGAATATATTTTAAAGTATAAAGGAAAATTAAATAAGAACGAAGACTACGAAAATATCGTTATTAAAGCCAACAGCGACGGTTCTTTTTTAAGATTGAAAGATGTAGCAAGAGTAGAATTCGGTTCTTATACTTATACAGCGGCGAATAGAGTAGATGGAAAGCCTGTTTCAGGGTTTGCGATTATGCAGACTGCAGGTTCTAATGCCAACGAAATTTTAACGGAAATCGAAAAGCAAGTAGATCAGTTTAAAACTACGCTTCCGAAAGGTGTGGAACCAATTATAATGTACAATTCTAAAGACTTTTTGGATGCCTCAATTCATCAGGTTGTTGAGACATTAGTGATTGCATTTATCTTGGTATTTATTGTAGTATATATTTTCCTTCAGGATTTCAGATCTACATTAATCCCGGCAATTGCAGTTCCTGTGGCAATTATTGGTACTTTCTTTTTCTTGAATTTATTCGGATTCAGTATTAATATGTTGACGCTATTCGCATTGGTTCTCGCCATTGGTATTGTGGTAGATGACGCCATTGTTGTGGTAGAAGCCGTTCACTCTAAAATGGAACATACAGGAATGCCGGTAGAACACGCGACAATGAGTTCAATGAGTGAAATTTCGGGTGCGATTATTTCCATTACATTGGTGATGTGTGCGGTGTTTATTCCGGTTGGGTTCATGCAAGGTCCTGCAGGAGTTTTCTACAGACAATTTGCCTTTACTTTGGCAATTGCTATTATGATTTCTGCGATTAATGCATTGACATTAAGTCCGGCTTTATGTGCGATGTTCTTAAATGATCCTCAAGGTGAGCACGGAGAACACGGTAAAAAAACTGGTTTTGGAGCAAGATTTTTCAATGCTTTCAATGCAAGTTTTAATAATATGACTAAAAAATACATTTACAGTCTTAAGTTTTTAATTAAAAATAAATTTGTTGCTGTTGGCGGTTTGGTCTTAATTACTGCGGCAAGTGTTTTCTTAATTAAAAAAGCACCATCAGGATTTATTCCTACGGAAGATCAAGGCTTTATTTTATATGCAGTAAATACTCCTCCGGGAAGTTCATTAGACAGAACACACAGAGCAACAGAGCAAATTGATAAAATTATTAATGGTGAAAAAGCTAAAAATCACCTTTGGGTTGCAGATGGTTTGAATTTTATTAGCAACGCCAATGCATCTCCATATTCTGCTGGGTTTATTAAATTAAAAGATCACGATCAAAGAGGTGAAATTACCGATCCAGATCAAATTGCGGCAGGTTTAACAGGAAAAGTTTCACAAGTAAAAGATGCAAACGCTTTCTTCTTCAACTTCCCTACTGTTCAGGGATTTGGTAATGTTTCCGGTTTTGAATTTATGCTTCAGGATAAAACAAACGGATCTTTGGAAAATTTAGGAACGACCACTCAAGCATTTATTGGTGAATTGATGAAACGTCCTGAAATTGCATTTGCGTTTACAACATACGCTGCCGGAAACCCACAATTTACCATTGAAGTTGATAATGATAAAGCCAACCAACTTGGTGTTTCTATCACAGAATTGATGCAAACCATGCAGATTTATTACGGAAGTAGTTTCGTTTCAGATTTTAACAGATTCGGAAAATACTACAGAGTTATGGCACAAGCGGACATTCCTTACAGAACAGATGCGAATTCTTTGGAAGGTATTTTTGTGAAAAATAAACTAGGCGAAATGGTTCCTGTAAAAACATTAGTGACTCTGAAAAGAGCTTTCGGACCAGAAACAGTAACGAGAAATAACTTGTTCAACGCAGTTACAATCAACGGAACACCAAAACCTGGTTATAGTACCGGAGATGCCATTAAAGCAGTAGAAGAAGTTGCTGCGAAATCGCTTCCAAGAGGTTTCGGATATGAGTGGACAGGAATTACTCGTGAAGAGATCAAAACTAGCGGACAAACAGCATTTATTTTTGCATTGAGTATTTTGTTTGTGTATTTCCTTTTAGCTGCGCAGTACGAAAGTTATATTCTTCCGTTTGCCGTTATTTTAACGATTCCTACAGGGATTTTCGGAGTATTTGCGTTCACAGGATTGGCTGGAATTGATAATAATATTTACGTTCAGGTGGGTTTAATTATGCTCGTCGGATTATTAGCGAAAAACGCGATTCTGATTGTAGAATTTGCAGTTCAGAGAAGAAATGCAGGAAGAACATTATTAGAATCGGCGCTTCAGGCTTCCAGATTACGTTTAAGACCAATTTTAATGACATCATTTGCGTTTATTGTTGGGATGTTACCGCTTGTATTTACACAAGGAGCTTCTGCAAAAGGAAATCATTCCATTGGATACAGTACAGTTGGAGGAATGTTAACAGGTGTGGTTTTCGGGATTTTCATCATTCCTGTAATGTTTGTAATCTTCCAGTATTTACATGAAAAAATGCCAAGTAGAAAAAAGAAAAGACTTCAAAAACAAAAATTAGAGGCTGAACTTTTGGCTACCAATCACTAATTAAAATAGAATGTAAAAACTTTGAGAGCTTAAATTAGATTCATTAAAAATAAAAAATGATGAGGTTGAAGAAAGATTTTAAATCGATTTGATTTTTCTTCATCACAAATGAAACGGACGATTTTTAATGGTTTAATTTAAAAAACTGACTATTTAAACTTTATTATTCGGTGCAAAATATTTTCTCCTACTAAAGATTTTTTTGCATCGTGCTCCCTCTCAAAGTTTTGCATTCCATGAACAATAATTTAAAAATTATGAAGAGAATAAAAAATAGCATCATTGCTTTCGGGTTGGCTTTTGTGGCAGTCTCTTGTGTATCGAAACTTACATACAAAGAGCCAGAAGTAAACCTTCCGGAAACCTTCAATTATACAGCAACTGCAGATACGGCAAGTGTTGCCAATCTGGAATGGAGACAGTTTTTTAACGATCCTATGTTGCAAAATTTAATAGAAAAAGGGATTAAAAATAATTATGACCTTCAAATTGCATTAAAGCAAGTAGCATCATCACAAGAAAAGCTGAAACAAGCAAAATATCTTCAATTTCCTGATATTGGTTTTGGGGTTTCTTCGCAGATTTCAAAACCTTCAAAAAACAGCATGAATGGTCAGAGTTTAAACTTGTTTTTAGGGAAAAACTATGTTGAAGATTACAATGCAGCGTTCAATCTTTCTTGGGAAGCAGATATTTGGGGTAAAATTAAAAATCAGCAGGAAGTTTCAAGAATGCAGTATTTGCAAACGTATGAAGCGACTAAAGCGATTCAGACGCAAGTCGTTTCTTCTATTGCGCAAGGATATTACAATCTTTTGATGTTGGATAAACAATTAGAGATTGCAAACTCAAATTTAGAATTAAGCACAAATACTCTTTCTTTAACAGAGAAATTGTGGAAAAGTGGCGATACAACTTCTTTGGGGGTACAACAGGCAACTGCACAAAAACAATCAACAGAACTTTTGATCACTCAATTAGAACAAAATATTGCTATACAAGAAAATGCGTTGAGTATTTTGGTGGGTGAAAATCCCGGGAAAATCAGCAGAACCATTGAAATGTCTGAAACTTCTTTACCTCAGGAAATTTCCGCAGGACTTCCGGCTGCAATGGTAAGTCGTCGTCCTGATGTTCGCCAACAGGAGCTGATTTTATTAGAATCAAATTCAAGAGTAGGAATTGCACAGGCAAATATGTATCCTTCATTGAAAATTACAGCGAATGGTGGTATAAATTCTTTCAGAATTGATAACTGGTTTCAAATTCCGGCTTCCTTATTTGGTTCTGTTTTAGGGGGGTTAACGCAGCCTGTTTTTCAGAAAAAACAATTGACAACAGATTTGAATGTAGCAAAAATTCAGCGTGAGAAAAATGTTTTGGCATTTCGCCAAGCCGTTTTAAATGCAGTCGGAGAGGTTTCTGATGCTTTGGTTTCCAACGAAAGTTTAAAAGTTCAGGAACAAAAAGCAACCGAACAAGTAACTACGTTAAAAAACGGAATAAAAAGCGCCGAAATGCTTTACAAAGGCGGAATGGCAAATTATCTTGAAGTAATTACCGCGCAAGGAAATTCTTTACAGGCAGAGCTTAATTTGGCGTCGGTGAAAAGACAGAGATTAAGCAGTATTGTAGATTTGTACAGAGCTTTAGGTGGCGGTTGGAAATAGTAATTATTGATTATATTGTTAAGAGAATGCAGTCTTTCGGGGCTGCATTTTTTGTTTTTAAATTAAACTTATCATCCAGTTTGTCAATCAGAGCGAAACGCAGTGTAGCGTGGAAGCTAAGCAATATATTTTAAAATTTCTGCCGAGATTCCTACGGAATGACAAAGTGTACGTAATACTTTACTTTTGAAATTGTTCATTAATATAGGTAATCAAACCACGAAAATCTTCCTGCGAATATCCCAGTTTCAAGTAATGGATGTCATCCGCTTTTCGATACCAAGTCAGTTGGCGTTTTGCGTATCTTCGGCTGTTTTTTTTGATTTCAGAGATCGCAAATTTCAAATCCCATTCCTCATCAAAATATTTGAATAATTCTGCGTAACCAACCGTGTTTAAAGCAGTCAAATGTTTATATTTTTCTAAACCTTTCACTTCTTCAAGCAAGCCTTTTTCCAGCATAATGTCGACTCTTCTGTTAATTCTGTCGTACAATTCTTCACGTGGAGCTTCAATCCCAATTCGGATGGTTTTAAAATCTCTAGAATCTTGAGAAACTGCAATCTGCTCGGAGTATTTTTTATTGGTTTGCCAAATGACATCAATCGCTCGTAAAAGCCTTCTGTGATTATGAAAATCTACCACAGCAAAGTATTCTGGGTCTAATTCTTTTAAAATTTCCTGAAGTTTTTCAATCCCTTCATTGTCTAAAATTTCCTGAAGTTTTTTTTGATTTTCTTCATTGGCTTCCGGTAAATCATTTAAACCTTCAATTACCGCTTTTTCATACATCATACTTCCGCCAACCAAAATTACAGTGTCGTGTTTTTCAAAAAGTTCGTCGAGTTTCTGTAAAGCATCACCTTCATATTGACCGATAGAATAATAATCTTCTACCGAAAGATTTCCGATAAAATGATGAGGTGCTTCTGCTAATTCTTCGTTGGATGGAGCTGCCGTTCCAATTTTCATTTCTTTAAAAAACTGGCGAGAATCACAAGAAACAATTTCGGTGTTAAAATATTTTGCCAAATCAATTGCCAATCTCGTTTTTCCAATTCCGGTGGGACCTACAACAGAAATTAAGTTTTTATTTTTCACTGCGCTAATTTACGAAAATGAGTTTATTTTAAAGGTAACCACAAAAGGCACAAAAGAAAGCGGCTTCATGTCTAATTTTTAAAAGTTCAAAAAATATTACATCCTACTTTTTTAAACTTTTGAGTCTCTAAAACTGAAAAAAATTTTGTGACTTTTGTCCTTAAGTTAATTTAGCCAAAACATACGCTTAAATGTTTATCTTTGTACAACAATAGAAAACTATGATTTTATCGATGACCGGCTTTGGTAGAGCCGAAGATGTTTTTGAAGGAAAGAAAATCTCTATAGATATCAAGTCGCTTAATTCCAAAAGCTTTGATTTGAATATCAAAATACCTTTACGTTACAAAGAAAAAGAGTTTGAAATTAGAAAAATTTTAAACGACAGAATCATTCGTGGGAAGGTAGATTGCTACATTAATTTGGAGAATCTAGAAGAAAGCAATGATGTAAAAATCAACAAAAGTCTTATCGATTCTTACATTGGTGAGCTTAAAAATATCGCTTCAGACGGCCCAGATTTTGAGTATTTGAAAATGGCGGTGAGACTTCCTGATGCAATTTCTTCAAGACCAGACGAATTGTCTGAAGGAGAATGGGAAGCTTTAGCTAAAATTGTAAATGCTGCGGTAGACCGTTTCATGGAATTCAGAAAAACGGAAGGCAAAATTTTGCATGAAGAATTGGAAAGAAACATCCAAAATATCGATAAATATTTAGGTGAAGTAATTCCTTTTGAAGAAGAACGTATTGTTTCGGTAAGAGAGCGCTATCAAAAAACTTTAAAAGAGTTTGAAAACGTAGACGAAACTCGTTTCTACCAGGAAATGGCTTATTTTACTGAAAAATTGGATATTTCTGAAGAAAAAGTAAGATTGGGACAACATTTGAAGTACTACAAAGAAGTAATGGATAATGAAGATTTCAACGGAAAAAAACTAGGGTTTATTTCTCAAGAAATCGGTCGTGAAATCAATACTTTAGGTTCTAAAGCCAACCATGCAGAAATTCAGAAATTGGTGGTGATGATGAAAGATGATTTGGAGAAAATTAAAGAACAAACTTTAAACGTACTTTAAATTCAAGGTTCAAGGTTGAAAATTCAAGGTTGAAAAACATTGGATTTTACAGCTTGAAAGGAATTTTAAATTTTAAATTATAAATTTTGAATCAAAAAGTTATCATATTTTCAGCGCCGTCGGGAAGTGGAAAAACCACTTTGGTAAAACATGCTTTGGAAGTAGTTTCAGAGCTTGAATTTTCGATTTCTTGTACTACAAGACAGCCGAGAGGTACTGAAGTTCACGGTGTAGATTATCATTTTTTAAGTCCGGACGAATTTCGTGCAAAAATTGCAGAAGATGCCTTTGTAGAGTACGAAGAAGTATACACCGATAAATATTACGGAACTTTAAAATCCGAAGTAGAAAAAATCTGGACTAAAGGAAAAGTAGTTATATTTGATGTAGATGTGAAAGGAGGTATTTCTTTAAAGAAATATTTCGGCGAAAAAGCTTTGTCGATTTTTATTGAACCACCTTCAATTGCAGAGTTGGAGCGTAGATTAATTTCTAGAGCAACAGACGATGCAGAAACCATCAAAACACGCGTAGCAAAAGCCGAAGAAGAGCTTTCATACGCCAATCAATTCGATGTAATCGTGATTAACGAAAACCTCGATGAAGCAAAAGAAAAAGTAGAAAGTTTAATAAAAGAATTTATTAAAGGCTAGATGTCGGAGGTTGGAAGTTTGATGCTTTATCAACTTACAACTCTGTTCTTGTTTTAATAAACCCAAAAACAGGTTACAAATGAGTACCGAAACATTAGAAAAAGCAAAAGCAGCGATTCCTGTAAAAGGTTTCTTGCAGATTAAAGATATTTTAATTCCTGAAGGAGAAGAGCTTGTAAAGGCAATTTTACAACTTAAAGAAGAAAAAAATGCCGTTATTTTAGCACATTATTATCAACCGGGAGAGATTCAGGATATTGCAGATTTCTTGGGAGATTCTCTTCAATTGGCAAGACAGGCAAAGGAAACCGATGCCGATATGATTGTGTTCTGCGGAGTACATTTCATGGCTGAAGCTGCAAAAATTCTTAACCCTACGAAAAAAGTGGTTCTTCCAGATACAATGGCGGGATGCTCTTTGGCAGACGGTTGTTCTGGTGAAGGTTTAAGAAAAATGCGTGAGCAACATCCGAATGCTTTGGTTGCCACTTACATCAACTGTAATGCAGAAACGAAGGCTGAAAGTGATATTATCGTTACAAGTTCTAACGCAGAAACCGTAATTGAAGCTTTGCCAAAAGACAGACCTATTATTTTTGCACCAGATAAAAATTTAGGAAGATATCTTTCTCAAAAAACCGGTCGCGACATGATTCTTTGGGACGGAAGCTGCATCGTTCACGAAGCTTTCTCTATGGAAAGAATTGCGAAACAATTGGCAGACAATCCAGATGCGAAACTTATTGCACACCCAGAAAGTGAAGAATCTGTATTGAAATTGGCTCATTTTATTGGTTCTACTTCTGCGTTGCTGAATTATGTTGAGAAAGACGATTGCCAAAAATTCATTATCGCTACAGAAGAAGGAATTCTTCACGAAATGAAAAAACGTGCGCCTCATAAAGAGTTGATTCCTGCATTGGTTTTTGATGAAACATGTAACTGTTCAGAATGTTTTTACATGAAGAGAAATACCATGGAAAAGCTTTATCTATGCATGAAATATGAACTTCCGGAAATTATTATTGAAGAAGAATTAAGGTTAAAAGCATTAAAGCCAATCGAGGCGATGCTTGATCTTTCTAAAAGCATCAAATAAATTATAAAGCGGGTTTTTACTCGCTTTTTTTGAATAATAAAATACCACAAATACACGCTTTTTTTTAAAATTAATAATCAGTGTATTTATGGCAAAAAATAAAGCAATAATGAGCAAAATATACCTCGAAGATGTTAAAATCTACGCTTATCATGGTGTTTTACCCGAAGAAAATATTATAGGAACGTATTATATTTTAAACTTAGAAATCCATACAGACCTTTGGAAAGCCGCAGAATCTGATGATTTGAACGACACGATTAGCTATGCCGACATCAATGATATTCTTCATCAGGAAATGCAGATAAAATCTAAGCTTTTAGAACATGTTGCGGGAAGAATCATCAATAAAATCAACGAAAAATTTTCGGATGTTTCTTACGTGAAATTAAAACTTACCAAAACTGCTCCACCAATGAAAGGCGAAATGAAAGGCGCAAGTATCGAGCTTGAAAAAAGCTTTCTATTAGGAGGTTCTGCAGATTAATTTTAAATTTTAAAAATTGAGAAATTTTTTAGTTTTCATTCTGGCTTTCATAAATATCGCAACTTTTGCTCAGGAAAATCAACCAGTTTATACTTTTCCTAAAATAAAATCGAGCATCGTAATGCCCGTAAGAATTCCTTTGGCAGAAGTAAGTAAAATGATTAATTCTTCGGTAAAAGATTTGATTTTTGAAGATAATTCATACGAAGACAATAACAACGACCAGTTTAAGGTAAAAGTCTGGAAAACCAAGCCTATACGTTTGGTTGGCGATGTGAATAACAAGATTTTTATTGAAGTTCCGCTTAAAATCTGGGCTGAAAAAGGCCTTGGAACTTTGGGCGTTTATACATATCAGGAAACGACTTTTGAAACTGTGATGTATTTTGTGACTTCCATGGAGTTTAAAAATAACTGGACTGTCGCAACAAAAACGAGTGCAAATGGCTTTAGATGGGTTGTAAAACCTGTTTTAGATTTTGGGAAAATTAAAATTCCTATCACAGGACTTGTAGAAAAAAGCCTTAAACAACAACAGACAGAGTTTTGTAAAACCATTGATGAACAAATGGCGCAGCAACTCAATTTTCAGAAATATGCGGTTATGGCTTGGAATTCTTTTTCGCAACCCTTTAAAATCTCAGACGAATACAATACTTGGTTAAAGGTAACTCCGGCGAATGTAAATGTGAGTCCGTTAAAATTTTATGGCGATGCGATTGATACAACTTTAGGAATTGATGTTTTCTCTGAAACTTTTACCGGAATAAAGCCTGAAGCTTCGCAACCTATTCGTACAGCGATGAATTTTAATTTTGTTCCGCTTCTCAATGATGGTTTTCTTTTGCAAACCACTTCAAACATTCCGTTTTCTGAAGCTACAGATATTGCTAAAAAAACTTTTCTTGATAAAGAATTTGATGTGCGAGATTCTAAAGTGAAAATTACTGATATAAAAGTGTATCATAACGAAGGAAAAGTAATGATTGAGGCACAAACCGAGGGTTACGTGAAAGGGAAGTCTTTCATTTCCGGAGTTCCTGTTTACGATTCTCAAAAAAGAAAAATTGTGCTTTCACAAACAAAGTTTAAGTTGAAAACTACCAATATTCTTCAAAAAGCAGCTTCTGTGATGTTTCAAGGAAAAATTATTAAAATGATTGAAGAAGAATACGGAATTCCAACGCAAGAATTGGAAGATTCTTCCAAAAAAAGTGTTGAAGAAGCTTTTAACAAAGATTATGTAAAAGGCTTGAAGATAAACGGGAAGGTATTTAAATTAGAGCCTTCGCAGGTACTCGTAAACGATTATGGTATTACTGCAATAATAGATATTAGTGCGAATATTCGTTTGCTTATGATGAGTTTTATATAAGTTTTTTTGAAATTTAATGCGCTGAATTACTTTAGTTTCGGTGATTTTAATATAAAAATTAAGTTTTAAATTTGCTTTTAGACTAAAAAAATATATATATTTGCACACCTTAAAAAATGGTGCTTTGGCCGAGCGGCTAGGCAGTGGTCTGCAACACCATCTACAGCGGTTCGAATCCGCTAGGCACCTCGTAATAAACCCTAATTCATTTATAATGTTTTAGGGTTTTTTTATGGATTGTAAATTTTAGCAAACTACTAAAATAAGTACCACATTACAATAACTTAGATTTTAAGGCATTCTTTTTGATTCTTATCCATTACCAAATCACAAAATAATATATTATGGAACTTCAAAAAAGCCTTCTACAGAATATTGGGCAATGTCTCTCGGATGCCAATGAGACAATTGCTGTGGCTGAAAGCGTAACTGCAGGATTTTTGCAGTTTTCTTTGTCTCAAATTCATGATGCTTCGAAAGTTTTTAAAGGTGGCCTTACGGTATATGATAAAGAGCAAAAGAAAAGTCTTTTAAAAGTTGAACAGCAATCTGAAAATAGTGATGAACTGGTTTCTGAGCATTTCTCACAGGAAATGGCTCTCAAAATTGCAGAAATCTTCAATACAGATTGGGGGATTGGTATTACCGGATTTTCTCGACCTTCAGAATTTTCAAATTATAGAACTTTTGCTTATTTCAGTTTTGTGTACAAAGGTGAAATTATTCTTAGTAAAATTTTAGAACTTCACCCACGTACAGAACCTGTAAATGCACAACTGTATTACGCCGAATTTGTCTTGGGATGCTTAAAGTGTGAGCTCAATAAGATTTTTATGCAGCACCATGCAAGTTAAGTTTATTATGATAAAACGTTTCTGTTATGGATGAAAATACACTGGGCTTAATTGCGGGAGCGCTTACAAGCATTGCATCGGTTCCGCAGGTTATAAAGGTTTTTAAGACTAAAAATACCGATGATCTTTCTGCGTTAATGCTTGTAATTTTAATTTCAGGACTAAGTCTTTGGGTTTGGTATGGCTTGAAGAAAGAAGAATTACCAATCATTATTTCAAATGCATTTGCAGTTTTACTTAATGTTATCTTGCTTTTCTGCAAGCTGACTTTCAAAAAATAAAATATTAGGTATTTATCATTGTTATAAATATTTATAATATTAAACACAAACATCTTAAATTTTTATTATGGAAAATATAGTATTAAACGATAAAAGTTTAAAAGGAAAAACAGTTGTTATTACCGGCGGAACGAGTGGAGTAGGTCGTGCAGCAGCTGAAGCTTTTGCATTGGAAGGTTGTAACGTAGTAATTGGTGCAAGAGGAGAAAAGGGTTTGGAAGAAACTGTGGCTTTGTTGCGCGATTTAGGAGTTATTGCTTTAGCGGTAAAAACTGATGTTTCAAATGCTGATGAAGTGAAAAATCTTGCAGAACAGGCGCTGCAATTTAATGGCAGAATTGATGTCTGGGTAAATAATGCAGGAGTAATGGCGACTGGAAAATTTGAAGATATGTCTCCGGAAGCTGTAGATCAAGTAATTAAAACTAATTTACTGGGTTATCTTCATGGAGCGCACGTTGTTTTGCCAATATTTAAAAAGCAAAGCGATGGAATTCTTATCAACAATATTTCAATTGGAGGTTGGGTTCCTACACCTTACGGAACGGCATATTCTGCGTCTAAATACGGAATTCGTGGTATGGTAGATGCTTTACAAGGCGAAATTAGAGAGTTTCCAAATATTCATGTGTGTGCTTTGTATCCTGGAATGCAAAGATCGACAGGGAATTCTCATTCTGCAAAGTACTCAGGACTCGATTTTAAAGTTCCTCCAGGCGCATCAGATCCAAGAGATTTAGCGGAATTAATGGTGAAAACTGCTAAAAATCCTAAAACACATACTTTACCAGATTTTTCCTCAATGGTAATGAAAAATTTCTATAAATTTTTGCCAAAAATTTTCACAAACTTAAGTTTTGGAGTTGTTAGAATGATGATGAAGCCTTCGGATAATAAAGACACAAATGGTAATCTCTTTGTTCCTTCTTCCGGTCCGATGAAAATTTATGGACCCACTTCTTTACCTGAAGTAAGTAAGAAAACAAAAGTTGCTGCATTTGCTGTATTAGCAATTGGAGCGACGTTTCTGTTGCTGAATAGGAAGAATTAGTATTTTCTTCTTAGTATTTTAAAATGATTTTTTGCAGTAGATTCTATGCGAGTTGACCTCTGTTAGAATATGCTTCGCAAACAAGACAGAACAAATCTTCACGCAAAACACGATTGATTCTATAATCTAAAATGGCTTTAATTTCACGATCAATATCTGTTTGAGATAAGTTGTTTTTACTCTCATATTTTAGAGTTAAAGAAGGTTTTTCTTTATTTTCTGCTTGAGAATTAGTACCGTTTATTTTAGTAAGGATTTCATCGTGACGAGCTTCGTGTATTGTATTGTTGCTTAGCTTTTCTAACTTTTGTTCTTGTGCTAAAATATAGGTGCTCGAAAAAATGAGCAATGATATGGTAAATAGGAATTTCATCGATTACAGTTTTATGTCACTAAGATAAGCAAAATCACATTCTCTTTCTTGTGATTTTATAGAAATTTTTCCTTTTTAAAATCGATAAAAAAGGGTTGCCAAAAAGATGGCAACCCTCAATCCTAATTATATGATTTAAAACTATTTTTTGATTACTTTAATCACTTTGTTTTGTCCATCCGAATATTTAAGTGAAATTAAATAACTTCCAGCCGAAAGTTCAGAAAGATTAATCTGTTGTGAAGGTTTTACAAAAGTTTTCACGGCTCTTCCAGTAATATCCACTACTGTTGCTGTTTCAAGATTTTTTACATCAGAAATATTTAAAATATCATGGAACGGATTAGGGTATACTTTAACTTCTTTAGAATTCGCTTTTGTTTCTGCAGTTGCAAGGAAACTACTATCAATATTGATGTTATCAACATATAGATAAAATTGATCAGCTGCTGAATGTACATTGAATCCGAAATAATACACTCCCGTTGTTGCAGGTGTAAATGTGTAACTACCATGAGTAAGTGCTCCTGTGTTAATTCCTGTAATGTCTGTAATAACGTTAGTCATTGCCGCAACTGTTGCAGATGCACCATAAGCAACTTTTAGGTTTTCAGAGTAACTATCATTTAGGTTGTCTCCGTAATCAAATTGAATAGTATACTGAGTTCCTCCTGTAAGTTGAACTCCTTGTGTGAAAAACCATGAGTTGGCAGCGTTCGAGCTGTTGTAGTCATATCTTAGAACTTTAGAAGTGAATCCATAACCTGGGTTGTTGGCAGTATACCAGTTGTTTCCAGATCCTGCATTGATAACTGCTGTACAACCAGGAAGAGAAGGTACCGTAGCGTTTTCAAAATCTAGAGTATATGGAGTGGTGGTTGCATTACATGAAGTTGTAGATAAAGCTGGTCCCACCCATGCACTTTGGGATCCACCACAATTAGATCTTACCCAAAAGTAGTATGTTGTGTTGGAGCTAAGTGAAGGAACAGTTGCAGTAGTTCCTGAAATTCCCGTTACTTGTGGTGTGCTAGTTGCTGTTGGGGCATTAGCTGCACTGGTAGAATAATAAATTTCATAAGATGAAGGAGCTGTAGAAGGTGCAGTCCATGTTAAAGAGGCTGTAGCAGAAGTTACTGCTGTTCCTTGTGGATTATATGGTTCTACGCAAGCTGGAGCTGTTTCCCAAGTAATATCATCCCAATAAAAACCACCTGTTTTAGTTCCCGTATTTTTTACAGCAAGTCTAGCGGTTGCAGGTACGGTGTTTGGAATAATGAAAGATCTTAATGAAGACAGATCTGTATACGTTGTATTAGTTACATCGAAAGAATATAAACTTACAAATGTTGAAGCATCTGCGATATTGGTTACATATCCGACCTGAATTGCAGCTCCGGTGGTATTGCTACTTCTTGATTTAAACTTTAACCAGTTGGTTCCAGCATTTACATTGCTGAATTCTGGCAATACAATAACAGTAGAATTTGCTGTTGATGAGCTAACTTGATATAGATGCCTGTTTCCTGAAGCAACAGGTGTTGTAGAACTAATGGAAGCGGTTCCACTACCAGAAACTAGTCTTACGAAACAATCCGGAACAATAGCTCCTGTTGCATACGAATCTACATTTTCCATCATTGAAGTTACAGGACCACATAAGGTTTTAAATGTTCCTGAAAAACCGTAAGGTCCCGGTACACCTCCACAGACAGATCTCACCCAAACATAATGAGTTGTGTTAGATGGAAGTCCTGAAAGAGGAGTCGACGTTCCTGTAATATTAGTGATATTTGCAGGGGTAATGTCAGTGGGAGGAATATTCGTTGTATTGTAATATAATTGATAACCATCTGATGGAGCTGGTGAAGGAGCTGTCCAAGATACGATTGCGCCAGTCGATGTTATTGTTGCAGTTGGGGCGGTAATAGCGGTAGGAGCGGGACATGTGGTGTATTTGTTCACCGACAGAGCAAAAATGTTAGGTAATCCTGTTCCTGCTGTCTTCGTGAAAGTGACACTTTGAATAAGTTTTGTTTGGTTTGCAGCGTCAATGTTCACTGCTATTTGATAAAGACGAGGATTGGTGCCTCCACCGTCCTCAAGATTATTATTTGTACGGTTAATTCTACCAATACCCTGAAGTGCAAAGCCAGTATTGTTATACCAATCAGCCAAAGATAATCCTGTTGCAGTCTGGCTGGATCCGTCGCTGAAGTTAATTTGAGCGCTAACTGTAGATGAGCCACTTCCGCTTGTTGCAAGGATGTAAAGATTGTATGCTGCAACTGGAGTTGTTAAGGTTAATGTTCCTGTATCGTTGTTAGCAGCTAATCTCAATACATTGTTGGCAGAGTATGAAGCAAATTCATAACTTAAATTTGGGGTTGCGGTAACAGCTGATGTAAATAATCCAGATGTTGGTAAGCCGTACAGAAGGGGAGTGCTTGTAGCTGTTTGAAGATAGTCTTTAGCCACAAATGCAAAGTTGACACCATCAACATCATTATTTGTAACTGTACTCGCTGTACCTGTTCCATTGGCGATTACATCAAAGTTGAAACCGTTAGAAATTGGTGCTCGACTGTAATACTGTGCTTTCGCATGGGTATAACCCAAACTGATGCATGCAGCACTGCATACAGATAATAGAATTCTTTTCATATTCACTAATTTTAATAATTTGCCGAAATTAGTAAAAATATCAAAACAAAATATCTTATTTATTATAAATATTTAAATAATATTGTGAATATGTGATTTGTTTGTTAATTTATGTTTTGAATTTGTGAAAATTTCCGATGATACAATTTATATTCCTAGTTCTTTTGGTTCAGTTTTACTAAAAACGTTCTTATTTCTTCAGATTTTTGTGTTCCAATTAATAATTTTTTACGATTTGTAAATACAATTTGTAAACCTATATTTCCAGAGGTATTGTAGGCTTTGCCTTTCCCAAACAAGCCCTGTCGAAGCCCCCATCCTCCATATTCAGTAATAGGAGAATATTCTCTAATATAGGCCTGTTCAATAGTTTTCCAGGGGTAATATTTAAATTGAAGATGAAAAGGAAATAATCGAACACGAATACCAAGCTCATCAATTTTTGTTTCTAGTTTTATCAAAAAAAACAATAGAAAAATAAGAAGACAAATTACCGAGGAAATTGCTAATTCTGAGGTTGCAAATTCTTCGCTGTTTTCGAAATAGTTGAAAATGGTAATACCAATTAAGAAAATAATAATTAGCCAAAGCCACCATTGTCTGAAGCTTTGTTTTTCATAAAATACAGGATTGGGTTTCATGGTATGTTTTTAATATAAAATTAAATATTTTTAATATATACAACGAGATTTTTCGACAGTTAAAATTTTCTTCTGGATAAGATTTTGTAGATTATACATTTTTTAATGTAGTTTTAAGGAATAAAAAGCAATTTGTATTAAGAATATTTTTACTTTTGAGAAATTTACAGTTTGAAATAAAAAAAAAGTAAAAATTTGTTATAATTGTGCAATCGTTTGCATTCTCAATTATGCAACCATTAAAAATCAATAAATCGCAGGATTGTGAATAGGGTTAATCTAAAAACGAATTTTTAGTTGTAGCTAATTCCTTAACGCGTAAAAAAAATAATTTTTTTGAAAATGAATACATTAAAACTTGGTCTAGCTGTCTTTTCGCTGTCTTTTACAGGGATTACGGCTCAGGTGAAAAAGGATACTTTAGCTGAAAAAATACTTGTGTATCAACTTCCAAACGGAGGTTGGGGAAAACAGTTGGATGATAAAAGTACGGTAGACTACAAGTTGCCTTTAACAAAGGAGTTGATTAGCAAAGTTAAAGCAACAGGCAATGATCACGCAACAATCGACAATAGTGCAACAACTAGAGAAATTAATGCACTTATTACAGCTTTTAAAACCACCCAAAACCCGGAGTATCTTAAAGCAGCAGAATGCGGAATTAAATATCTTTTGTTGATGCAATACGACAATGGAGGTTTTCCGCAATATTATCCTAATTCTGCGATTTACAGAAAGCAAGTAACCTACAATGATAATGCGATGATTAATGCTCTTACCGTTTTGAACAACGTTGCAGAAGGTACAGAAGGTTTTGACGTCGTGAATTCTAAATTAAAAGAAAAGTCTAAAGTTGCTGTTCAAAAAGGAATTCAATGTATTTTGAAAACTCAGGTTGTACAAAACGGAAAACTTTCAATCTGGGCAGACCAATACAACGAAATTTCCCTTAAACCAGACAAAGCAAGAGCTTTTGAACCAATTTCTTTGGCTTCTGGAGAATCGATTGGGATTTTAAAATTTTTGATGATGCAACCTGTAACACCGGAAATTGAAAAATCTGTGAGAGCCGCTGTAAAATGGTTCGATGAGAGTAGAATTAAAGGTTATGCCTATGAAGTTTCAAAGGAAAATGGAAAAGCTGTTCGTACATTAAGCAAGAAAGAAGGCTCTTCAATTTGGGCAAGATTTTACGATATTCCGACCAATAAACCGATTTTTGGCGACCGAGACGGAAGCGTGAAATTTAATTATGATGAGGTTTCTGAAGAACGTAGAAATGGATACAGTTGGTTTAATGAAGGAGGTAATAAATTGATTGAAAAAGAATTTCCAAAATGGTTAAAGAAAAATAATTTAACACCTTAATTATAGAACCCAATTGTAAGTTCAATAAAAAATTAAATCCTGAAGTTTTTATGCTTCAGGATTTTTTATGTTGAAAAATCGGAAAAATTTTTAAATATTTTTAATCTTTTCTTGAAAATGCAAAATAGATTACGTACAACCAACCAAAAATTGCATGAATGATTGCCCAAAGAATAGACCTGTTTCTGTCCCAAGAAGCGACCACGGCAATTACAGAACCTAGACCAATTCCTGTCTGAGTAACAGTATTGGTAATTTTGGTTGCAGATTCTAAATCTGTATTACTCTGCGCACTAATTATGCTGAAAGTAAATAACAAAAGTGTGAATGAAAATAATTTTTTATTCATTGATGTTACTTTTTTAATAGAGTAAAAATACAAAAAAGAATGAATTTCCTTGATTTTATTTCACCTCAAAACGATAATTTTAAACTCCCGTTCTCCTTGTTTTAATTTGGGTTTGTACAATTTATTTTTTAAGTGTGTGCAAGTCTTTTCATTTAAAATTTTATATGATTCCCAAAAGTATAAGTTGCAGCAATTGTAGAGCCTTTGTAGCCCCATTCTAGAGATCCGTTTAAAAATCTGCGCTGTACATGTACATCTACATCCAGACCAGAATATCCTGCCATAATGCTAAAATTTCGGTAAGCATTGAAAAGTAAAGAAACATTGTAGCTTAAGATGCTTCCATCTATATTGTCAATTTTAGCAGAGAGGTAGTTAATGTTTCCGTATAACCCAAATCTTTTACCTAACACCCAAGAACCCCAAATTCCGACGTCTGGAAGTGGAGCCGTTACTTTAAACTGGTCGCTTATCCCAACACTTCCAATATTGGTATCGAGCCACATTCCCATATCAATAAACATGAGATGGGTACCGATAAGTACACCAATTTCGTATTTTGGTTTGCAGATAATTGCATATTGATAATCGAATCTTAAAATACTTGTGTTGAAATAAGCTCCTACTTGTGCATAAATGGGATAAGTATGGTCTTTAAAGTTGATGCTTTCGTCTAAAGTATAAACTGTTTTTCTATTTAAATAAAAATATTCTAGTTCAAATTTTGAACGTTTCGAAGCTCTCCACATTGCATTGGCATAAAAGGAGTTGGTGGTCGTGTCAAACCCCAAATTGTCTTCCAAATCGATTCTTGTTCCTATTCTTCCGTTGTTTCCGTTTACACTTACAGCGGTATTATTGAGAGGGAAAAATCCACCTGCCATTAATCTAAATCTTCTTGCATGCCATGGTAAATCTTCTACAGTTTCTTGCGTGTTGGGTAAAATACTGTCTGAAACTATGATGGAATCTTGTATTGGATCAGAACTTCCTTGTGCATGTACAGCGAAGTGCATTGCAAAAACAATAATAATGGTACTAATTTTTTTCATGATTTTCTGGTTATTAGTTGTTGAAAAATCAGGTAAAATGATTTCGTTAAAATCTAATTTAAAGTTAGCACAAATTAAAATATTATGGTTAAATTTTTTACTTTTCTTTAGTATTGTTCAAAGTTTGAAGCCAAGATGCACATATTTTTTTCCAGTTGTCTGTGAGTTCTGTTTTGTTGGAAATACCAATTTGATGTTCACCTTCTGGGAAAACAAAAAGAGCACCCTTTACTTTATTTTTTATCATCGATTCGTAGTACAAAATACTGTTGATGACTGGAACAGCAGGGTCGTTTTGTGCATGAAACAAAATTGTTGGTGGCGTTTTTTCTGTCACTCTGTTTTGCATAGAATATTCAGTAATTTTCTCGGAAGAGGCATTTTCACCTAAAAGATTTATACGACTTCCTTTGTGAGCAAATTCTCCCAAATCAATAACTGGTGAAACCAAAATTGAAAAATTAGGGATCGTTGAAATTGTTGCCCAATCTCCTTTTAATTCAGTATAATCTGTAGAAATATTACTTACCATTGCAGCAAGATGACCACCCGCTGAAGTTCCCAAAACACCAATTTGCTCAGGTGAAATTCCGTATTGAGCGGCATTTTTTCGGACTAATTTTATCGCAGCCTGAATATCTTGAAGTGGCCCAATTTCTCGTTGTTTTAAATCTGGTGACGTAGGTAAACGATAATTCAGAACGAAAGCGGTAATTCCTAATGTATTGAGCCATTTTGCATAAGAATATCCTCCCAAATCATACGTTAAATGTCTGTAACCACCACCTGGAATAATAATGACCGCCATCGGTTTTCTTTCTTCTTTCGCCGGTAAAAAAGCAAACAGTTCTGCTTCCTGAATTTGCGTAATTCTGCCTTCTTTTTCTTCTACGATATCTAATTTCAATCCTTTAGAATTGGGCATTTCTCCCTTTTGCCAAACAGAAATTTTCTGTTGAGCCGAAATTGTAATTCCAAGAAAAATAAATATTAAAATGAATTTTTTCATTATTTAAATTTTAAAAGTAAAAACCAAATTACTCATCACTTATTACTCATCTCAAAAAGCCAGTCTGCACACAATTTTTTCCAGTTTTCGCTCAATTCATCTTTGTCGGTCACAAAAAAACGATGTCCGCCTCTTGGAAAAATAAAAAGTGAGCCTTTTACTTTATTTTTAGTCATGGCTTTGAAGTACAAAATACTGTTCATCGGAGGAACAGCCGTATCGTCTTCATTATGAAAAAGTAGGGTTGGAGGTGTTTTTTCTGTCACTCTGTTTTGCATAGAATACTCTGTAATCATTTCTGGTGAAGCGTTTTCGCCCAGTAAACTTATTCTGCTTCCTTTGTGAGCAAATTCTCCAAAATCAATTACCGGACAAAACAAAACAGCCAAATTCGGAATGGTTGAAATATTTTCCCAATCGCCTTTTAAACCTGTATAATCAGTAGAAATATTACAAACAGAAGTTGCTAAATGACCGCCTGCAGAAGTTCCGACAACGCACACTAAATTGGGTGAAATTCCCCATTGTTGCGCATTTTTACGAATATATTTTATAGAAGCCTGAATATCTTGAAGTGGCGCAATTTCTCTTTGAATTAAATCTTCCGAAGTCGGCAATCTATAGTTGAGAACAAAAGCGGAAATTCCTTGTGTATTGAGCCATTTTGCAATTTGAAAAGCACCTTCATCGTACGTAAGTTTCGAATAACCACCACCCGGAATAATGATGAGCGACATTTTGCTTCTTTCCTTTACTGGCGGAAGAAATGCGAACAATTCTGGTTCTTTTACCGTAGCTAAAATCTTTTTCTTTTTGGTTTTTGAAGCTAAAATTTTTGAATTTGGCATTTCACCTTTTGGCCAAAACATCAGTTTTTCCTGAGCTGAAATTTGTGAGAAAATTATAAATACGAATACGAAAATGAATTTTTTCATGACTTTAATTTTTACTTTAAAGTGTATTAAAAAAACCTAACAGGTTTTTAAAACCTGTTAGGTTTGATTATTTTTAGATTAATTTTTCAAAAAATCTTCTCTGAAAGGCGTAAAAGCATCAATCAATTTTCCTTCTTCCAAACATTTTACACCGTGAAAAATATTGGGTTGGGCAAAAAATCCGTCGCCTTTTTCTAAGATTTTGGTTTCGCCGTCCACTGTTACTTCAAATTTTCCTTCCGCAACATAGGTAATTTGCGAGTGAAAATGTTGATGAACGGCTCCGATGGCGTCTTTTTCAAACTTTACAATCACCATCATTACTTGTGAGTTGTAGCCAACAAATTGCCTGGAAACACCATTTCCTAAGTCTTCCCACTCAGAATTGCCGTCGAAAAAAGGTTGTTTTTTGAAATCCATTTTTTTGTTTTTGAATTTTAAACTTTACCTGCATTCACTTTGCCATGCTGCAACCGCTATGTTAATTTCTCGCGCAGATTATACAGGTTACGAAGAAGATTTTTTGCAATTCAATCAGTGAAAATCTGTGGGAACACTATTTAATATACTTTTCTAAACCGAGGTTCAGTGTTTTTAAACTTTTTAAAGCCAATTTTGCAACAGTTGTTGCACCAAAAGCCGATAAATGCGTGTCGTCTTCTTTTCCTTTTGGGTAGTAAGGGTCTTCGCCTTCTTTATAGTGTAAATGCAGTTTTTTAGACTTTTCAGGACCTGCAGCGATTTCCATTTGTTCGGTAAGCAATTGCATATCTACAAAAGGAACTTTTAAATCATCCGCAACCAATCTTACCACTAATGGATACGCATTGTGAGTATCTATTAAAACTCCGTTTTCGTTAAAATTTCTTCTTACAATAGAAGTCATCAAAATAGGGGTTGCTCCTTTTGCACGCGTTTCTTTCACATATCTTTCAAGATTTGCACGATATTGTGTGTAAGGATTGGTAAATTTTGTAGAGTCTTTCAGCTTCTGGTCGTTGTGCCCAAACTGAATGATTACATAATCTCCCTTTTTAAGCTGTTTTTCAACTTTGTCCCATCTTCCTTCCGTTCTGAAACTTTTTGAGCTTCTCCCGTTCATGGCGTGGTTTTGAATTTCAATTCCGTTCGTCATTAAGGTAGGAAGCATTTGTCCCCATCCGTGTTCAGGGTTTTTGTCGGGGTTTTCCTTATCTGCCATTGTAGAATCTCCAATAAGGAATAACGTAGGTTTTTTCTGAGCCATTAATAGAGTTGAAATTCCAATGCTCAGAATTAGAAGTAGCTTTTTCATTTTTTAAATTTATTTTAATTAAATTCTTTTGTTTTGAAACAAAAGAAACAAAAATTCAAGACTTGGAAATTTCCGCTAAAAATTTAAATTAAATCCTAAAATTTCCAAAACTCGGGCGGAAAGCACGACTAGAAAACACAAATAATATTTTTGCCGCCACTCAAACAGTGGAAATTTT
This sequence comes from Chryseobacterium sp. HNCC26DJ239, assembly GCF_057180445.1. Taxonomy (NCBI): domain Bacteria; kingdom Pseudomonadati; phylum Bacteroidota; class Flavobacteriia; order Flavobacteriales; family Weeksellaceae; genus Chryseobacterium; species Chryseobacterium sp. HNCC26DJ239. The sequence continues at coordinate 349,391 of NZ_JBXUGJ010000003.1, forward strand.
TTAACGGATAGAATTAAAATTTTCTTAACGCTACATTTTCCTATGTCGATTATCTATATGATTACCCATTACTGATTACCCATATTTAAGGTTTCCAATCACCGAAAATATTATTAAGCGTGTATTTTTTTGCTTCTTTTTTGGTAAGTTGGTGCGACCAAGTAACACGTTGCTCAGTTTTTCCACCTTCACCTTTGCTGCCGTATTCTGCGTAATAGGCAGTTTTTTCTTTTTCAGGAAACATTTTATCGCCTTTCCAAGGGTTCCAACCTTCTGCTACAATATGATTTCCCATTTCTGTATTAATGAAAACCGTTTGTGCATAAGGTCTCCAAGGTCTTCCTAAATATACTTTGTTGATGCCTTCTTTTGCGATTAATTTACAATCGAAAAATACATAACCGAATTTCTGCGATTGGTCTGTAGAAGCTGCAGTAATGAAAGAATTGGCTAAACTTTTTATGGTACAGTTTTTAAAAACAACGGTTGCAGAGCCAAAAAGGAAATCTGTAGTTCCTTCGATGTAGCAGTTTTCAAAATACTGTCTGCTGTGGCTGTCTGCCGTGTAAACTGTGTCTTGGCAACCTAAAATTTTTGAATTTTTAATGATGAAACGGTCACCTTCCACATGAAGAGAAACCGCTTGTCCTTGGTTGCAAGATGTATTTTGAATCGTAATATCTGAAATCTTAATATCATCTGCCGTAATCAAAAGTGTGTACGAGTTGAAAGTCGTCATTTTTTGATTTTGAGCATCCATTTTCCCCGAATAATCATCGTTTGTAATGATAGTATTTTCTTTATTTTCGCCTTGAAGTGTAATTTTTTGCTTAGATGTCGGAATAGTAATTTTTTCGTGATACGTTCCTGCTTTTATTTTTACTAAAGCTTCTCCAGGACCAAAATCTCTGAGCGAATTGATGGCTTTCTGAATGGAAGTAAATTGCCCGCTTCCGTCTTGAGCAACCGTAACAGTAATGTATGGATCAGTTCCAGCCAATAAAAAATTGGTGATGGAAATGAAGAGTATTAAAAGTAATTTTTTCATAAAAAATAATTTGATTTTGATGTTCTTTTGTCTTAAAACAAAAGAACCAAAAATTCAAGGCTGGATTTTTCCACTAAAAATTTAAAATAAATCCTAAAATTCCCAAACTCGTGCGGATTCAAAATTTCATTTGTTAAGATAATTTTTGCCGCACTCAAACAGTGGGAATTTCTTAACGGTTTTATTTGAAATTTTCTTAACGTTCCAAACTCCTAAGCCAATTTAAATAAATGTTTAACCTAAACCTCTGCCTCAATTTACTTGAACGTTTTATCTAAAAAATCCACCGTTAAATTCAATGTTTCTGTGAACCAAGGTTCTGCAGACCAAAAAGAATGGGGTGTGTCTTTTATTTCGTGATATTCTGTAAAGATATGATGGCTTTTCAAGATTTTCATCATGTCGTCTCTTCCTGCATGAAAACGAGGCTGAGAAGAATTGATGAATAGAGTAGGAGGTGTTTTTTTTCCTACATATTCAAGAGGTGAAGCTTCTGTCCAATTTTTTAAATTTACATCACGGTCGCCATCAAGCCAATAGGCGGCGTATGTACTTTCTTCCGCTTCTGGATGAATGAAAGAAACAATTCCGTCTACATTTACTATCGCTTTTATTTTATTTTTTGGCTGAACACCAACTAAAGTTGCGATTTGTGCTCCTGCAGATTCACCAAGAACAGCTATTTTTTTAGGATTTAAAGAATATTTTTTCTTGTTTTTCTTCAAAAAAGCAATGGCATTTTCTACATCATGATTTGCTGCCGGATATTTTGCTACATCACTCAATCTGTACCCAACTGCAATGGCAACATAGCCTTTGGAAGCCAATTCCTGAGCCATGAATTTTTCGTTTTCCTTACTTCCGGAAATCCAACCGCCACCATGAACCAAAGCTACACCAGGATATTTTTTAGTCTGATCTTTTGGATAGTAAATGTCGGCTTTTAGGGAAATTCCGTTTACGTTGGCGTATTCTACATCTTTTTCAACGATAATGTTCATGGGAACAGGTCTGTTGAGCGGAGTGATGAATGGGTATTTCTTTTTAAATTTTTCGTAGGTTCCTTCGTTGGTATAAGGAGTAGCATTCGGTCGCTTGGCTTGACCGAATGCGCTTGCTCCTATAAAAAAAACAAAAAGAAAATATAGTTTATAAAAACTCATTTTTTAATTAAATTTTAACCGCAAAAATCACAAAAGCAATTGTGCAGTTTTAAGTTTAATGCTTTGAAAAATAGTAAGATTACATCAGTTGAGAAATTAAAACTCTCTTGTGCGCTCGAATTACGGATCTCGTATCTCGAATCACTTACCTCAAATATTACTTCACTGCATTCTTTGCAACGTCTTTCGCAATGGTAATTTGGTCTGTTTTTACATCTTTCGGAAGTTTTACCGCTGTAGTTTTGCTTCCTAAAACCTTGATGGTTGGCTTTTGCTCAGCTTGTAATTTCAAACCAGAAAGGTCAATATTTTTACTGTTGTAAATTGCCGTTCCAGTTCCTGTTTGATATTTTACATCTACATTTTTAAACTGAATTCCGTCTGCATCTACAATGCTAATTCCTTTTTTAGTTTCGAATTTTGAATCTTCAATTACAATATTTTTAAGGTTCATTTCTGCTAAACCGAATAAGGTAATCGCTTCATCCGAATTAGAAGCCATGATATTTTTAAAGTAAATATTTCTGAAAACAGGCGTTTCTTCCGTTACAGGATACACTTTTTCTGGTGCTTTGTTGCCTTCTTCTTTTTGACCTTCTTCCAAAACCGGCGAAGCGCCTTCGTAGAACATGTTGAACCCAATTACCTGCGTAGGAATGTTGATCATATCAATATTTTTGATGTAAATATTTTCTACAACACCCCCTCTTCCACGAGTTGTTTTGAAACGTAAACCAATATCTGTCCCAATGAAAGTACAGTCTGAAACATGCAGATTTCTTGCTCCACCAGACATTTCGCTACCAATTACAAAACCGCCATGACCGTGGTAAACCATGTTGTTTTTGATGATTACATTTTCTGTAGGCATTCCTCTTTTTCTTCCATCGGCATCTTTTCCAGATTTAATGCAAATTGCATCATCACCTACATCAAAAGTATTGTCGTAGATTAAAACATTTTTGCAAGATTCTAAATCTACCCCATCTCCGTTTTGAGAATACCAAGGATTTCTTACCGTAAGGTTTCTTAAAATTAAGTTGGAAGTCATTAACGGATGAAGATTCCACGCTGGAGAATTCTGGAAAGTTGGCCCATCCAAAAGAACTTGGTCACAACCTACAATACTTACCATTACTGGGCGAAGGAAATCTCTTACCGTTTCCAGCTCAGATTTTGAAATTTTATCTGGAACATTGAAGTTGGTACTTGCTTCAAATCCTTTTTTATAGCTTTCAGAAGGGAACCACGTTTTTCCGTCTTTAGATAAAAGTCCGCCAGATGCGATAAATTTTTTCCATTCAACTTCAGAAAGTTTCGATTTTTTTACTGCTCTCCATGCGTCGCCGCTTCCATCAATGACCCCTTTACCTGTAATGGCGATGTTTTTTGCATTTCTTGCTGAAATTGGAGACTGGCAACGAATGGTTTCTAAACCTTCAAAACTTACATCTACCAAAGGATAATCGGTTTTGTCTGTACTGAAAATAATCATCGCGCCATCTTCCACATGAAGGTTGATGTTGCTTTGCAAAACTATTGGCCCAGTGTACCACATACCTCTTGGAACAACCAATTTACCGCCTCCTTTTTTAACTAAAGCATCGATAGCTTTTTTGAAAGCTTCTGTATTTTTTGTTCTTCCGTCTGCAACACCTCCAAAATCTTTAATTGAAACTGTATTGGCTGGAAAAGAAGTTTCTGCCACTTTAGACATACTAAATTCTATCCCTTTATAAATATCTGTATTTTGAGCGTAAATCTGGCTCGAAAGCAGCATTGCAGCTGCAAGACTTACGATTTTAAATGACTTCTTCATGTAATTATATTCTTTATATTCTTATTTACTGTTTTGCTCATTTTATCAGGTTTTGCCATCGTCGTTAAATATTGCATTGTGAATTGGTATTGCGACAACAGCAAAACACTGAATAAAAATGAAACTATATAAAAATTTCTTTGGTTCTTCGTTAAATTATAGATTTTAAATTTTAACATTCATTGTTTATTTTTATTCTTTGTTCTTTTGTCTTGAAACAAAAGAACCAAAAATTCAAGACTTGGAAACTCGGCTAAATTTTTGAAAAACTTCCTAAAATCTCCAAAACTCGGGCGGAAAGAAAAATTTTTCTTTTTAAGAGTATTTTTGCCGCCACTCAAACAGTGGAGATTTTTTAACGGAATTTTTACAAAAATTTTTAACGCCTCCGTTTCCGGAGTCAATTTAAATGAATGTATCCATCAAAATCGTCGAAGAGCCTTTTTTTGTTGTTTTTTTATCTCCCGTTTACTTCACCGATTTTCACAGATTTTATTTAAAATTATCTTTAAATATATGCGCAATCATCTGCGAAAATCTGTACAATCTGTGGAAGGATTTTTAATCTTTTGTTATTCTGAAATACTCAAAATCTGCATAACCACCGCGGTTTGCTTTTTGCGTGCTTACAGAATATAAACCTACTTTAGCACCAATCCATTTTCCTGGTTTTGCCTGGAAAGTATCACCAATTTTTATAAAGTTTTTTCCGTTTTCGCTGTAACTGAATTGGCAAATTCCGTTCGGTTCGTTTACGTTTACTTTAAAATAAGCTTCGTTGGATTTTAATTTAGATTCAAATAAAATCTTTTCTTCACCACCTTTTTCAGCCTTTTCTGCTTTTCTTAGCTGAACATAATATCCATCAACTTTATTAGTAATTACAATCGATGCATGGTCCATTCCCATCACCAATAAACCTGCTGTTTTACCCTCTTTTGCGTCTTCTGGAGTTAATTTGACTTTCGTTGAAGCCACAAAATTAGGTGCAGGGAATTTTTGAGTTAAAAGATTCGGAACATTCCAAAGATTTTTATCATTTTCTGCCATTTTCATGGAGAATAATCTTAAGAATTTTTGTCCGGGAAGCTTTGAAGACCAAACGATATTTTCATTCGCACTCCATTGCCATTGAAGACCTAGTTTTTCGCCATCAAATTCATCTGTTTCTGCAGGAGTTTCTGTAGGATAAGTTTTACCAACGTTTGGCTTTTTGTAGGTTAAAACAGGTTCGCCAATTCCATTTTTATCGTTGTCGATTCCCATTACCGGCCAATCTTTTTCCCACTTCATGGGTTGTAAATGCACAATTCTTCCACCCGCATCTACATCCTGAAAATGATAGAACCAATCTTCTCCAGAAGGTGTATCTACCCAAGCTCCTTGATGTGGCCCGTTGATTTTAGTTTTTCCCTGTTCCAAAACTACTTTTTGCTCGTAAGGGCCATAAATATTTTTAGACCTTAATACCAATTGCCAACCTGTGGCAACGCCACCTGCAGGTGCAAAAATGTAGTAATAGCCGTTTCTTTTGTACATTTTAGGACCTTCAACAGTAGGATGTGCATCGTGACCGTCGAAAACATGAACGCCTTTATCTAAAACTTTGGTTCCTTCAGGATTCATTTTGTTGATGGAAAGCAAACTTTTTACTCCGGCGCGACTTCCTGCCCAACCGTGAACGAGATAAGTGTTTCCATCTTCGTCCCAAAACGGACAAGAATCAATTAACCCTTTTCCTTCCATTACCAAAACAGGTTCGTCCCATTTCCCAAGTGGGTCTTTGGTTTTTACCATGTAAATTCCGTAATCTGGGTCGCCCCAATAAATGTAAAACTCACCTTTATGGAAGCGGATACTTGGAGCCCAAACTGCGTCTCCTCTTCTTGGAACTGAAAAATGTTCTTTCGGTAAAACGTCTTGGATGGCATAGTTTACCAATTTCCAATTAATCATATCTTTAGAATGAAGAATCGGTAAACCGGGAGCTTCGTTGAAGCTGGAAGCGGTCATGTAATAATCTTCCCCAACACGAATTGCATCTGGATCTGAATAATCTGCGTACAGAACAGGGTTTTTGTAGGTTTTCCCTTGGTCTGAAACCCAAACTTCAGAAACGTATGGTTTTTCTTGTGCACTCAAAAAATGTGAGGCTACAGAAAAAGCGGTGAGAGAAAGTATATTTAAAAATTTGTTTGTCATAAATACGGTTTTTAACGCAGAGGAAGCTAAGTTTTCTTTGGCTTACTGCATATTTTTCTTTCGTAAAGGCACAACTACATTCGTAAACCTTCAGTTTATACTCAGCAAAGGTTTGATGTTTTAAATTTTACCATTAAGATTTAATTAAGAAGTTTAGAATAGTTAAGTTGTGCTTAACTTTTTAATTCTCTTAATGGTTCAAATTTCTATTTTTCAAACTCTAAACTTGCCAAAATGAAAGGTCCTGTTCCTTTTCCGTCGTTAGAACGAATTTCTTCATTTACGTAGTAATCGTAAGAACCATCTCTGTAAGGATTTCCTCCTAAACCAGCTACTGCACAACATTTGTTTAAGTTTACAACGCCATTTTCGTCTACGGTAATTAGGTTTTTAAGAATTCCGTCGTAGCCTTTTTGAGCTGCTGCTTTGTAAGATTTTGGAAGGTAACCGTTATTTACAGATTTAATGATGGTGTACACAAACATCGCTGAAGCAGTCGCTTCTTCGTAGTTTCCATTGGTAAGTGGTTTGTCTAAAATTTGATACCAAAGGCCAGATTTTTTGTCCTGAACTTTAATCACCGCATCGGCGTAAGATTTTATGTAAGAAATTAATCTTTCTCTTCCCGGATGATTTTTAGGAAGGTAATCTAAAACGTCTACCATTGCCATTCCGTACCAACCCATCGCTCTTCCCCAGAAGTTTGGAGATAAACCAGTTTCTTTGTCTGCCCATTTTTGCTGCTTGCTTTCGTCCCAACCGTGGTACAATAAACCAGTTTTTTTATCGAGCATGTTTTTCTGAACAGAATCAAACTGAAAAACAATATCGTCGTATGCTTTTGTAGCATTAGTTCCTTTTGTGAAATCTTTCGTATAATGTGTGTAGAAAGGCATTCCCATGTACAAACCATCCAGCCAAACTTGGTATGGATAGATTTTTTTATGCCAGAAAGAACCTTCATTTGTTCTTGGCTGACCGTCGATTTGCAAACGAAGTGTTTGAAGCGCCTTCAGATATTTTTCTTTTTTCTGAGTTTCATAAAGATATAAAAGAACGTTTCCGCTGTTCAACATATCGATGTTGTATTTCTCTAATTCGTAGGTTGCAATCGTTCCGTCTTCTTTAATAAGGTCGTCGCCAAAACCAATAATGTAGTTTAAATACTCTTTTTTACCTGTTTTTTGATAGATTTTTTCAGCACCATCCAAAACAATTGCTGAAGGATAGGTCCATTTTGGGCTTTTGCTGAAATCTAGCATCCAAGCTTTCGGGAATCTGTGCATTTCTGAAAGCATCATTCTTTCTGACCATTTTAGATTGGTAGGAACCATTTTCCCAGTCTGAGAAGCCGTTGCCGAAGTTTTTGAAGGAGATATCTGTTTGGTTTGTGCACAAGACAAAAATATACCTGTACCCAAAGCTGCAAAAGCTAAGACCTTTATTTTATGGTTTATGAAATTCATATTCTTTTATTTTTATAGTTGACCTTTTTCTGTTTGTAATTTAATTTTTTTTAAAATACGATTATTGTTTTCGGATAATGTCCTGCACAATACTGTGGCTGTAAACCTCTATATTATCGTAGTTTTTGTCTAAATCTCTTCCATTGGCGTTTGCTTTTTTAGGGTCGAGATTGTTTTTTATTTCCCAATCATCGGGCATTCCGTCGTTGTCTGAATCTATTGGATTGTTTCCTTGTCTTAAAGTTGGAAAACCTCCAACATCATTTTGAGAATCGATGATTCCGTTTTTACTTCCTTTTGAACCGGTATAGGTGAAACTTCCGCTTTTTACATCTTTTAAAACATGAAAATCTACCGCATCTCTCATCAAACTTGCACCTCCAATTTGTAAAATTTTTTCGTAAGCTTCTTTAGGAGAATCTGTTTTTACATTGTTTTGAATGTCGTGTGGCTGAGTAATTTTAATCGCTTTTTTATCTGTTTCAGTAAGCGAGTAGTGCATCATTTGGTTGAAAACACCTTTTTCCCAGTTGTCGGCATTTACTTCGGGATTGCCTTCAGAAATATTTCCGTTGATGTAATATTTTCCCCAAATGTTGTAAACTTCAGTTTCAGGTTTTAGATTTTTGTCGATGGAAACAATTCTTTTAGGTGTTAAAGTTGCCGGTCCTGGTTTGTAGTAATTATTTACGATGTTTACGTTCATACCTTCACCACCGTAAATATCATTGTGTCCCCAATTGTAGATAACGTTGTTTCTAAAATCAGTTAAATCCGTTAAAGCAAATTTACTTCCTGCATATTCTCCCAATCTCGGATTTCTGCTGTCGTGATGTGCGTAAAGATTATGATGAAACGAAGCTTTTTTTCCGCCGGCAATTCCTCCATATCCGTGAGAACCTTTTTGATGGAAAGAATTTCTTAAACTTTCGGCGATAACGCACCACTGAAGCGTGGTATTTTCGTTTACATATATAGAAACCGTTTCGTCTGTAGACCAACTCATCGAGCAATGATCCACGATTAAATCTTTCATGAATCTTGCGCCAAAAGCATCTCCTTCATATTTTTTCTGGTCTCCCATTCTGAATCTCAAAAAACGAATGATAACATTGTCTGCCGCCACAAAAGTTTCGTAGTTAGCAATGGTAATTCCGTCTCCTGGAGCGGTTTGCCCAAGAATCGTAACGTTTCCTTCGGTAATTTTTAAGGGAGATTCAAGGTAAATAGTTCCCGCCGTTTTAAAAACAATATATTTTGAACCTTTTTGCTGAAGAGCGTGTCTTAAAGTTCCTTCAGAACCATCGTCTGAAGTTTTGGTTACGAAAACAACTTTGCCGCCTCTTCCTCCTGTTGTATATCTTCCGAAACCTTCTGCTCCCGGAAAGCTAATGGTTTTTTCTTGTGCCGAAGCCGAGAATGAAAGCATTGCTAAAACGCCGGTGGTAAAGATGATATGTTTCGGAGAGAAATTCATTTTACATAGATTAATGATGAATCTTATTTAAAGCTTTTTGAGAAGTTCCAGTTGTCTTTTCCTTTTAAAATATTTTTTGCGGTATATTTTTTTGCTTCTTCTTTTGTAAGTTGGTGCGACCACGATACTCTTTTTGACGAATCTGCGCCATCTCCTTTAGAATTGTACTCGCCGTAGAAAGTAGTTTTTTCTGCATCGGGTTTAGACCAATTGTGCCATCCTTCTTTTTTTATTGTGGAATCGATTGCACAATTTATGTAAACTGTACGAGCAAATGGTCTCCAAGGTCTTCCTAAATACACTGAGTTTGCCTCTGCGTTTCCTGTGATTGTACAGTTAATGAATACGTATCCGAATTCGGTTCCTTCAATGGTTGAAGCAGCAGTTACGTAAGAAGCACTTTTCTTTGAATAAATGGTACAGTTTTCGAAAACGGCAGTTCCTGCCCCGAAAATATAATCGGTAGTTCCTTCTATGTAGCAGTTTTTGAAATAGTTTCTGGAAACCTTAGTTTTATCGGGAGCATCTTGTGCTCCTTTTGTGTATAAAGTATCTTGAAACCCTAAAAATCTACAGTTTTCGAAAGCAATTCTGTCTCCTGATGTTAATACTGCAACTGCTTGTCCTACCGGTCCTGCATCGTTTTGGAAAGTGATATTTTTTGCGGTAAAATCGTCTGAAAAAATAAATAGGGTAGAAGAGCCTGTAGTTCCTATATTTTTGCCTTCAGAATTAGGCTTTGATGCATAATCTCCGTAAACCAGAATGGTGTTTTGAGGATTTTCGCCTAATAAATAAATTGCCCCTTTTTCTTGCGGAACGGTTACTTTTTCGCGGTAAGTTCCGGGTTTAATGATAATTTTTGTCTGCGTAGAACTGTTGTTTTCTACAGAATTAATCGCATCCTGAATAGTTTTAAAATCACCTTTTCCGTCTTTCGAAACCACAATAGTTTTATCGGAAGTTTTGAAAGAAAGAAAACTTAAAAGAATTAATAATGCAGAGAAAGTCTTTAGAAAATATTTGGTTAGGTAAGCTGACATATTTTTTTCATTAGTAAATACAGACTCGCTCCGGTGAAGGAGAAAGTCTGTATTAAATCAATTAATATGAATGTGTATTTTACTAGTATCCGTAATCTTGTGTAAGATTGTAGTTAGAATTAATTACATCTAAAGCGATAGGAAGTAATTCTTTTTTGTTAGGCTCGAAATAGTAAGCATAGCTTTTTACAGGATCGCCACTGATGTAAGCTTGTGTCATTGCCAATCTCCAGTTTACTTTTGTGTATCCAGAAGGTGTTGCTACACTTTGGTTTGGAGTGTAGAAAACATCTGCTTTTGCTACTCCTGTTGCTGTATAAAGATCGATATCTAAAACGTTTGCTTGTGCAGTTTTAGAAGGGATGTAGTTTACAACGGTAGAAGCAGGTTTTTTATAGAAAATGTATTGTGGTACATTGGCATAAGCTCCTGTTCCGTTCATAAAATCTGTAAGTTTTTGTCTTGTTTCGTTGATTTTTGTTTCCAAAAGATTCCATCTAATCAAGTCATATTTACGAAGACCTTCACCGCCAAATTCTAGCATTCTTTCTTTTACGATATAGTTGAAGAAAGCTGTTTTTGTAGTTGGGATAGTTCCAACCTGAGTAAGATTTCCTACGTAAGCTCTTTGTCTTACCGCTAAAACCGCGTTGATTGCTTCCTGAGAAGGAGCTCCGTTAAGTTCATTATCTGCTTCCGCAAACATCAGAAGAATATCTGCGTATCTCAATAAAGGCCAGTCAATTCCTAAGTTTTGAGAAGTACCTGTAATACTTGTCCAAGATTTTCTGAATTTACCATCATTCCAGTTAATAGCAGTTTGTAAATCTGCTTGTTTTGTGGTACTTACTCTGAAGATAGCTACATTTACGTCTCTTCTTACATCGTATTTTGTGAATTCGTAGAAGTAAACTGGGATTGCATTGATACCTCCTGATGATTTCCAGTCTGTATCGTCGTGACGTAATCCGTTGTAATATCCAATTTTAGAGTCTGTTCTTGAGTTTCCTCCAAAAGCCCCAATTGCGTATATCACTTCATTTGTAGCATCTTGAGAATTGGTGTGAAGCGATCTAAACATACCTTCGTAGTTTGGATTTAATGCATGTTGGCCAGAGTTCATAATATCTTTACACTCATTGTAAGCGATTTGATAATATTTCTGAGGATTTGAGCCCTGCATCATTTGTTGAGGGTTTCTTCTTAACGACCAACCTGCTCTTGCTAAAGCAATTCTAGCTCTAAGACCTTTTACAGCTGCTTTAGAAATTCTTTGTGCAGTAGTACCGCCTTCAGATCTCCAAGGAACTAGAGTAGAGGCAGTTGCCAAATCTTCTAAAAGTTTTTCGTAAATAACATCTCTGTCTGTTTTAGGTAAATAAACCGAAGGTAAATCTGATGAAGGTACTGTTTGGAATGGCACATCTCCCCAGTTTTTAATAAGATCATAATAGAAAAGAGCTCTCAATGTAAGCGCTTCACCTAGATATCTGTTCATCAAAGCTTTATCTGCGGCAGAACCAGAAGTCATCACTGGGGAAATTGGGATATTTTTAATCACCAAATTCGCTCTTTCAATTCCGGCATAAGTATCTAAGAAAGGTCTTAAAAGTTCCGTGTTGGTGGGGATTGCACCAAAGCAACTAACACCTCTTCTGTCGTTTGCATTATAATCTCCTGAAGTTCTATACTCATCTCCAGACTGAGATAAGATAAGATTCATTCTTTGCCCATACGTGTTATCTCCCATTGTACTGTTGTACACACCTACTAATGCTGAGAAAGTATCGGAAGCCGAATCAAACTGCTGAGCTTCTGCTGTGTTTGAAAGACTTTCTACCTCTAAATAATCACTACACGAATTAAGGACTGTAGCAGCTCCTATTACGGAGAAAAATATGCTTAAAAATTTATTTTTGTTCATGATTTAATTTTTTTTAAAAAGTAATATCAACACCAGATAGAATAAATCTACTTCTTGGGTAAGCAGAGTAGTCTACACCCGGAGTAAGAGGATTTCTTCTTGTATTGGCTTCAGGATCAAACCCAGAATATCCAGTAATCGTAAATAAGTTATTTACGGTAGCATACAATCTAAAGTTTTTAATACCAAGCATCTCTAAAGAACCTTTTGGTAAACTGTATCCTAATGTTAAGTTATTTAATCTTAAGAAAGAACCATCTTCAATAGCGTAAGAATGCAAGAAGTAAGCTCCCGCTGGAGGAGTCCAACCTGTTGTATTTGCGTTCAGCGCAGCTAAAGCTGTAGGGTCTGTTACTTTGTTACCAGCATCATCAAACCATCTCCATCTATTAGCAACTTCTGCAAGCATATTGTTGTCTTTGTAAAGATATTGAGTACTGTATTCAATTTTATTGGCGTTATACACTTTATTACCAACCGAGAAATTGAAGAATAAACTCATATCCCAGTTTTTATATCTGAAAGTCTGGTTAAACCCACCATAGAATTTTGGCTGTGCATTACCAAGGTCTGTTTGGTCTTTTGTATCAATAATACCGTCATTGTTAAGATCTCTCAACTTCAAATCTCCCGGCTGTACTGGTCTTGCTCCATTGGCAACTGCTGCAGAACTCGCAATACCTGTTTTAAGAGTATATACTTGAGTAGTTGAGTTATAGTCGAAATCTGAAATTTCATAACGTCCTTCGGTTACGTATCCCCAATAAGTTCCTACAGGTTTTCCTACTTGTACCAAGAAATCGAATAAGCTGTTTTGCCATCCTGAAGGTTGTAAATAGTAGTTCGCACTTGCAGAAGCATTGGATCCTAAGCTCTTAATGGTATTTCTGTTTGATGAAATATTTGCATCAACCTTCCAAGTAAAGTTTTCTTTATCGATAATAGCACTTCCTATAGAGAATTCAATCCCTTTATTTTGGCTGCTTCCAGAGTTTTGATACTGATATTCGTAACCAGATGTTTGTGGGATTTTAGCTAAAAGCAAAAGGTCTTTTGTATCTGTTTGATAGACATCTACCGTACCATAAATTTTTCCTTTTAAGAAACCAAAATCTAAACCTGCATTTTTAGATGTAGCTTTTTCCCAAGTTACATCTTTGTTTGCCATAATGTTTCCTGTAGTTGCACCTGGTGTTACATTGGTACCAAATGCGTATCCGTAATCTGCAGAAGTTGTGAAGAAAGTGTTGTAAAGGAAAGACTGAATTCTATTGTTTCCAGATTGTCCGTATCCCAAACGAAGCTTTAATTCACTTACAGCTTTGCTGTCTTTTAAGAAGTTTTCTTCAGAAACTTTCCAAGCCAAAGATCCTGCAGGGAAATATCCCCAACGATTACCATCTTTAAAAACACTTGATCCATCCGCTCTCATAGAGGCAGTTAGGATATATTTATTTTTGTAAATATAATTGGCTCTACCAAAATAAGAAGCCAAACGATCAGGTGCTCTACCTGCTCTTGGAGCATCTTGTACTAAACCATTTGGTGGTGCGGCCGCCTGAATATTTGCAAAAGCTTCTGCTGCTGTTATACTTTTAGGGAACCATTTAATGGTCATTGCCAAAGATTCTCCATCCGTTTTTACAATTTCTGTACCCGCAAGTAAATCTATTTTATGACTACCAAAAGTTTTTTTATAATTTAAAGTATTGGTATTGGTAATTCTTCGAGATTGTGCTGTATTATAATAAACAACCGGTTGATCGTTGTTTTGTCTGGCTACACTCGTAACTGTACCTGCAAATTGGTTGGTTAGTTCATCTCTTTGCACATACCCAAATACAGTTCGGAATGTAAAGTCTTTACTGATTTTATAATCTAAAGTACCGTTTAGGAGTAAGTCGTTTCTGCCTGCTTCCCTTGTTTCACTGTTTGCAAGTAAAACTGGGTTTATCAGGTTGGTTTGGTCTGCAAATAATGGGTCAAATTCATCAACATTTACCGTAGAACCTCCCTCAAAAGGTTGGTATCTGATTGAGTTTCTAAGTCTGTTGGTTCCTTGCGAACCAGATGCAGAAGTACCTACCCCAAAGATTGTCTGTCTACTGTAACGAGCGTTGAATCCTAAAGTAAGTTTTTTAGAAATATCATAACTGTATTTAAAATTCGCCATGTTTCTTTTGAAACCCGAGTTAATCATAATACCGTCTTCCTGCACGTTATTTAAAGTAAGAGAGAAAGAAGAGTTTTCAGAACCTCCATTTACAGAAAGATTATGAGTAAAGTTAAAGGCTTCTCTGCCAAAAACTTCGTCTTGCCAATCTCTTTCTTTTATTGTTTTGTATTTTCCAAGTTGGTCAAACGTACCATATCTAGAGTTAAAAGCATCAATATCAGTTTGTACCCCTCCTTTGTTATAAAGTTCATATTGATACAAAACATATTGGTAAGGATCCAAAACATCAATCGTGTTCTGAATTTTTCTCACCCCAAGAAAACCATTGTAATTAATGCTTGTTTTTGCTCTTTTTTTACCGCTTTTTGTAGTAATCAAAACAACACCATTTGCACCTCTAGATCCAAAAATATTGGTAGATGATGCATCTTTAAGAACTTCGATCGATTCAATTTCTTTTGGCGAAATAATGGTAAGTGCATTATCCATCTGTACACCATCTACAATGTATAGAGGTGCATTACTCCCTGTAATAGAGTTACCACCACGGATAACAATATCAACATCTGCTCCCGGAGAACCTTCGCTTAGTGCAACTTGTACACCCGCCATTCTCCCTTGTATTGCTTCTGCAGCACTGTTAGAAGGCATGTCTTTAATTGTTTCGGCTTTTACAGATGCTACAGCATTGGTAACATCCTTTTTAGAAACCTTTGTATATCCTACCAAAACAACTTCGTCGATATTTGTTTCTTTCCCTTTGTCTTTCTCCTGCGCCATAGCAAGTACAGGCAAAAGAAAAGCGGAAAGATATAACCACTTAATTTGTTGAACTTTTTTATTCATGTACTGTATTCTTAATTTTATTACTGTGTGCTCTTTTTTTAATCTTTTGAGTGTGTAAGTATTTACTATCGTTAAGTGGCAAAGAATTCAAAAAAAATACGTTTTCTAAATGTGCAATCGATTGCGTAATTTTTTATTATAGAAATTCTTGGCTTCTAAACTAATATTATTTTTCATTACACAAAGAAAGTTTGATTATTTTTTTATTAATTTAAATGTTTAATGAAGAAAAAAATGAAGAACAATTGTTCGTTAGATTAAATTAAAATGTTGATTTATAGTATTTTATTCGTTTTGTGAAAAATTTAAGCATATTTAAAAAAAAATTAAAAAAGCACCGTGTTTAATATTTTTAAAGGTAGTTTTAAGGCCATTTTTTACGGTTTTAAGAATCGTAAAAATTCCCAAAATTGGCATCAAGCTTTAAATTTTTGTTAAATTAAATGATTTTTGTCACATTTTTATCTGTGCGATCGGTTGAATTTTTTAAATATAATAACCGTAAATGGTATCTACTGAACGAATCATTATAAAATAGTCGTTTTCTTTGCTATTACTTTATGTTTTTATTGGCACGATTTTATATTTATCTGATAGTTTGACTGTCTTTTAGGGGATTTTTTTTATCTTTTTTTCTATAAAAATTTAAGCCAACTTATCTTTTTTTTAATTTTATTTCGTTGATTTTGGGATGTTTATGAATAAATATTAAATTTTTGTTAACCCTTTGAAATTTAATTCTATATTTAAACCCAAGTATTTTTATCGTAAAAAATGTGTAATTTTATGCAATCGATTACACAGAAATCAAAAAGGTTTATAAAACCTACAGAAAAATAAAATATAAGATATGACAAAATCAGAATTTCGTTACGCCCATCATCCGGAAGATGCTAAAAAATACACCACGGAAGATTTAAGAAGGGAGTTTCTAATTAATGATTTATTTACTGAGGATCAAATTAAAATTGTTTATACCATGTACGACAGAATGATCGTAGGTGGTGTAATGCCTGTAAATAAAGCGTTGAAACTAGAACCTACAAACGATCTGAAAGCTGAAAATTTTTTAGATAGAAGAGAACTAGGAATCATCAACGTAGGTGCTGCTGGTAAAGTAACAGTTGATGGTGAAGTTTTTGACCTGGGAAATAAAGAAGCTTTATACATCGGTAAAGGAGCAAAAGATGTAGTTTTTGAAAACGGAAATGAAGGTCAAACTTTGTTCTACTTCAACTCTGCGCCGGCTCATCATTCTTATCCAACAAAGAAAATTACTAAAAACGAAGCCGAAATTGTAGAATTGGGCGAAGTAAAATATGCAAACAAACGTACCATCAATAAACTGATTGTAAACAGCGTTTTAGAAACTTGCCAGTTACAAATGGGGATGACCGAGCTGCACGAAGGAAGTGTTTGGAACACCATGCCTTCTCACACACATACCCGTAGAATGGAAGCGTATTTCTATTTCGATTTAGAAGAAGGTCAAGCAGTAAGCCATTTCTTAGGGCAACCACACGAGACTCGTCATATCTTTATGAAAAATAACGAAGCTGTATTGTCTCCAGAATGGTCTATTCACTCAGGAGTTGGAACTTCCAACTATACATTTATCTGGGGAATGGCTGGAGAAAATATGGATTATGGAGATATGGACGCTGTTAAAACAAACGAATTAAAGTAATTTTTTCACATGAATTTATTCGATTTATCCGGTAAAGTTGCTGTTGTTACAGGCGGAACTCACGGGTTAGGAATGGCAATGGCAGAAGGTCTTGCCGCTGCAGGTGCAGAACTGGCAATTACAAGTACGACACCGTCAAAATTAGAAGAGGCGCTAGAATATTATCATTCTAAAGGGTACAAAGCGACAGGATATATTTTTGACGTTACAGACGAGCTTGAAGCTGCACAGAAAGTTGCTTTAATGGAAGCTACGCATGGGAAAATAGACATCCTTGTAAACAACGCGGGTATTATTAAAAGAATTCCGGCGCTTGAAATGGAGGTTGAAGACTTTAGAAAAGTAATCGATGTAGATCTTACAGGGCCTTTCATCATGTCCAAATTAGTTGGGAAATATATGATCAAGAGAAGATCTGGTAAGATTATTAATATCTGCTCTATGATGAGTGAGCTAGGTCGTGATAATGTAGTAGCGTATGCTTCTGCAAAAGGCGGTCTTAAAATGCTTACTAAAAACTTAGCAACAGAATGGGCAAAACACAATATTCAAGTGAACGGAATCGGTCCTGGATATTTTGCGACTTCACAAACAGAACCAATTCGAGTAGACGGAAATCCGTTTAACGAATTTATCATCAACAGAACTCCGGAAGGAAGATGGGGAAATCCTGAAGATCTTGCAGGAACAGCTATTTTCTTGGCTTCAGACGCTAGCAAATTCATCAACGGACAAATTATTTACGTAGATGGAGGGATTTTAGCAACCATCGGAAAACCTTCTAACGAGTAACACCAGAATTGAACCACAATGAAATCTTTTATTACAGATAATTTTTTACTTCAAAGTAAATACGCAGAAGAATTATACTTCAACTACGCAGAAAAACAGCCGATTATCGATTATCATAATCATTTGATTCCTAAAGATATTGCTGAAAATACAGTGTTTGAAAATATCTCTAAAGTTTGGATTGCAGGAGATCACTACAAATGGAGAGCAATGCGTACCATGGGAGTGAACGAAAAATTCATTACCGGAGACGCTTCAGACAAAGAAAAATTCGAAGCTTGGGCTAAAACCGTTCCTTATACATTAAGAAATCCTTTATATCATTGGACGCATTTAGAGCTAAAAAGATATTTCGGAATCGATGAATTGTTGAACGAAAACAACGCTTCAGAAATCTACGAAAACATTAGCGCTCAACTTCAAACTCAAGAAAAATCTACAAGAGGTTTATTGGAGATGATGAATGTTGAATCTCTTTGCACAACAGAAGATCCTATCGATATTTTGAACTATCACCAAGATTTAGCAAAAAGCGATTGGAAGGTAAAAGTAAGTACAGCTTTCCGTCCAGACAAAGCTATTTTGATCGAAAATCACAACTTCGGAGATTATATGGCGAAATTGGGTGAATCTGCAGGAATCGAGATCAATTCTTACCAAACTTTGTGCGATGCTTTGCTAAAAAGAATCGAATATTTCCACGAAAACGGATGCAGATTATGCGACCACGGCTTGAACAATATTTCTTTCGAAGAAGCTTCAGAAGCAGAAGTTGCAAACATTTTTGCTGATAAATTGGCTGGAAAAGTAATCGCTGAAAAGCAAGTAAACCAGTTCAAAACTGCAATTTTATTATTTTTAGGAGAAACTTACCATAAGTTTGGCTGGGTTCAGCAGTTCCACTTAGGAGCGTTGAGAAACAATAATGAAAGAATGCACAGAATTTTAGGTCCAGATACGGGTTGGGATTCTATCGGCGATTTCGTTCAAGCAGAAACTTTGTCTAAATTATTAAACGCTTTAGACGGAAAAGATAAATTAACCAAAACGATTTTATACAACTTAAATCCTGCTGACAACGAAATTTTCGCAACCATGATTGGGAATTTCAACGACGGAAGTGTGAAAGGTAAAGTACAATTTGGTTCTGGATGGTGGTTTTTGGATCAAAAAGACGGGATGATTAAGCAGATGAATGCCCTTTCAAACATGGGATTAATCAGCTGTTTCGTAGGAATGTTAACAGATTCAAGAAGTTTCTTATCTTATCCGAGACATGAATACTTCAGAAGAGTGCTTTGTAACTTATTCGGAGAAGAAATGAAAAATGGTGAATTGCCAAATGATATGGAGCTTATCGGAAAAACAATTTCCGACATCTGCTATCACAACGCAAAAAACTATTTTGATTTTTAAACATAACAAATTTCAAACCTTCAAGGTGTCAAAAACCTTGAAGGTTTATAAATAGAATTTGAACCAATAAGAAAATTAAGTTTTTTAAACTTAAAAATTTTTGAAACTTATTTATCTTAATGGTGTAAAATAGTTTTCAAATAAAAAGATTATTTAACTGTAAACTTATTTGATCTTTTTATAATCAATATATTAAACTTTAAATCTTTTATGACTTTTGACTTCGTCGAATCTAAAGATTTGTGGTTAAAAAAGATGTCAATTAAAAGTTATGGGCAAAATACTTACTTTCGGTGAAATCATCATGAGACTTTCGCCTCCAGGAAACAGAACAATGAAGCAAAGCCACGAAATGGAATTTTTCTTTGGCGGAACCGAGCTGAATGTAGCTTCTTCTTTGGCAACAATGGGTTGCGAGGTAAAGCATGTAAGTTGTGTTTCTGATGATTTTGTGGGAGAATCTGCAATTTCTTTTGTTAAAAGTTTCGGAATCGATACCAATTTTATTTCTAAAAATGAGCATCCTCTTGGTTTGTACTTTTTAGAAGTAGGATCGTCGGTTCGTGCGAGCAGAATTGCTTACAACAGACTGAACGGTTCTTTCGCCAACATCGAATCAGAGAAAATCGACTGGAAAAAAGCTTTAGAAGGTTGTGATTATTTTCACTGGACAGGAATTAGCCCCGGAATTTCTGAATCTGCTTATGAAAGTTTGAAAGAAGGTTTACAAACCGCTTTAGCAATGGGAATCGAAATTACAACCGACCCTGCTTATCGTTCAAACCTTTGGAAATACGGCAAAAACGGAAACGAAGTTTTGAAAGAACTGGTTTCTTTATCAACAATTTTTATTGGAGGTGTTAACGAAATCAACGAAATTTTGGGAACTCAGTTTTTATCAGATAAAAACGGTTTCTTGGAAGCTTGCGAAGAGTTGAAAAAGCAATGTCCTTCTATTCATAAGATTTTTGATAAAATCAGAATTGGAGTTACTGCAAGTTCTCAACAAACGCAAGGAAGAGCTTTGGTAAACGGAAATTATTTCGAAACTAAATTTTTAGAAATTGACAATGTTGTCGACAGAATCGGAACAGGAGATGCTTTTGCAGCAGGTCTAATTTATGGTTTAAAAAACTTCGACGACGAAAAAGTAGTACATTTTGCCAATGCAGCTTGTGCTATTAAACATACCATTTTAGGAGACATTAACTATTGCAGCGCAGAAGATATTCTGGAAGTAATGGCTGGAAATTCTGGCGGAAGAATTAAAAGATAGTTGGCTTCTGATAATTAGCTTTTGATTAAGTTAATAGCCTAAACTAAATAAGGTTGTGTTCTTTGCTGAGTGAAACGCCTTTGCGAACTTAAAAACAGTTAGTAGTCAAAAAAATCTTTGCGCCCTTTGCGTTAAAAATATACAGCACACTAAAGGATAGACTTCATCTCATTAAAAATTATTTTTAGACAAGATAATTCAACAAAATGACAAAAATTCAAACAGTTACCAATGCAATCGTAAATCAGGGAATTTTACCTCTGTATTACAATGCAGACGAAAATGTAACCATAGAAATATTAAAATCACTTTACAATGCAGGAATTCGCGCGGTAGAATATACAAGCCGTGGAGAAGCTGCACTTAGTAATTTTACAAAAATGGTAGAAATCCGTAATGCGGAAATGCCAGAAATGCTTTTAGGAATCGGAACAATTAAAAACCTTCAACAAGCAGAAGAATATTACAAAGTAGGAGCAGATTTCTTTATCAGCCCTGGTTTTGTAGCAGAAGTTGCCGAATTTTTAATTCCGAAAGACGTTTTATACAGCCCTGGTTGTATGACGCCAACTGAGATTATTACTGCTGAAGCTGCAGGAGTTACTTTCATCAAATTATTCCCTGGAAATGCTTTAGGTGCAGGTTTTATGAGTGCCATTAAAGACGTTTTCCCAAATCTTAAATTTATGCCGACTGGTGGAGTAGATACTACGAAAGAAAGTATCGAAAGCTGGTTTAAAGCTGGAGTTTCTGCAGTGGGAATGGGAAGTAAATTGGTAAGTAAAGATTTGATGGCGGCAAAAGATTTTGCAACCATAGAAAATGAAACTAAAAAAGTATTGGAAATTATCCAAACTTTAAAATAATAAATAAATTCTAAAAAAGTATGAGTTCGGTTAAGTTAAATAACCCCAGTAATTTTAGATGGACAATCTGTTCACTTTTATTTATAGCAACTACAATTAATTATCTCGATAGGCAGGTACTTTCTCTTACTTGGAAAGATTATTTTGTGCCAGAATTTCATTGGACAGATAGTGATTACGGAACGATTACCGCATTGTTTTCTTTATTTTATGCAGGTTCAATGCTTATCGCTGGCCGATTTGTAGATTGGATGGACACTAAAAAAGGATTTCTTTGGGCTATCGGAATTTGGTCTTTAGGAGCTTGTCTTCACGCTTTCTGCGGTATTGCAACTTCAGGAATTCTTACAGGAACGTGGATTTTTAGTTTTGCTGAAGCTAAACATTCTTTAGAAACTTTTGGTAATGCAAGTTTGGTGTTATCTACAAGTGTTTCTTTATTCATTTTTGCAAGATTTGTATTGGCATTAGGTGAAGCAGGAAATTTCCCGGCAGCCATCAAAACTACAGCTGAGTTTTTCCCTAAAAAAGACAGAGCTTTCTCTACCAGTATTTGGAATGCAGGTGCAACAGTTGGAGCTTTGGCTGCCCCAGTTACAATTCCTTATATTGCAGCAGCTTACGGATGGGAAATGTCTTTCATCATCATTGGTGCTTTAGGATTTGTTTGGATGGGACTTTGGATTATTCTATACGGAAAACCTGAATCTCACCCTAAAGTTAACAAAGAAGAATTAGCATACATTCAGCAAGATAATGAAGTTTCTGAAACAGAAGCTACAGCAACTCCAGAACGTAAATTATCTTTCTCAGAATGTCTTAAATATAAACAAACTTGGGCTTTTGCTTTTGGTAAATTCATGACAGACGGTGTTTGGTGGTTTTATCTTTTCTGGTCTCCGGCTTATTTGAAAGATATTTACAAAATGAGCGGTACAGAAAGTGCTTTCCCATTATTTATACTTTATGTGATTACGCTTTTATCAATTATCGGAGGTTGGCTTCCATCTTTCTTTGTTTCTAAAAAAGGCATGAACCCTTATGATGGAAGAATGAAAGCTATGCTGATTTTTGCATTTTTCCCATTATTAGCTCTTTTAGCTCAACCTTTGGGGAATACAAGTTATTGGTTACCTGTTATTATTATCGGTATTGCAGGTGCGGCGCATCAAGCTTGGTCTGCAAACATTTTTTCTACGGTGAGCGATATGTTCCCAAGAAAAGCGATTGCAACTGTAACCGGAATTGGCGGAATGGCAGGAGGTATTGGCTCTTTCTTTATCAATAAAGGTTCGGGGGTTTTGTTTACTTATGCAGGAGATACCAATATGAAATTTATGGGATTTGAAGGAAAAGAAGCAGGTTACTTTATTGTATTTTCAATTTGTGCTGTTGCGTATCTTATTGCTTGGGCAGTAATGAAGTCTTTAGTTCCTAAATATAAAGTGATTAAATAAAAAATATATGGCTTAAACCTTCAAGGTCTCAAAAACCTTGAAGGTTTGAATTAAAACGAGCGCAGCAATATTAGAAAAGATGGAAAATCAGATAAAGCAAAAATTAAATCGTGAACTCATTGGTTCTCAAGAAAAACTTCCTATCAAAATTGTACAATTTGGTGGTGGAAACTTTATGAGAGGATTCACAGATTACATGATTGATAAATTAAATAAAGAAACAGATTGGAAGGGTGGAATTGTAAATTTACAGGCAACACCAAACGGCTCTATTCAGAAAATGGAAGAGCAAGACAATTTGTACACTCTTTTCACAAGAGGGATTAAAAAAGGAGAGATTCATGATGATAAGCAGGTGATTTCTGCGATTCAAAAATCGGTAAATCCTTATGCAAATTATGATGAATTCTTAGCGTTAGCAAAAGAAGAAGAGTTAGAATTTGTATTTTCAAATACGACAGAAACTGGGATTGCTTACGACGAAAACGAAACGTCTTACCAAGGTCCACATAAAAATTTCCCTGCAAAAGTGGCTGTTTTACTATATGAAAGATTCAAACATTTCAATGGTGCTGCAGATAAAGGTTTAAGAATTATTCCTTGCGAATTAATTGAAGATAACGCTTTTGTTTTAAGAGACATCATCATTAAATATGCAAAACTTTGGAATTTAGAAGATGCTTTTGTGCAATGGATTAACCAATCGAATTATTTCCACAATACATTGGTAGACAGAATCGTTCCGGGTTATCCGAAAGATGATGCAGAATCTTACGAAGACCAATTGGACTACGAAGATAAAATGATGGTGGTTTCTGAGTGTTTCCTACTTTTTGTGATTCAGGAAGCCGGAAATTTAAATGAAAGAATCCCTTTCAATAAAATCAACGAGCAGATTTTGGTGGTTGATGATATTCAGCCGTATCGTTTAAGAAAAGTAAGAATCTTGAATGGTGGTCATACCTTAATGTTGGCTCCGGCAATTTTATCAGGAAAAGAATTGGTAAAAGAAGCCATTGAAGATCAATTTATCGGAACGTTCCTAAGCGAAGCAATTTTCAACGAAGTAAATCCTACGCTTGGTTTAGATATGGGCGAATTGAAGAATTTCGCGGAAGAAGTTTTCGACCGTTTCAGAAATCCTTTCATCAAACATTATTTAGCAAGTATCGCTTTATATTTTGTGTCTAAATTTAAAGTAAGAGTTTTACCAAGTTTATTAACCTATGTTGAAACTAATGGTAAATTGCCAACTCATCTTACCTTCTCTTTGGCGAGTGTGATAAGATTCTACCAAGGAACTTATGGCGAAAAAGCTCTTCCTTTGAACGATGAAGAAGGTATTATTGCTAAATTTAAAGAAATCTGGGCAAACGAAGATTACGAGAAAGTAGCAGAATTGGCCCTTTCTGAAACTTCTTTCTGGGATACAGACCTTACCCAAGTTCCAGGTTTAAAAGCTGCAGTGGTAAAAGCATTGTACGAAATCGACAACAATGATATGAAAACTGCGTTTAACAATTTTGTAGAATTTAATTCTTAAGAAATCATGCAAAAGAAAGTATTAAAAGTAAATCCTAAAGACAACGTTATTGTAGCGTTGCTGGATTTAGCTGCCGGAGATTCAGTACATCTTGATGGTGCAGATTATACGATTCTTAAAGACATCAAAGCAAAACATAAATTTGCAGCGGTAGATTTTTCTGAAGGCGACGCAATCATTATGTATGGTGTTATCGTTGGGAAAGCCAATCAACCAATTCTAAAAGGAGAGGTCATTACCACAGAAAATGTAAAACACCAAAGCGCAAAAGTGGAAGGTAAAACCGAAACTCTTGGCTGGACTGCCCCAAATGTTGATAAATGGAAAAACCGTACTTTCATGGGATATCACCGTGAAGACGGACAAGTGGGAACAGAAAATGTTTGGTTGTTCTTCCCATTGGTGTTCTGTGAAAACAAAAACATCGAAACTCTTAAAGATATTTTCGAAAAAGAATTGTTGCACGATAAAGCCAGCAAACATCAACTATTATTAAGGTCTTTACTAAATGGTGGTGAAACCGCGGAAGTTGCAGTAGAAGAGGAAGAAGATACGAGAGTATTTAAAAATATCGACGTAAGATTCATCACGCATCAAGGAGGTTGTGGTGGTATTCGTCAAGATGCCGAAGCTTTGGGAAGATTGTTTGCAGGATATGTAAATAACCCGAATGTTGCCGGTGCAACAGTTTTAAGTTTAGGTTGCCAAAACCTTCAGGTGAAAATCTTTATGGATGCGCTTCATGCGTTAGCTCCGAATAACAAAAAGCCAATCGTTGTGTACGAACAGCAAAAGTCTGGAACGATTGACGAGATGTTAACCGGTGTTATTAAAGATTCTTACGAAGGAATAAAACAAGCCAATAATATTGAAAGAAAACCTGCCCCAATTACCAAACTGAATATCGGTTTAGAATGTGGTGGTTCTGATGGTTTCTCAGGAATTTCGGCAAACCCTGTTTTGGGAGAAGTTTCAGATATTATGGCGGCAGTAGGCGGTACAACCATGCTTGCAGAATTCCCTGAATTGTGCGGAGTAGAGCAGGAGTTGGTAAACCGTTGTGTAAAAGATGAAGATGGAGTAAAATTCTTACAGTTGATGAAAGATTTTGAAAAATCTGTTGTAGCAGCAGGTTCCGGTTTTGATATGAACCCGTCACCGGGAAATATTAAAGATGGTTTAATTACCGATGCCATGAAATCTGCGGGAGCTGCAAAAAAAGGCGGTGCTGCACCTATTGCGGATGTCTTAGACTTTACAGAATATGCTACAAAACCAGGCTTAAACCTTCTTTGTACACCAGGAAACGACGCAGAATGTACAACAGCTTTGGTGGGTTCTGGTGCAACCGTAGTACTTTTCACCACAGGATTGGGAACACCAATGGGAAATCCTATTTCGCCAGTCGTGAAAATTTCTTCAAACACGGTTTTAGCAGAAAAAATGCCGGATATTATCGATTTCAATGCAGGAACGGTAATTAGCGGAGACCAAACAATTCCGGAAGCGGCAGACGAACTTTTAGAGTTCATCATGAAAGTAGCAAGTGGCGAAGTGAAAACCAAAGCCGACCTACTCAATCAGAATGATTTCATTCCATGGAGACGAGGTGTCTCTTTGTAATGGTAAATTATATTAAATATTAGGGTTGAAAATGCTTCTTACTACGGTGAGGAGCATTTTCTTTTTGGGCTAATTTTAAAGCTTTTTAAACACAAACTTCGACAAGCTCAGTATCCGCAAATGTTTTTCACCAATAAACACAAAGAAGTATTCAATAGAAACGGGCTTTAGCCCGTTTAAATTATGATGTGTGAAGATTGTCTTTAGCCCAATATTAAAAGTATATAATGCTTGTAAATTTTTTTCTTTAATTGAGAGTGTACGGACGAGATTTTTACTCTGGCTTTCCGAATAATATTTACTTTTTTTGAGGTTTTTATTTTTTCAACAACATCATTCAAAAAGCTTTGCGTAAACAAATGTTTGTTGCGAATGAACATGAATTTAGTTCTTAATATTATTCTGTTTTTGATACTTAAAACAAAGTTTTATGTTTTGCTGTTTTAACTCTGCTAATTTTAAGCAAAAAGGAGATTTTTGTTGATTTTTATATGCTTTACATAGCTGTTTTTTATTGAGATTTAATTTTAAAGCAATTTTTTTGGTCTCTTTTTTTTCTATCATTTATCTTTTTTGTATAAAATAATTTTGTAAAAAATTCAAATTAAGTATTTTTCAAGTTAAATTATTTATTATTGTTTTATATTTTTCATAAACTATTTATTGTTAATTTATTTTGTTAAATATGGTATATTTTTTGCAAAATATTTTGTTTTAAATGGTGAATTATTATTAATTTTACCATCTAAATAATTGATGATTTTTTTGTCAGTTAAATAATCAAACAAGCAGGCTTTGTCTGTGCTTTATCACTCAATACCGATATGAAAATTTCTAATGCAGGGCGAATTAAGCTCTTGGCTTATGTTATGGTGGTTTTTATCACGATGGCTTTATTTGTCTCTCTTTTTACCCGTAGTATTTACGTAAACCTTGCCTTGTACGCGAGTGTTGTTTTATTTCTTTTAGCTTTTCTTAGATTGAAAAGTACAGAGTTGGATAGCTCTGGAAGTTGCTTTACGGTTCGTAGAAGACATCCTTTTAAGGAGAAAGGTTATATAAGACCGGAGGTGGAGTTTCCTATTTCTTCGGTGCAGGAAGTTTTTGTAAGAAAGGCGGCTCTTTCTTGTAGATTTAATGTTAAAATTCACTCTCAAAATTCTGGAAAGAATTTTAGAATTAATTTGCTGTTGTTTGATCAGAAAAAACTTGAGAAATTACAGGCGGTAATTCAAAACGATAAGCAGTTTCTTTAAACTTTAGGGTAAGTTTTTTTTTTAAACGAGACTTTCGGCAAAAATTTTTTATGCTGAAGGTCTTGTTTTGTTTTTTTTAGTAGGATTTTTAAGAGTGATTTAGTGTAGTAATAATCAATTATTTAAACAAATAATTTTCGGATAGTTTTAATTCGTGTTAAAATGATCAAAAAAAATCTTATTTTAGTGAAAGATTTAAAACTAAATCAGAATGAGTAAAATTTTTTTAGTAGATGACGATCCTTTTTTTGGCGAAATGCTAAAATACCATCTTGAGCTCAATCCTGATTACGAAATTTTTTTATACAAAACGGCCAAAGAATGCCTTTCTGAGCTTTACCGAAATCCTGATATTATTTGTATAGATTTTGGTTTGCCAGATATTCAGGGAGATGAGCTTTTTAAACAGATAAAAAATATTTACCCCAATTTACCAATTATTGTGATAAGCGGGCAAGAGAATATTTCGGTTGCGATAGATTTTCTTAAGCAAGGCGCAAAAGATTATATCGTAAAAAATGAGCACACAAAAGAGCTGCTTTGGAATGCTATTATTCGAATTAGAGAGACTATTTCCTTAAAACAGGAGGTTGAAGATCTGAAAGGAGAGTTAGAGAAAAAATATAGCTTCGAAAATACAATTATTGGGCAGAGCGATTCTTTAAAAGCTATTTTTTCTAAAATAAGCAAAGCTTTAAATTCGAATATTAATGTTTCGATTACTGGCGAAACGGGAACGGGTAAAGAAGTAGTAGCAAGAGCAATTCACTACAATTCTTCGCGTAAGAATAAGCCTTTTGTGGCTATAAATATGGCGGCAGTTCCTAAA
The DNA here is from genome assembly GCF_057180445.1 of Chryseobacterium sp. HNCC26DJ239. Taxonomy (NCBI): domain Bacteria; kingdom Pseudomonadati; phylum Bacteroidota; class Flavobacteriia; order Flavobacteriales; family Weeksellaceae; genus Chryseobacterium; species Chryseobacterium sp. HNCC26DJ239. Next base: position 377,300 of record NZ_JBXUGJ010000003.1, read on the forward strand.
GAATTAATGGAGAGTGAGTTTTTTGGCCATGAAAAAGGTGCGTTTACAGGAGCAAGTGAAAAATCTATAGGGAAATTTGAACAAGCCAATGGCGGAACTATTTTTCTGGATGAAATTGCAGAGCTTGATTTGAATCTTCAGAGCAAATTACTTCGCGCTTTGCAAGAGAGGGAAATTATTAGAGTAGGAGGAACTCAAAGAATAAAATTAGATGTGAGGCTTATTATTGCAACTCACAAAAATTTGGCAAATGAGGTAAAAAAGAACAACTTTAGAGAAGATCTTTACTATCGTGTTATGGGGCTTCCAATAGATTTACCACCACTTAGAGATAGAGATCAGGATACCCTTATTTTGGCGAAACATTTTATCGATATGTTTGCGAAAGAAAACAAATGTAAGCCGCTAAATTTATCTGAAAGTGCAAGAAAAAAACTGCTTAAATATAGCTTTCCGGGCAATGTTAGAGAATTGAAGTCGGTTATAGATTTGGCTTGTGTAATGGCAGAAGGTAACGAAATTTTGGCGGAAGATATAAGCTTCTACAGCCTTGAAAAAGAATCTGATGTGTTTCTAAACGAACAAAAAACCTTGAAACAATATACAACAGATATTATTCTTCATTATTTAAAGAAAAACAATAATGATGTCATTAAAACTGCAAAAATTCTAGACATAGGAAAATCTACAGTGTATAACTTAATAAATAGTGTGCATCAAAAAAAATTAAACAATAACTAAATGAAAGTTGCCAAATTACTTTTTGCAAATAAAAAGTGGAAATTTGAGAGGAACGACGACGGGTTAGACTACCAAGAAGCACAACTGGTATTGGGATACGGCTGTAGGAAAATTTTGGAAGAGCCTGATTTTTTTTCTTTATTAAAAAGCAAGTTTCCTAATGCGGAAATTGCTTTATCGTCTTCTTCTGGAGAGATTTTTTGCAGCGAAGTATATGATGAAACAGTAGCCATTACGGTTATTGGGTTTTCGTCTACCCAAATAAAAACGGCAGAAATTGATATTAAAGATTATAAAAACAGTTCTAAAGCTGGAAAAGCACTCATTTCAAAACTTCCCCATGAAAACCTGAAATGGGTTTTTATTTTATCGGATGGAAGCGAAGTGAATGGAAGCAAACTTGTAAAAGGCCTTAATGAAGGCAGGCCCGATGGAGTTTTAATTTCTGGGGGTTTGGCGGGAGATGGTGATAAGTTTGAGCAAACTGTTGTGGGGTTAAATAGAGCTCCCGTACCCAATAAAATCTTAGCGATTGGTTTTTATGGCGAGAAATTAGAGCTTTCTCATGCTTCATGTGGTGGTTGGGAGAGTTTTGGTTTGGAGCGTACCGTAACAAGATCTCAAAATAATATTCTGTCAGAAATAGATCATAAAAATGCATTAGATCTATATAAAAAATATCTAGGCAAATATGCGGAAGATCTTCCGAGCTCAGCTTTGCTTTTTCCCCTTTCCCTAAAGGTGGATGAAGATTCTACGCCGGTTGTGAGAACAATTCTCTCCATAAATGAAAAAAATAATATGATGATTTTTGCAGGTGATCTGCCAAAAGGAAGTAAAGTGAGATTTATGAAAGCCAATACAGATAGGCTTATAGATGCAGCAAGCGATGCGGCAACAGAATGTTTGAAACTAAGCCCAAATCCCAAACTGGCAATGGTTGTAAGTTGTGTGGGGCGTAAGTTGGTTTTAGGAGAGAGAGTTGGCGAAGAGGTCGAGATTGTGAGGAATGTTCTGGGTGAAGACTCTATTGTTACTGGGTTCTATTCTTATGGTGAAATTTCCCCGTTAAGACCTTTCGGGAAATGTGCTTTGAACAATCAAACCATAACTATTACAACCTTAAATGAAATCGAATAACAATGGAAAATAATCTTCACAATCTACTGCAAAGACAGATAGGAAAGTATCTCTCGGAAGATTGCATGAGTGATCCTCGGTTAAAAGATTTTATCAATGCGGTAAACGAATCTTACAAATCTTTTACTCGTGATAAAGAGCTCATGGAACACGCTTTCGAAGAGAGCGAACAAGAATATAAAGTACTTTACAATGATCTAAAAAAACAAAACGAACTAAAACAGGAGTCTATTTCTAGTCTGTACGGTTCTCTTCAGTTGTTAGATCCTAGTTTCGAAATAAAAAAGACAGAAGATCTCAAAGAACTATCTTTTTACCTTGCCGAGCAATTAAAGGAAAGGAAAAGAGTAGAAGATAATATTAAAAGACAGGAAGAAAAATACCGAAACATTATCGCTAATATGAATTTAGGACTCATTGAGGTAGATAATGATGAGATTATTAGATATGCCAATCAAAGTTTTTGTGACGTTTCGGGGTTTGAGCTGGATGAAATTATTGGTAAAAATCCTTCCAAATTATTCGTATACGGAGAGAATAATTTTCAACTTGTGGAAGAGCAGATTCAGCTTAGAGAGAAAGGAATTTCTAGTGTTTATCAACTTCCGATTAAAAATAAGAGAGGTGAGCTGAGATGGTGGGCAATTAGTGGTGCACCAAATTACGACGATCACGGCAATCTTTTAGGTTCAATTGGGATTCATCTCGATATTACAGAGCATAAAAAATTAGAAAAAGATCTTATTCAGGAAAAAGCAAAAGCGATCGAAGCTTCTAAAGCGAAAGAAGTGTTTTTAGCCAACATGAGCCACGAAATCAGAACACCGCTCAATGCAATTATTGGTTTCCTGAGAGAATTAAAAAGACTTGATCTAAGCGTTACTCAAACTCAGTTTGTTGATAATAGCTATAATACTTCGCAACATCTTTTATCTATCATTAACAATATTTTAGATATTTCTAAAATTGAATCAGGCGAAATGTCTTTAGATAATCACGCTTTTTCTCTCAAAGAGAGTATTCAGAATGTTATTAAAATTTTAAAACCAAAAGCAAGGCAGAAAAAAATCAGTTTAGATGCGGTATTCTCAGAAAATTTATATGATGAATTAAAAGGTGATTCGCTTAAAATTGAGCAGATCTTATTCAATATTATTGGAAATTCTTTGAAATTTACAGATAAAGGAGAGATTAAAGCTGAATGTAGTGTTCTGAAAGATTTTAAAAATCATCAACATATTTCAATTTGTATTACCGATACTGGAATTGGAATGAGCGAGGATTATGTAAGGCATATCTTCAAAAAATTTAATCAGGAAGACGGTTCAACCTCAAGAAAATACGGTGGTACCGGGCTTGGAATGGCCATTACTAAAGAACTTATTGGTCTTATGAATGGTGAAATCATGATTCAAAGCGAGAAAAATATAGGGACTAAGATTACCATCGTTCTTGATATGGATAAGAGTAAAGAAAAATCTTCTGCTAAAAATGTAGAAAAAAAAGAAGATATTTCTATTCAGGGAGTTAATATTTTGTTGGTTGAAGATAATGAGCTGAACCAACTTGTAGCAGAAAATTCTCTAAAACATTTCGGTTGTTTGGTAACAAAAGCAGATAACGGTAGAAAAGCGGTAGATATTCTTGCAGAAAAACAGTTCGATTTAATTTTGATGGATATACAGATGCCAGAATTGGATGGTATCGAAGCCACAAAGATCCTTCGTAATGAATTTAATCTTACCACTCCAATTATAGCTCTTACAGCCAATGCATTTAAAACAGAAATAGACAATTGTATTGCAGTTGGGATGAATGGCTATCTTACTAAGCCTTTTAATGAAGAAGATTTACTTCAAATAATTTATAAACACGCAAAAGTACAAGCAAAACCGCGAAATAATGATACTGTTGTAAAGCAAACACTGTATGATTTAAGAAATATAAAAGCATTGAGCCGTGGTGATGATGCTTTTGTTCAGAAAATGCTGTCCATTTTTATTACTCAGATAGAAGAAACCATGCCATTGGTAGAAAATGCTTTTGAAAATGGTGATTATGCTGAAATTGCAAGGCTTATACACAAAATAAAACCAAGTATTGATGGTTTTGGTATTCATTCTATTCAGGATAATGTAAGAAGTTTGGAAGTTCAGGCAAAAGAACATAAAACTGAGCTCCCGGAATTATACACTTTGTTTGAAGAAGTAAGGAATATTCTTGCGACCGCTATTGAGCAAATGCAATGCGAAGTAAAATAGAAATGATAATTTTCCAAAATATGGAACAAATCTGTATTTTGGAAAATTAATTAAAATTAAGATGTTGAAAATCAGTGTTTTAATTTAAGGAATAATTGTGGATGTATTGTTTTCAAATAGAAAAAGATGGAAACAAATAATCACAACTTAAAATTTTTTGTAGTTGATGACGATAGATTCTGCACTACTGTTTACGAGCAACATCTTAAAAATCATCAGTATGAAGATGTTACCTCATTTAGCAGTGGGGAAGAATGTTTAGATGAGCTTTACCAAAATCCAGATATTATTTTTCTGGATCACAACATGGAAGATCTAAATGGTTTTGAAGTTTTAAATAAAATAAAACGTTACGATCCCAACATCTATGTAATTATGGTTTCAGCGCAAGAAAATATTGATACCGCAGTAAATGCACTTCGATATGGAGCTTTCGACTACATAGTGAAAGACGCCAATGTTTGTGATAAAATGACTGCTACAATAGAAAAAATTATAAAAATAAGAGAAGAAATTTCAGATGGTAAGTTGAATAATTTACGAAAATTCTTTTCGGTTTTATTTTAAAATTTTATGTTTAGACACCTCATCATATCGTCCTTTTTTATCTTTCTTTTGGTTTCCTGCAAAACCTACAATGTTTTGGAAGAAGAGCAGGCTACTCGAAGTATGCAGGATTTCAGCTATGATCCCAATTACGAGTACAAAATTCGAAAAGACGATAAAATTACGCTTTCTGTTTGGGGGCAGGATGATCTGAGTGTAGGTTCTGTATATGGTATTTATAACTCTAATGAAGTCTACGGAAAGTGGCTTTTGGTAGATAAATTCGGAAATATCGAAATCCCAAGATTGGGAACCACTTCTGTCGTTGGAAAATCTGTACCTGAGCTTAAAGAAGAGATTAAAACCAAACTAAAAAAATGGCTGGTAAACCCCATTGTAGACGTTAAAGTTCTCAATAAAGAAATTGCTGTAATGGGCGAGGTAAGAAATCCTGCGGTAATACAGGTAGATAAAGACCAAAATACGTTGCTCGAGTTGGTTTCCAAAGCAGGCGGATTTGAAATGTACGCCAATCTAAAGCTCATAAAAATTCTCAGACAAGAAGGAGAAAACGTACGAGTAACCAATATCGATCTTACCCAAATGAAAGATGTTCCCAACCAGAATATAATATTGCATCCAGGAGATTATATAATTGTTCCGTCTAAGAAAAGTAAAGATTTCGACAAAAGAATTTCTACCATCATTCCTTTTGCCACCGTTACTTCTGCTGCAGCTATATTATTGGGATTATTATAAAAACTATTACCATGAACAGCGAAAATGTGCGTTTTCTGAAACCATTATTACGAGGGTTACCTTTGGTAATTTTGGCTATGATTATTTCGGTTTTGGCGGCAAAAAAGTATCTAAACTACGTTACGCCTATGTACGAAAGTACAGCAAAGCTGAAGCTTGCAGATACGCAGGAAGGTGTTCCCAGTGCAAATTTGTTCAAAGATTTTGATGTTTTCGCTACTGCAAACAAAATAAGTACAGAGATTGAAGTACTGAAATCTACTTCTTTAATCGAAAAAACATTAGAGAAACTTCCTTTTTCAACAGAAATTTATCGAATTGGAAAAATGCGTTCTGTGGAACTTTTCAATGATTCTCCTGTAAAAGTGGAAGGAACATTCGATAACAAGAAAAATTTTGATAAAAAATTTGTTTTACACGTTAATTCTAGTCAGAATTTTACGCTCGCAACTTCGGCAGATTCTACTAAAGAAATTAAAGGAACCTTCGGAATTCCTGTTACAATTCCTGGTGGGAAGATTTTAATTACCAAAAATGAAAACTATTTAAATACTAAACCAGATGCAAAGATTATCGACCATTATCAGTTTGAATTTCTAAGCAGAGAAAAACTTTTAGAGAAAATAAATAAAAACCTTGATATTGTTTCGGTAGATAAAGACGTTCCCGTTATCAGAATTAACTATAAAAGCAATATTCCCGAGAAAGCCAGTCTTTTGGTAAATACCCTCGCCGAAACGTATATTGAAGAGTATATCGAGAGTAAATACCGCGCTGCAAATACAACCGTAGATTTTTTGAAGGATGAAATTGGACAAGCCAATCACAAGCTTTCTGATGCTGAAAATCGCATAGAAAATTACAGAAATAAAGAAAATATCATCAATATTCCGCGGGAAACAGAGACCGATTTAAGGAAGATCTCTCAGCTGAAAATTCAGAAAAGTAACCTTAAAATGAATCTTGATGCAATTAAAAATTTAAACAGCTATATCGCAGAAGGAAAAGATAATTATCTCGACTTGGCAACCAATTTTGAAGCTTTCAATGATCTTCTTTCAACCGAAATGGTTAAAAATATGAAGCAGCTTCAAGCTGAGAAAAAAGAACTTCTCTTAACCTACACCCCAGAACATGAAAAGGTGAAAATAATAGATTCTAAGATAAAAGATCTTACCGATTATCAAACCGAAAGTATAAGGAATACACAGAAAAATCTAGAGATAAAATATAATGATATAGACCGCGATATTCAGATTGCAGAGCAGGCTTTCATTGGTTTGCCAGAAAAAGAGAAACTCCTCAATATCATGAATCGTGAATTTAATCTCTACGAAAAAAACTACAATTTTTTGAATGAAAAAAGAATAGATGCAGAGATTGCAAAATCTGCAAAAATATCTTTTCATAAAATTATAACGAGAGGAGAGCTTCCGACGCAGCCAGTTTCGCCAATGAGATCAATAATTATTATTGTTGCGGCGATTATGAGTATGATTGGTGCGATTATTTTGATCTATGCAGTACATTTTGCAAAAGCAAAAGTAAACGATGTGTACACGATTGAAAAAAACAGCGCAATTCCGGTAGCTTTTACCACGCCTTTCATTAAGAATAAAGAAAAAGTAATGCATCATTTTCTTGAAAATGTTTTGGAAATGGAACTTAAGGAAATTGTAAAAGAAAAGAATATTATCTGTATTACTTCTTTCGATAAAGCAAAACAGCATGCTTTTCATTCAAAAAATATTATTAAAGCTCTGCAGGCGCAGTCTAGAAAAGTTTTGGTAGTAGATATTGTAGGAAATTTAGAAGATGTAAAAGCAAATGGGTATCTTAATTTTTCTGCCGAAGAAAATTTACAGCTTACAGCTTTGGAAGTAAAAAACCTTCTTCAAAATAAAATGGCTGAAAATGATATTTGCATCATCAATAATCAGTCGATAAAGCAAGGAAAGCTCCCTCTGCTTTTTCTGAAATTGGCAGATCAAAATCTTTTTGTACTCGATAGTCGTAAGACTGCTGCAAAAAGCATTATGAATGTAGAACTTTTAAAAGACGAATACCAACTTGAAAATCTTTGGTTCGTCTTGAATAAAGAAGGGTACAACCCAAGTTTGATTACTACGATTACAAGTTTTACAAACAAATATAGATCGTGAAAACAATTACAGCGATTCTAAAGAAACCATCTTCTCTGGTTTTTACAGATCAGCTCATTTTTAGCGGGAGCAATTTTGTACTAACTTTTGTACTCGCCAGAAAACTGGGGATTGCAGATTTTGGTTTATTTTCTTCTGTACTTTTGGCTACGTATCTTCTGGTAGGAATCTGCAATTCGGTACTTGTACAGCCCTTTCAAATTTCTGTAGCAAAAAAATTCACTAATAAGTCTTTAGGATTTGTTTTGCAGAGTTTACTTGTATTACTTGGTGTTTTTGCTTCGCTCATGTTTTTGGTGAAATTATTACCTTTTTCTTCAATTGGTTTTTATAAAACACATTTCTTATCAATCGTTACCTTTAGTTCTGCGTATATTTTACAGGATTTTTTACGAAAAATTCTACTCGCTTTAGACCGAGTGAAATTGGTTCTTATGATTGATTGTATTTTTCTTATTGTTTTTCCGGTTATTTGGTTTCAGGAAGATCTTGATTTGAAACAGTCGCTTTTTGTAATTGGTATCGTAAACGGAATCGCATCACTTCCTGGAGCGTGGTTTTGCATTAAAAATTCAAAATTTAGTTTTAAAAATAAAGAACTTTTTAATTATCATTTCAAAGAAGGAAAATGGCTTTTCAGTGCGTCTGTTTTACAATGGTTTTCGGGGAATTTTTTCACTTTGGTTGCGGGCGTTTATTTGGGTATAAATGCATTGGGGGCGTTACGTTTGGTGCAGTCGTTCTTTGGCATCATCAATGTAATTTTGCAAACCGTAGAAAATTATTACCTTCCTAAAACGGCAAAGCTCTATTTTCAAAATAAAACAGAAGAAAAGAAAGAATTGTACCTGAATATGCTAAAAGGAATGATGGTTTTAGCAACTGTTATTACAGGTTTTTTTATGTTTTCAGATTCTATTATGGTGCTTATTGGCGGCGAAAAATATGAGCAATATGGTTTTGTTGTTAAGTTGGTGTCTGTTCTGTATTTTGTTATTTTATACAGCTACCCTGTTCGTATTTCGATTAGAGTAATGGAGCAGAATAAAGCATTTTTTGTGGGATATTGTATTTCCTTTGTATTTTCTGTTGCCAGTTTTCATTTTTTACTAAAATATGGAGCTTTGTATGGTGCAGTTGCAGGTCTTTTAATCAATCAAATTGTAATGATTGTTTACTGGAAGATTCTTCTCTATAAAAAACAGATCTCATTATGGGCGTAGTACATTTAATTTTAGGAAAAGCAAATCCTGAAAAAATGAACGGCGTAAATAAAGTCGTCCATAATATTGCTACAAAACAGGCAGAAAATAACGAATCTGTTGAAGTTTGGGGGATTTCTGAAAATACAGATATAAACTATCCTGAAAGATTATTCACGACTAAAATTTTTGAAAGAAACATCAACCCCTTTTCTATTCCAAAAAATTTAAAAAAAGAAATTATAAAAAGTGATCCAGCCACTGTTTTCCATTTTCACGGAGGCTGGATTCCTGTGTTTTCTTCTCTCGGTAAATTTTTGCACAAAAATCAACGAAAATACGTTGTTACACCGCATGGAGCTTACAATATAGTCGCTATGGAAAAAAGTGAGCTTAGAAAGAAAATGTATTTTCATTTTTTTGAAAAGAATTTCATAGAAAATGCATCAAAAATACATTGCATTGGCGAAAGTGAAATAGATGGACTTCAAACCATTTTTCCCAATAACAAAAGTATATTAATTCCTTATGGTTTTGATAGTATAAATACCTATTCTTCTATTAATATAGATAAAAAAGAAATCATCTTTGGCTTTGTTGGAAGGCTTGATATTCATACAAAAGGGCTTGATATTTTAGTCGAAAGTTTTGCTGAATTTTGTAAAGAATATCCTAATTCCAAATTTTGGATTATTGGGGATGGTAAAGAGAAAAATGATCTTCTTGCGTTGATTAATCTTCATCAAGTATCCGATAAAATTATACTTTTTGGAAGTAAATTTGGTGCTGAAAAGAATAATTTGATCCAAAAAATGGATGTTTTTGTACATCCTTCCCGAAACGAAGGTTTGCCGGTTTCGGTAATAGAAGCTGCGAATTTTGCAAAACCCTGCATCGTAACAAAAAACACCAACATTGGGTATCTTATCGATAAATATAATGCGGGTATAAACATTCCTTTTCCCGATAAAAAGCTCCTTACACAAGCTTTTCTTGATTTTTTTGAAATCTGGAATCACCAATCCAAATATGAAACGCTTTGCCAAAATTCAGTGAAAATGGTAGAACAGGCTTTTGATTGGAAGAAAATTCTTCTCGAAATGAAAACAAAAATTTATAACTCCTGAAAATGGAATCTCTGTCGCTTCAACATCAACAATTTTTAAAAAAGCTAAACAATCAATTGTTTATCGTTTTGCTTTTAATGGTGGCGTGTTTTTTTACGTGGAGCGAAAATGTAGCGATTACAAGAGCTATAAAAGTGGTGGGAAGAATGGGGGTAATGTTTTCTTCGATACTCATTTATCAAAAAATTATCAATTACGGCAGCGTTAATTCTTTAGTGTATAAAAACATTTTTTCGCCCATTTTATATATGGGGTATCTCACTTTAGGTTTTATATCTTTTTCGTGGAGTACCAATCCAGGATTCAGTGCTTTGCAATGGTTTATGACCTTTCAGAGTTTTGTTTTTGCTTATTTCTTCGTAAAAAGTTTAAAGATTTTAGATGTTTATTTTGAAGGACACAATATTAGGCTTTATCATCTTTTAGGGAACACTGTTTTTGTTCTTCAACTGGTTTTTGTTATCGGAATGTGGGTAAATCCGGATGTTTTTTTTAGACTTACAGACGGCGGCGAGGAAGCTAGATTGGGCGGTACAATGATGAATCCCAACGAACTTGGTATGTTGGCTGGAGTAGGTTGTGCGTGTCTTATTTTCGATTTGTATAGGTTTAAGAACAAAATCTGGACAATTGTGAAAATCTTGGTTATCATGTATGCTCTTTATATGACTGGTTCCAGATCTTCATTAATTGGCGTTTTACTTATTATTTTTTTTCACATTAATCAAACCAAGCAAAAGACTTTAAAATTCGCAATCATCGCACTTGTTGCCGCAGTAGCTCCTTTTGCGGTATATACCGTAATTTTGAAAGGTGGCGATCAGGAAAGGCTAGAAGAGGTAATGAGTCTCACCGGAAGACTTCCTTTTTGGCAGGCGTTAATTACCGAGGGTTTGCCTAGAGAACCGCTTTTAGGATTCGGTTTTATGAGAATAGACTACAAAGAATTTTTCCAAAGCGCACACACTTATCCCGGAAAAATGACACACAATACATTTATGCAGGTTTTAATGAATTTGGGTTTTGTAGGATTTACGATTGTTCTTTTTCAGGTTTTCTTTACCGTAAAATCTATTTTAACCGAACAAAAAGAATTAAAACTAATGTTGATTGGAATTCTTATCCCTATTGTTATCAACTCTTTTACAGAATTCGGAATTTTTGGGGAAAGTAATTATGGTATTTTGTTTTATCAGATCATTATATTTTCTGTTGCATTCCGTAATAATGAACATCTTACGAGATTACAAAAGATTGTTCTTCGAAAGAAAAGACCAGAGCTTTTGACTTGAAAATATTTCCAAAGTACAAGGAATATTCCATATTTTGGAATTTATTCTAATGTTATTTTATTTTAAATATCTGAAAATCAATCAATTATAATCGTGGCAAATATTTTTATACTGTTTTGGTATAAGATAGGGTCATGAAAACATTATTCATCCATACTGGTTACAGATTATTCACTGAGCAAGAGAAAGAATGCCAGAAAAAAATCTCCTTCTCCTATATTCTGAATCCTGATGGAAGTGTAAGGTGGTTTTGGAATTCTAATTCTAAAAAGCCCTTGTTTTTAAAGTTTTATAATGCAGGAACTTTTAAAGCAAAATTATTTTCTACTCTTGTGAAAATTGTTTTTGGCTTTGGTCTGCAGAAGCTTTGCTTTAAAAAAGAGACAGTATACTACATCAAAGGAGAAGAACCTTTATTTGATATAGAAGGCGATTGGGCAATTTTTACCGGAACGGTAGGCCCTAATAATAAGGCACTTCTTTTTGCCAATGGATTTTTTTATAAAATCGCAGAAACAGAGAATGCTAAAAATCTCATCAAAAAAGAATTTATTAATAGTAAATATGCGCGAAACAGCAATCAGTATATAGCGCCGAAGGTTTTTCTTCATAACGATCATGTCTTACAGATTAAGGACATTTCTGAAGAAGGACGCAGAAAAAGTAAGTTTGGTTTGGTTCATGCAAAAGCCCTTCAAGGTATTAAAGAAAAATACCAGGGAAATTGCAGAGTTTTAGATTGGGCCCATTTTCAACATCTTAAAGAGGAGTCTAAAAACACAAATGATACAAGAGTTTCTCTTAGTCTCCTTAAAAAAATAAGTGTGGTGTTGAGTAATATTGATGTAAATGAAAATGTGGCCCTCTCTTTCTCTCATGGCGATTTTACGCCGTGGAACTGCTTTGCTAAAAAAAATATGTTGGCGGTTTACGACTGGGAACTTGCTCGGTTTGATCGCTCAAAAGGTTTTGATTTTTTTCATTTTATTATTCAAAACGGAGTTTTAATCGAAAGAAAGCCCTGGAAAGAAATTTATGAAGAAATAAAAGCAAAAAATGCAATAGCGTTTCAGTTTAACAATAGAGATTTAGAAAAGTATCTTAAGTTTTATTTGCTTATCAATACTTTGTCTTACCTTAAAATATATTCTGCTCAAGAAAAATGGCATACCCAGGTTCATTGGCTGTTGCAGACTTGGTCTGAAGCTTTGAATATCTTCCTTACTGAAAATTACACAGAAAGACAGCTTCTCATCATGGATGTTTTTGATTGGCTTGCCCAAACTAAGTACGCTACATTGAAATTTATTGAGGAGGAGCCAGAAAAATTAAACCTCAATTCAGATATCGATTTAGTGATTTCTTCTCAAGATTCAGAAAAATTGATCCATTATTTGTCGCTTCATTCACTTGTACGCAATGTTTACGTGGTAAGAAAATCTTTTATGAAGTCGGTAAGAGTGGTTACGTGGCAGAACCAGATTTTGAATTTAGATTTAATTTTCCAATTTAAATGGAAGCATCTTCAAATAATGAGTGTGGGCAAAATTCTGAAAAGAAGAATACAAAACACTTTTGGAGTTTATAAAGTTTCTGAAAGAGATACGGCTCGTTTTATAGACCTGTTTTATACTTTAAACCGATTCGATATTCCGGAAAAGTATCAATCTTTCGTTTCCGAAAAATTAAAGTCTTGGAAAATATCAGACAGAAAAACAGAGCTTAAAGTTATTAAAAGAGAAAAAGTAAATAGAGGTTTCAGCTTTGTAAAAAATACTTTTAATTATATAAAAGACTCATTCGCAGAAAAAGGTTTTGTCGTTACATTCAGTGGTGTAGATGGGGCGGGGAAATCTACGGTAATCTCGGAAGTCTCTGAACTTATCGAAAAAAGATACAGAAGACCAGTAAAGGTTTTAAGACACAGACCTTCTTTACTCCCTATACTAAGTGTATGGACGAAAGGTAAAGAAAAGGCACATCAAGACGCTGTAAATTCGTTACCGAGACAGGGAACAAATAAAAGCGGTTTTTCATCACTTTTAAGGTTTGCATATTATTATACAGATTACATTTTAGGCCAGTTTATTATTTATCTTAAATATGTTTCGAGGGGGAAAATAGTTTTATATGATAGATATTATTTCGATTTTATCGCAGATGCAAAAAGAAGCAATATTAAGCTTCCAAAATCTGTAACCGAGACAGGATATCATCTTCTTCTGAAGCCTAAGTTTAATTTTTTCCTGTATGCAGAACCAGAAAAAATATTAAGCAGAAAGAAAGAGCTTTCTTATCATTCCATTTGTGAACTTACAAAAGAGTACAACCAGCTTTTTACTAAACTGGACAAACAAAACCAGAAATCTAAATATCTGGCTATAGAAAACAATGATCTCGATACCACTTTGGGTACAATTATGAACACTATAATTACCGCAAAATGAGAACAATAATTGAGAAAATCGTACAACTCAGAAATCCTAGTTTTTTCATAGATAATTGTGTGGGCTCCAGAGCGATCTTACAGCTGAGTTGGGTTCAGCTCTGGAGTTTTTTAAGAGGTTTAAAAGTAATATTTCTTCTTAAAAATCCAAAAGCAATGCTCTTAGGAAAGAGAGTAAGTTTCTTCAATATTTCTAAAATTACTTGGGGGAAATTCTTAAGATTAGGAAACGACGTATATGTTTCTGCATTAGCAAAACAGGGAATTGAATTTGGAGACAATGTTTCCATTGGCGCTTTCAGTAGAATTATTGTATCAACTTCTTTTAACAACATCGGAGAGAAAATTAAAATAGGAGACAATGTTGGGATAGGAGAGTTTGCATATCTCGGTGGTTCTGGAGGTTTGGAAATTGGGGATGAATGTATTGTTGGGCAATATTTAAGCTGTCATCCCGAAAATCATAATTACGAAGATCTACATACTTCAATAAGACACCAAGGTGTTAATAGAAAAGGTATTAAAATAGGGAAAAACTGTTGGATTGGAAGTAAAGTAACCATTCTCGATGGCGTAGAAATTGGAGACGGCTGTATTTTGGCAGCAGGAAGCGTTATTACGAAGTCTTTTCCAGCAAATAGCATCATTGGAGGTGTGCCCGCAAAACTTTTAAAAACAAGAACTCATGAATCATACTATTCTAGCGACTTGCTATGCCGTAAATCCGTATAAAGGTTCTGAAGATGCGATGGGTTGGAACTTTGTTTACCAAATTGCACGCTTCCGAAAAGTAATTGCCGTAACCCGCGAAAATAACCGCTCTCATATAGAAAAATATATGTCGGAAAATCCGGATCCTGTTTACGAAAATATGGAGTTTCTTTATTTCGATTTGCCATACTGGATGCGGTTTTGGAAGAAAGGAAGTCGTGGCGCAATGCTGTATTTTTATCTTTGGCAAAAAGGAATTATTTCTTTCATAAAAAAGCAGAATTTAGATTATGATATTGTTCATAATGTGAATTTTCACAATGATTGGACGCCAAGTTTCCTTTGGAAGCTCAATAAACCGATGGTTTGGGGGCCAGTTGGGCATCATCCCTTAATTCCGAAACAATATTTGAAGGATTATTCTAAAAAATATTTAATTAAAGACCGACTTACTTGGTTGGTGAAAAATTTATTCTGGAAGTTTTCAGGTTCGCTACACAAAACCGTGCAGCATTCTAATCATATTTGGAGCATGAATAGTGGTGTTCCTGAAAAGCTTAATCTCAGTGAAAATAAATTTTCTCTCTATCCTTCAGTTGCTTCCGAGGATTTTTATCAGAAAGATGAAATTTCTCAAAAAACAGATTTTACCGTGATAAGTGTAGGGAGATTTGTTCCCTTAAAAGGATTTGATTTAACGATAAGATCTTTTGCCACTTTTGTAAACCAGCTTTGGGAAAGAAACAAAACGCAGTGCAAGTTGGTTCTTGTGGGAACAGGCGATCAAAAACCTTTCTACGAAGCTTTGATTAAGGAGAATAATATGGAAAATTTCATAGAAATTATCGAATGGATAGACCGAAAAGACCTTATGAAAATGTACGAAAAATCTTCTGTTTTTCTTTTTCCTTCGCACGAAGGAGCCGGAATGGTGGTTCCGGAAGCGCTTTCTTTCGGTTTGCCTGTCGTTTGTCTGGAAAATGAAGGACCGGGAGAATTTATCGATCAGAAATGTGGTTTTACAGTGCCGCAACAAGGATATGGTGAAACGGTAAAAGAACTGAGTAATGCTTTGCTTAGACTTTTTTTAGACAAAAGTTTACAGAAAAAACTGAGCTTAGGAGCAAGAAATAAATATTTGGAAAGATTCTCTTGGGAAAAAAGAGGAGAGCATCTTAACGCAATTTATAACCAAATCTGAAATGGAAAGAATCGTTGCCATCCACTTATTAAATGACTTCAGCGGGAGCCCAAAAGTTCTGATGCAACTTTTAAAAGCATGGACCAAGAACGATATCGAAGTTCATCTCTTTACTTCAGGGGGAAGAAAAGGATTTCTTTCTGATGTTCCCTTGGTACAAAATCATCCGTTTTGGTACCATTTCTCGGAGAATTCTGTTGTTAGAATTTTTAATTTTTTTCTAAGTCAGTTTTTGTTGACCTTGAAACTTTTATTTTTTCTGAAAAGAGGAGATTTGGTATATATCAATACCGTTTTGCCTTTTGGAGCGGCTGTTGCCGGGAAAATAAGAGGATGTAAAATTATTTATCATATTCATGAAACATCTGTAAAACCGGCAATTTTTAAAAGTCTTCTTTTTGGAATAGCAAAATGTACGGCTCACAAAGTGGTTTTCGTATCCGAATTTTTGATGAAGCAAGAATCTTTAATAAAAAATCAGGTACTGCTTTATAATGTTTTGGAACAGGCTTTTGTAGACAAAGCTGAAGGTTTCCAATTTCAGGAAAATAAAACACGTGTGGTTTTAATGATTTGTTCTTTAAAGGACTATAAAGGTGTTCGTGAGTTTTACACATTGGCAGAAAAAAATTCTCAGTATATTTTTAAATTGGTTGTTAATGCTTCCGAGAAAGAAATTCAGGAATATTTTAAAGGAAAACAACTTTCTGAAAATCTTAAAATATACCCAACCCAAACCGACACTCATCCTTTTTATAGAGAAGCAGATCTTATTCTTAATCTTTCCCATACAGATCAATGGGTAGAAACTTTCGGACTTACCATTCTTGAAGGAATGCGCTATGCACTTCCTGCAATTGTTCCGCCTATTGGAGGCGTTACCGAACTTGTACAAAATAGAGAAAACGGATTTTTAATTGATTCTAAAAATATTGACGAAATCTCTGAAAAAATGAATTTTTTATTCAAAAACCCTTCTGTTTATCAAGCTTTCAGTATGGTGTCTTATCAAAAAAGCCTTCTTTTTACTGAAGAATATTTTGAAAAAGAAGCGGTTAGAGTTGTTTCCAGTTTATGATTTTAATTTCCAAATTTCGGAAATTATTTATCATTCAATGTATTTTAAATAATTGAATTTCAATACTTTAAATTGTTTTTATTTTCTTGGAATATAAATAGTGATGATGATATCAAATGCTTTACATATGAAAACAAAAGTAGCAATAATTGGGACTGTAGGTTTGCCTGCGAAATATGGCGGCTTTGAGACACTAGCAGCGCATTTGGTAGAAGAGCTTGCAGATACGTATGATTTTACGGTGTACTGCTCCTCAAAAAAATACAGTAAAGAAGAGAGGTTGGATCGTTGGAAAGGAGCCAAACTGAAGTATTTGCCATTGGATGCGAACGGAATTCAAAGCATTCCGTATGACTCGTTTTCTATTTTCCATGCATTGTTTACGAGTGATGTTTTGTTGGTTTTGGGAGTCGCAGGAGCTTGGCTTTTACCTTTCGTAAAGCTGTTTACCAAGAAAAAGATTATTAGGTAATTATACGCCAGTTTACACTAGCTTATTAAAAATAAAAGAGGACTAAAGTTAATTAGTCCTCTTGTTCTATATTTAGATGATCACATAAGAAATCATTTGCATTTTCTTCATAATTACTACAATTCTTATCTGCAATAAAATACATATTTAAACATTCTTGTTCTTCAACATCACCACAATGAGTTTTTACAAATTTTTCAATTTCTTCATCAGCTTCTTCATCAAACCATTTATCAAATAAGTATTCTCTACAATAACCTAATTGATCTATATCATCACAGACATAAACTAAACTAACGCATTTGTAAGTAAGTTGTTCTCTTAATATATTTATAACCGTGCGTTTTAATTTGAAATCTTTTTGTGGGTTAGTAGAGGTACATTTAAGATCAATCTCATAAATATCATTACATTCGGCACAAAATTGATGAATATGATGTTCCTTAGGTTTTAATATCAAATAATAAACATCATAATTATCGGTTATAATTTCAAATACATTATTTTCTCTTTCTTCCCAAGTGTACATATCCATCGCCAAAAACTGTATCAATTAGTTTTCCATTATTTTTATCTACACTAGGTGGTTTTGAACCATAATATACCACCCTTTTAGGATATTTCTTACCATTTATTTCTGTCCATTCAAGGACTTTTTTTCCTTTATGTTCCATATTTACAATTGAATACAAATATAGAACCATTATTTTGTATTACCAAAACCCTTGATTTTAAAATTAAGATTCTTTATCTTTCTTATTAGGTTTAAAGTTTAAAACCTTTTTCATATTCAAATCAAATTCCGTTAATTTAACTACATATTTACCGTCAATTAAAGGAATATTATCTATATAGATTATTTTACCGCCATCGAACATAAAGTATTCATAATTTTTCTCTATATCTTCCACATAAAAATAATCTACACCATCTTTTGTAATGTATCTCACATTTTTTTCTTTAAGTACTTCACCTAATGACATAATTCTTTATACTTAGTTCGGACATTTGAATTTGACAACAAATATCTGAATTTTTCTTGGTCTGTGACCTTTCTCAGGTTAAATCTATACACAAATTCATCAACATATTTTTGAAGATGCTTTTTTGAAACATGATTATACATTCCTGAAACACTTCTTTTTAGTATATTCCAACTTCCCTCAATGTTATTTGTGTGTATATTATTGTCCTGCAAACTTACATACTCTTTTTTGGAATGGTCTATTACATTATGAGTATAATATTTATCTAAGCCTTTATAAGCCCACCATTCATCACTAATTAATAGTGTTTTCTCAGGATTTACATATCTACAAATCAAAGGTTGAATACTTTTTCTTTTTGTATCGGTTACAACAAAAGCATTCATTTTACCATCTCTTTGTAGCATACCCATCACAGGAACTTTGTCTTTAAAACTTCGTCCTTGTGAGTGTGGAACCTTCTTATCTTTGTGACGGTTCTTGTTCTTACCTCCAATAAAGGTTTCGTCACATTCTACAATACCTTCAAGCTCATTATTATTCTCAATACCAAAACAGGCTCTAATTCTTTGTAACATGAACCATGCTGTTGCTTGTCTTACTCCAATGTCCTTTCCTAACTGTATAGAACTAATCCCTTTTTTGTGTGAAGTAACAAGCCAAATAGCCATAAACCATTTACGAAGACTAACTTTAGAATTCTCAAACATTGTTCCTGTCTTAACATTAAAATACTTACTTGTATTCTTACATCTATATTGATTATTCTTACACTTATATACTTTTGAAGTTTCATCAAAAGGGCTTATAGGAAGTTTGTTCCATTTCAACATTTCCAAATAATCAATGCAATCCTGTTCTGTTGAAAAGGTTTGAGTTAATTCAAATACTGATTTTATGTTGGTGTTAAACATAATTAGTCTTTTACATTTTTAATAATTGCATTAGCAGCATCATATAACCAATTAACATTACCTCTATAAAGAGATTCCATATTATTAGTGACAGTTTTATTAAAAGCATCTATGATTCTATTTTTACGATCATCAGATATGTCTAAAGACTTTATTTGATAAAGAATATCATCCACAACAGCTTGAGCATTCTTTTGATTGCTACTATATCGGTTCTGCAAAGTTGTTGCAGCATTACCTAAATTAGAGATATCTAATTGTTCAGGATCTTTATACTGATATGGTTGCCTTGATTGTTGAGGGCTTTTCAAACTATAATACTCCCACCGTCCAGAATAACTGTTATACTTTTCATAACCTATAAGGTTTGATGAAGCATCATAATAGTCATATCTGTTATAATATGAGTTAAACTTCTTAGTTAATGTTTGAGAGAAACAAAATACTCCCATTAACATACATACTGAAAGGATAATTTTTTTCATAAGTGAATTTGTTAATCCACTCAAACCCAAAGTAGAAATATTGATAGTAATAAAAGAAGGCGTGGGTTTGTAGTCTTAATTTATTACCTGAGGCTCTGGATTGCCAATGACATAAACAAGACAACCCACACCCATATAGGATGTAAGTGCCAGTTGTTTATTCTGCGTCATATGAGAAATTTTCCAGATTTCAGGTAACAGAATAAAAGCTAACGCTTCTTTTTTTGTTCGATAAATATTCCTACAAAAATACAAAAATTATACCTTTTATCTTATTTTTGCAGACAAAAATTAACTTATGGAAACCAAAGATTATTTCGAAATCAGTTACTGGTTTATTAGCTTAGCCATCTTAGCCATAACAGTTTACTGGATTGCTATTTCTCCAATAAAAGCCGTTGAAACAGGGCGTAAATTAGATAATGAACAAAATAAATACAAAGCAAAAAGCGATTTGTTTTTAATGCTATTTTCACTTCGAGGTAGTCCCACACATCATAGCTTTGTGAATGGGCTAAATCAAATTGACATCGTTTTTGAAGACTCTTCCGAAGTTTTAGCTGCATGGGGCAGGCTTTATGATTCGTTAAATAATCCATCTCAGAATAATGCTGTTCAAAATTGGGACTTATTGAGAACTGAACTTCTTTCTGAAATGGCTCAAAGCTTAGGATATCAAAAGTTGAAACAAACTGCGATTCAACGTAGGTATAGCCCTCAGGCTCATGCTCATGCAGACGATGATTATAATAGCTATCAAAAAGCTTCAAGAAATTTTTTTGAATCTGGTACGTCTTTAAATGAATACCTACTGACTTATTATCAAAATCTTCATGAAATAAAAGAGGATGAATCATAGTAATTTCTAATTTTATTAATAAAAAAAAGACCAACTATTAAATTAGTAGGTCTTTGTTGTTTTTGTTTCAATTTATTATTTGTATATTTATCTAAACTAAATAACAAATAATCATGGCTAAAAGATATAGAGATGCTGATTCAGGTGAATATGTTACTGAAGAGTATGCTAAGAAAAATCCTAAAACAACTGTCAAGGAAACTGATAAACCTGCACCTAAGAAATCTCCATCTAAAACTCCAAAAAAGAAGTAATCTCAATTCTTTTTTGTAAACATCCTTTCGGAATTCTATGTAATCCCGAATATTAATCTGCTGATAAGTTAAGTTAATTCAACTGATTTGCTAATACTATAAATGAATCTGTTTCTTTTATAACAAATCCTGCTTGCTTAACGATAAAACTTTCATCAGCTAATATTCCAGTCATTTCATCTTCTGTATGCCAGCTTTGTGGTACAGAATATGAATCTTCCCATTCTATGTATACGAGTGGATATTTTTTTGTTTCCATAATTTTAATAAAAAAGACCAACTACAAAAGTTGATCTTTATTTTTTATGTTTTATGTTTGTGTAAACTAACGTATAGTTACCGATTATTATTTCTATAGACGGTATTGAGTGGAAGAGAGATAAATGGTCTTTAGCCGCAAAGCTGTATTTATGGTGGGCAGAAAAACTGGCGGTAAGATTTTCTCACATAGATATTTCGGATAACGAATCGATTCAGGATTATACGTCTTTGCGTTACAAAACAATTAGTAGAGTAATAGAATACGGTGCAGATCATACTAAAGCAAACCTTTGTCCCACTGCCGAAAACCAGGTGCAGTATCCTTTTTTATCTGAAAAGTATGCGGTGAAAGTTTGCAGGATAGAGCCAGAGAATCATGTTCATACTATTTTAAAAGTTTTCAGTGAGTTTCCCGATAAAAAACTGGTTTTGGTGGGCAACTGGAGCAATAGCCAGTACGGAATAGATTTAAAAAAGCAATATTCAGAGTTTGACAATATTTTTCTTTTAGATCCTATCTACAACCAGGAAACTATTGATCTTATCCGCGGGAACGCCTCACTTTATATACATGGTCATTCTGCGGGCGGCACCAATCCTTCTTTGGTAGAGGCAATGTTTTTGGGGCTTCCAATTATTAGTAATGGGGTTTCTTACAACAGAACCACCACAGAAAATCAAGCTTTTTATTTCTCAGACGAAGCTGAACTGAAAACTATTCTTAAAAATCTTACAGATGATGAGCTTAGCAAATGCGCTGCAAAAATGAAAAAAATAGCAGAAAGAAGATATACTTGGAAAAAAGTCGCTAAAAAATACAATAATCTTATCTGCGAAGCTTATAGTAAAAAACCTAAAACTTTTGTCTATCCTGTTGTCTCTAAACTAGATAAAACTATACTAGAAAAGTATCATTTGGAACATTTGAAAAACACAAAACTCTTCAATGAACCCAACAAAACCGCTTAAAAAACTATTGCTATGAAAAATTTTGTTGAATTATCCATATTCGGAATCCTTGCTTTTGTTTTGGCAATGTGTATTATTCCTTTAATGAGATTGGCAGCTCAGAAATTTAAGCTCGTAGATGTCCCTAATGCCAGAAAAGTGCATCAAACAGCAATTCCATTAATTGGAGGTTTGGTTATTGGGATAATTGTTTTTTTATTGATGGGTATTTCCGGAGATAACAGTTGGAAGGAAATTCTACCCATTATCATAACCTCTTACATTATGCTTTTGGTAGGAACTTTAGATGATAAAACAGACCTAAAAGCCAGTTATAAACTTATTATCCAGCTTTGCGTAAGTATTATTATTGCAAGTTCAGGAATTAGAATTACCTCTTTATATGGTTTGTTTGGAATTTTTGAAATTAATATTTATCTGCAATACTTTCTTACTGTTTTAATCATTACTACTGCTGTAAATGCTTTTAATCTTATTGATGGTATCGATGGTTTGGCAGGGAGTGTAGCGGGAATTGGTTTTGTACTGTTTTTTGTAATCATGATGGTTCAGGAAAAACTGGGAATGGCAAGAATCGGAATTCTTTTTATTGGAAGCATTATTGCTTTTTTGAAATACAACATGTCGAAGACAAACAAGATTTTTCTAGGAAATTCGGGAGCATTATTTCTAGGGTATTTGTTAATCTGTTTAGGAATTTATATTACAAAATTCGACGGTCCTGCAACAAGCTTCCCTTATGGTATATTTTTTATTTTATTTGTTTTTACCATTCCCGTGATAGATTCTGCAAGAGTTTATACCGATAGAATCTTAAGAGGTAAATCTCCTTTCAAAGCAGATAAGACGCATATTCATCATCATCTTTTACAACTGGGTTTATCTCATAAAAAAATTACCTTAACCTTTGTTTTAATTAATATCATCACATTTATAGTACAATATTTATTCTTTAAAAATTACTCCATTTATACTTCTGTTATTTCTTTTATCGCGTTTATTTTCATATTTAAAGTGATTAAAATGATGAATCAATTTACAACGTGGAAGCAAAATATTAAAGAGATGGAAAAAGCAAAATAAATTCCATTTTACAAGTGAAATTCCAAAAAATGGAAAAATGGCAAGGTTTTGCAATTCATTAAAATATTGATAACCAATTATTTAAAATTAAAATTAAACTTTGGAATGCAAGTGGCATATAGTGATGAAGAAGATTTTAAATCAAATTAAAAAAAATAGGAATCTATATAGACACAAAACAGAATGATGATTTAAGTTCGTTCAAAAAAAAAGAAAAAAAAGCACAAAAAACACAAATGATGAGTCAGTTTATTTCGTAGAAAAGGATTCTAAAAACACACAAAGAATGATGAATTAAGTTCGTTCAAAAAAAAGAAAAAAAAGCACAAAAACACAAAAAAGTGAAATTGAATTATTTCGAAGAAAAGGATTCTAAAAACACACAAAGAATGATGAATTAAGTTCGTTCAAAAAAAAAAGAAAAAAAGCACAAAACACAAAAAAGTGAAATTGAATTATTTCGAAGAAAAGGATTCTAAAAACACACAAAAAATGATGAATTAAGTTCGTTCAAAAAAAAAAAGAAAAAAAAGCACAAAAACACAAATAAATGAAATTGAATTATTTCGAAGAAAAGGATTCTAAAAATACACAAAGAATGATGAATTAAGTTCGTTCAAAAAAAAGAAAAAAAGCACAAAAACACACAAAAGAGAAATTGAATTATTTCGAAGAAAAGGATTCTAAAAGCACACAAAGAATGATGAATTAAGTTCGTTCAAAAAAAAAGAAAAAAAGCACAAAAACACACAAAAGAGAAATTGAATTATTTCGAAGAAAAGGATTCTAAAAACACACAAAGAATGATGAATTAAATTACTACCTCCTGATAAATTAATCTAAAACAAATCGAAAAAAGATTTCAATACGTTTATCAGATTTTCAAATCCCGGTATTTAGGGTTTTTTAAGTTTTAATTATTTTTAGTTTAGATGGCGGCATATTCCTGTGTTGCCATTTTTGTGTGGAGTAGAAACAAAAAAGGCATCAACTTGTAGAAGTTAATACCTTTTGTAAGAGTAGACCCACAGGGATTCGAACCCCAGATGACTGAACCAAAATCAGTAGTGTTACCGCTACACCATGGGTCTGTTTTCTTGTCTGCGAAATTAGATAATTTATTTTAAAAATAAAAATATAGATTGAAGATTTTTCTTTATAATTCCTTTTAAACCTTGAAAAACAAAGCGTTATTTTTTATATTTTTCTTTATTTAAAGCTTGTTTGTTGTAAGGAATCTTTGGTGGAAGTTCTCTTTTCCATAAAATTTAGCGTATCTTTGCAAAAAAATTGGGCTTCAAAAGTTGAAGTAACCCATTGATAATCTTGTCCTAAGCTTTAGCTAAGGATTATTAAACATTTTTTATGTCGAATATTGTTGCAATCGTTGGGCGTCCCAACGTAGGAAAATCCACGTTATTTAATCGTTTATTAGAAAGAAGGGAGGCTATCGTAGACTCTACTGCAGGTGTAACCAGAGATCGTCATTACGGGAAATCTGACTGGAATGGTGTAGATTTTACTGTAATCGATACAGGAGGGTACGATGTAGGTACAGATGATATCTTCGAAGAAGAAATCAGAAAGCAGGTGCAATTGGCGGTAGACGAAGCTACTTCTATCATTTTTATGATGAATGTGGAAGAAGGCTTAACTGATACTGATTACGAAATCTACAGACTCCTAAGAAGATCTAATAAACCTATTTATATTGTAATTAATAAAGTAGATTCTGCGAAAGAAGAACTGGCTGCTACAGAATTTTATCAGTTAGGAATTGATAAATATTACACTCTTTCTTCAGCTACAGGTTCTGGAACAGGAGATTTACTGGATGATATTGTAAAAGATTTTCCAACTACAGATTACAAAGATCCTTTTGAAGGATTGCCAAAAATTACCATCGCAGGTCGTCCAAACGTAGGGAAATCTACCATGACGAATGCTTTGCTTGATGTGGAAAGAAATATTGTAACCGATATTGCAGGTACAACAAGAGATAGTATTCAGACGCTTTACAATAAATTCGGGCACGAGTTTGTATTGGTAGATACAGCCGGAATGCGTAGAAAATCTAAGGTAAACGAAGATTTGGAATTCTATTCAGTAATGCGTTCTATTCGTTCAATTGAATATTCTGATGTGGTAATCATCATGGTTGATGCTACACAAGGTTGGGAATCTCAGGATATGAATATCTTTGGTTTAGCTCAGAAAAACAGAAAAGGAATTGTGATTTTGGTAAACAAGTGGGATTTAATTGAAGACAAGCAAACCAACACGATGCGTGATTTCGAAAAATCTATTAAAGATAAAATTGGGCAATTCAGCGATATTCCAATTCTATTTGTTTCGGCATTAACGAAGCAGAGAATTTTGAAAGCGGTTGATATGGCAATGCAGGTTTACGAAGACCGTAAGAAGAAAATTAAAACTTCAAAATTAAACGAAGTGATGCTTCCAATTTTTGAAGGAACACCACCACCTGCAAACAAAGGAAAGTACATTAAAATTAAATATTGTGTACAGCTTCCAACGCCTTCGCCGCAGTTTGTGTTCTTCTGCAACCTTCCACAGTACGTGAAGGAGCCGTATAAGAGATTTACTGAAAATCAATTGAGAAAAGAATTCGGATTTACCGGAGTTCCTATTGAAGTATATTTCAGACAAAAATAATTTTACAATCCCTTTTAGATTTTCTAAGAGGGATTTTTGTTTTTTATTTTATAATTTTGTTACACGTAATATTGATTGTTTAATCAATAGCAACGGGCTTTAGCCCGTTTTGATAAGAAATAAATCATTTGGCTTTAGCCAAACTTAGTATTGAAGTAATTTTAGGCTCAAATTTTTAATAACAATGACAGTAGTTCTTTCACAACAGTTTTCTCTAGTTAATTCTTGGATTAACGAATTAAGGAATGTCGAAATTCAGCAAGACCGAATGAGATTCCGTAGAAATATGGAAAGAATCGGTGAGATTGCTGCTTTTGAAATCAGTAAAGGTTTGGAACAAAAAGAAATCGAAATTCAGACGCCTTTAGATTCAATTAAAGTAAAAGAAATTGCCGTTCAACCTGTTATTACAACAATTTTAAGAGCAGGAGTTCCTTTGTTTGAAGGGATTTTGAATTATTTTGATAAAGCAGACTGTGGTTTCGTTGCAGCGTACAGAAAACACGACGCCAATGATTATTTTTCTATTAAACAAGACTATTTAACATGTCCGAATATCGACGGAAGACCTTTGATTGTTGCAGACCCAATGTTAGCAACAGGTGCTTCTTTAATTGAAGCGATTAAAGATCTTTTAACCAATGGAAATCCTTCGCAGCTTCATATTGTGGCGGCAATTGCTTCAAAACAAGGCGTTGAAACGATTGAAAAAGCATATCCAAACGCTAAAATTTGGGTTGGAGCAATCGATGAAAATTTAACTTCAAAAGGTTACATCACTCCAGGTTTAGGTGACGCAGGAGATTTGAGCTACGGTGAAAAATTGCAGAGATAAATTATTGCTCATTGCCCATTACTCATTACTCATTACTTATAAACTACTCATCCATCGCCATTACCAAAACACTCACTTTATTGTTTCCGGATTTTAAAATTTCCCAAGCAATAGACGAAAGCGTGTTTCCTGTGGTAAAAACATCATCAATCAATAAAATGTGCTGATTTGAAATATTGCGGGTAAGAGAAAACGGGTTTTCACTTTGTAGTCGATGTTCCCGATTCTTCAAAGCTTGCGCTTTTGAATAATGATTTCTTTGAATTAAATTATGGCTAAAAGGAATTTCATAATGTTGAGACAAAGTTTCTGTAAACAAATGAAGTTGGTTATAGCCTCTTTCTTTTAATTTTTTTGGATGCAAAGGAACGGAAACGAACAAATCTGGTTTGTTTTTGTGGAATTGCAGTCTTTCAATCGTCCATTCAGCAAGGGTTTTTCCTGTTTTTTCTCGACTTTTATATTTTAATTCATGAATAATTTTTCTGCTGAGACTTTCTTTCTCAAACTGTAGTAAAGCAAAAGAATGTTCTACCGGGAAAAGCAAATTACATTTTTCTTTAATGTAACTATTTTCGTAAAAATCGATGTGCGTAAAATGAATTTTTTCAACACAAATTGGGCAAACAATATCATCGCCATCAATAATTCGATTGCAGCCAAGGCAACGGTTCGGGAAAAGTAAATCTATCAACATTTGTGTGTTTTATAAAGCTAATTTAATGAATTACTTGCTGCGCAAATACTTTTTAAGTTGTTATCTTTGGATATGAGTTTGATTTTTGAAAGACAAATACAAGTCACAGAACAACATATTGATGCCAATAATCATGTAAACAATCTTCAATACGTGCATTGGGTGGAAGAAATTGCGGGAGCGCACTGGGATTTTGTAAAGCACAAAACAGAGTTTCCTGATGATATTTGGATGTTGGTAGACCATCACATTCACTACAAAAAGCAAGTGTATTTAGGAGATGTTATTACAGTTCGAACTTATCCTAAACCTCCGGAAGGAATTCGCCAACCTCGAAAAGTTGAGTTTTATTGCAACGATTTTTTGGTCGTCGATTCTTTAACACTTTGGGTTTTTGTGGATAAAGAAACGCAGCGCGTGAAAAGATTGGATGCGAATTGGCTGGATGTTTTGGAGGATTAGGTTGATATGATTATTTTCGTGTTTTAAAAAACTACATGGAAACATTTAACGAAGGAAATCATTTTGAAGAGTTTGAGAAGTATGATGTAATTACAGATCAAGATATTTTTACTAAAATTTGGACTCAGCCTAAAAGAATTTTTAAATACATTAATGATAAACATTACGAAAAATATCTTTACATTCTTCTTTTTTTAGAGGGTGTTGCAAAGTCGCTTGACAGAGCAATATCAAAAAACATGGGCGAGAATAATTCTTTATTCTTTATTCTCTTAATCAGTATTATTTTTGGTGGTTTTTTAGGGTGGATTTCCTATTATATTTTTGCAGCACTGTTAAGCTGGACGGGTAAATGGTTGGATGGAAAAGGTGGTACTTTTTCGATTTTTAGAATGATGGCTTATGCAATGATGCCTTCAGTCTTATCCCTTGCTTTTCTAATACCTCAAATTATAGTACATGGGAAAAATGCTTTTACCAGTGCAGAATATGATTCTGGAAATTTTTTTGTGGATATTTTCAGTTCAGTTTTTTCGTTAATTGGAGTTGTTTTGTCTTTGTTTTCACTCGTTTTACTTGTTATTGGTCTTTCACAAGTTCAAAAATTTTCTATCGGGAAAGCTATTGTTAATCTTTTGTTGCCTATTGCGGTAATTTTAGTTCCGATTCTTCTTATTTTCTTTTTCGCAGGTGGTTTTAGTTGATTTGTCTTTGCTTCTAGTGGTAGAAACTTGTACAGCTAAATTCCCTATCTTTGCAAAATGATACGTATTACAAAAATTTTCACCTTCGAGACAGCGCATGTGCTGTACAATTACGACGGAAAATGTAAAAATATGCACGGCCATTCCTATAAACTGTTTGTAACGGTAAAAGGAAAGCCAATTAATGATTTGGAGAACCCGAAAAACGGAATGGTGGTAGATTTTGGTGATATTAAAAGTATCGTTAAATCTGAAATTGTAGATGTTTGGGACCATGCGGTTTTAATTAACGGTCTTTCGCCTCATAAAGAATTGGGAGAAGGGTTGGAAAATCAAGGGCATAAAGTTATTTACTGTACATTTCAGCCTACTTGCGAAAATATGTTATACGCTATTGCAGCGAAAATAAAATCTAAACTTCCGGAAGGAATTTCTTTAGCGTATTTAAAACTTCACGAAACAGAAAACTCTTACGGAGAGTGGTTTGCAGAAGATAATCAATAATTTTTTACTGAAAATATATTCTGAAAAGTGCTTAAAACAACCATTAATTTAGAACCGGGTAAAAAAGTTTATTTTGCTTCAGACCAGCATTTTGGTGCACCGAATCCCAAAGAAAGTAAGATTCGGGAGCAGAAATTTATTCATTGGTTGAACGAAATTAAAAACGATGCGCAAGTTTTGTTTTTAATGGGAGATTTGTTTGATTTTTGGCACGAATGGAATCACGTAATTCCTAAAGGTTATGTACGTGTTTTAGGGAAAATTGCAGAGTTAAAAGACCACGGCATTCATATTTATTTCTTTGTAGGAAACCACGATCTTTGGATGAAAGATTACCTTGAAGAAGAAATTGGTTGCACAGTTTTCTACAAAAAACAGTATTTTGAAATCGCAGGAAAGCAATTTTTGCTTGCGCACGGAGATGGTTTAGGACCGGGTGATAAAGGATATAAAAGAATGAAAAAAGTCTTTACCAATCCTATTGCACAATGGTTTTTTAAATGGCTTCATCCCGATATTGCGATGAAGATTGCATTGTATCTTTCTCAGAAAAATAAAATGATTTCTGGCGAAGAAGACAAAGAGTTTTTAGGAGAAGATAAAGAGTTTCTTATTATTTACTCTAAAGAAAAGCTTAAAACTCAGAACATTGATTATTTTATCTACGGTCATCGTCATTTGCCAATGGTTTTAAACTTGGGCGAAACAGCGAAGTATATAAATCTTGGCGATTGGATTTCTTATTTTACCTTCGGGGAATTTGATGAAGAAGGTTTCCGTTTGAATACTTTCGGCGGGAAATAAAAAAAATTACCCCAAAAGAGGTAATTCTTCATAGAAAATCAAAAAGATTTTCTAAAATCCATATTCCGGTGACATTAATGCAATTAATTGACCAAAATAACTTTTTGGTGAATAATTTTTAGTTAAATTTAGTTTTTTAATCATAAGTGATTTTTAATGAATCAAAAACATAATAATTTTTCTTTGAAAAATATTTTTGACATAAAGACAGAGTCTGATTTTCTGACAGTTTGTCTCGAAAATTTTCGTTTTCAGTACCAAAATATTGAGGTGTACAGAAAATTTGTGGATTATCTTAATGTAAAACCTGAAGAAGTGAAAACTCTTGAGGAAATTCCTTTTTTGCCGATTGAGATGTTCAAAAATCATAAGATTTTAGATAAAAATGCAAGTTCAGATTTATTTTTTCAAAGCTCTGGAACCACTCAGATGAATTTGTCTAAACATCATATTGCCGATGAAACTTTGTATCAGGAAAGTATTTACAAGAGTTTCGAGCAATTTATTGGCAAACCAGAAGATTTTATTTTCTTGGGATTGCTCCCTAGTTATTTGGAGAAACAAAATTCGTCCTTAATATATATGGTAGATTATTTAATGAAAAAATCTGCCAAGCCAGAAAATGGTTATTTTTTGTATAATCATGAAGATTTATTTAAACTTTTAAACGAGTTGAAAGGTAAAAAAGTAATTCTTTTTGGGGTTTCTTTTGCGCTTTTAGATTTTTTGGATTATTGTCAATCACACGCTCAAATACTTGATTATTCCGACTTTCTTACCATAATTGAAACTGGCGGAATGAAAGGCCGAAAAGAAGAAATGACAAAAGATGAGCTTCTTTTGATTCTGAAAAATGGTTTTAAAACCGAGAAAATTTACTCAGAATATTCTATGACAGAGTTGCTTTCGCAAGCATATTCTTTAGGTGAAAATATTTATGAATGCCCAAATTGGATGCGTGTTTTGGTAAGAAATGCTGAAGATCCTTTTGGGTATGAAAAGGAAGGGAGAACAGGCGCAATTAATATTATTGATTTAGCGAATATTCACTCTTGTTCTTTTATTGCTACGCAAGATTTAGGAAAAACTCTTCCAGGAGGGAAGTTTCAGGTTTTGGGACGTATCGATCATTCGGATATTCGTGGGTGTAGTCTTCTCGTTTCCTGATTGAATTTTAAAAACTAAAGAAAAGTGTTGAAAATAGAAGAATTAGTTCACGCTTACATTCATTCTCAATGTGATTTTGAGAGAGAAATGGTGTTAACGAATCATTTTCAGGGAGATTGGGAAGCGGATATTTTAATTATCAATTCCGAAGGTTTTAGCCATGAAATTGAAATTAAATTATCGAAAAGCGATTTCAAAAATGATTTTAAAAAGTTCTACACCCATCATACCACTGGAGAAAAATTTTTAAAACATGAAAAAATTTCTTCAGGCGATTACGTTTGCAATGCTTTTAGTTTTTTGTTGCCGATGGGGATGGTAGATCATGATTTGATTCCGGAACATTGCGGTATTGTGGAGTTTTATCATAATGTAGATTCTTGGGAAACTGAATTTTATTTCATCCGAAAACCCAAAAATTTGCATTAAGATTCTTATTGGAATCTGAATGATA
The DNA here is from genome assembly GCF_057180445.1 of Chryseobacterium sp. HNCC26DJ239. Taxonomy (NCBI): domain Bacteria; kingdom Pseudomonadati; phylum Bacteroidota; class Flavobacteriia; order Flavobacteriales; family Weeksellaceae; genus Chryseobacterium; species Chryseobacterium sp. HNCC26DJ239. The sequence goes on from NZ_JBXUGJ010000003.1 coordinate 408,552, forward strand.
AAGAGCTTTTTATGCGGAAATTAGCACATAATTTGCTTCAGAAAAAGATGGAAGTAAAGGGAAAGCATGAAGAATTAATTTTTAAAAATCCTTTCGATATTCGAAAGCTGAAATAAAAAAATCCTGTCAGAGCGACAGGATTTCTTGTTATTATGAAGTTTTTTATTTAGTTAGTTTCTGGTTTTTCAATCAAGAAATTGAATGTAAATGCAGCAACAACTCCTCCTAAAATGGGTGCAACAATAAATAACCAAAGTTGTGAAAGGGCTTCTCCTTGTGCGAAGATTGCAGGTCCTATACTTCTTGCTGGGTTTACAGAAACTCCGGTAATTTTAATACCAACAATATGAATTAATACCAAAGAAAAACCAATCGCTAAACCAGCAAAGCCTCCGTTGATGTTTTTTGATGAGGTTGAACCTAAAATAACCATTAAGAAGATAAACGTGAAAACAAATTCTGCTACAAATGCTGCTGTAGTATTGTATTGATCGAGGTAGCCAGTTCCCCATCCGTTTGATCCTAAAGCCCATGGTGCCATTACAGCTCCTGGATGATTGGTGAAAATGACGTACAAAATTCCTGCACCGATAATGGCACCAGCAATTTGGGCAACTATGTAGAGTATTGCTTCACTCATTTTCATTCTTCCGGCTGCGACCATTGCAATAGAAATTGCAGGATTGATATGGCATCCTGAAATATGCCCAATTGCATAAGCCATTGCAACTACACTTAGCCCAAAAGCAAAGGAGATTCCTAAAAGTCCAACTCCCGTTGTGCCGTCTGCACCGGCAATTACTGCGCTTCCGCAGCCCATGAGAACAAGTACCATTGTACCGATCATTTCGGCAACAAATTTTGAAGTGTTTGAATTCATCTTGTATTTATTTTTTGTTAATGTAACGAATGTACGAATTTTAATATTTGTTAACAATTTTTATTTTTTGTAAATTTATTTTGTATTTATAGTGGTTAATTTTGTTTTTCTGGGGTCTTTTTAAGATAATTTAACATCAATAATTAATTATATTTAGGTATTGCAAAACTTTTTTGGTCTATATTGTGTTTGTATTTTTTTTGAAACTTTGTGCTGTTTAGTTGTTTTTAGTTAAAAAAATACAAAAAAAGCATCTTGAAAAGTTGGGTTATTTGAGATAAAAATCATATATTTTTACAGTAAAACTTAGAGTAAACTATTAAAATGGAGAGAATATTTTTTGTAGTTTTTTTATGTTTCTTGTCGCAATGTTTTGGTCAGGAAAAGGAAGAAGATTTGCCTTGTTACGATCTTGATGAGATTTTAAAAGTAGAGCCAACAGCTTTATACAAGCCGCATATAGATGCGTCTAAAAGTTTTAATATAAAGATTTTAAAAACCACCTCTACTGTACAGAAATACGTTGATAATGGTAAATTTCATAAGGTAAAGAAAACCGGGAAAGGTTATCGCGTACAAAAATTAGATTACAGTAGGGCTTGGCTGGTTTCAAAAGCGTATCTGAGTTTAGAGAGAATTGCATCTCGTTTCAGCAAAAATACAGGAGGTTCTTACTTTACCGTTACATCTATTACTCGTACGCTTCACGACCAATGCAGATTAAGAAAAGTAAATTCTAATGCAAGTTTGGGAATAAGCTCTCATAATTATGGTAATTCTTTCGATATTTCTTACGTGCGGTTTAATGGCGTTCATAGGCCCGACGAAAAACTGGAAGCAGAATTAGAAAAAGTTCTAAAATATTATTATAACCAAGGCCGGATTTTTTATATCAAAGAAAAGCAGCAAAGCTGTTTTCACGTTACCGTTAAAAACTATTAAAATTAAAATATCCTATTCTTGGGGTTTGTGTAGCAAGTTTAGATTCGGTATTTTTACTGAATAAAACTTAAACTAAACTAAAATTATGGGAACCCTAAACACACAGCAGTATCTGGATGCTATTTCGCGTTGGAATGATTGCCGAAGTAATTTAACAGCAATTGAGCTTGCTTTTGCCGGAAATAGTATTTTTAACATCGATAATTCTCAGGTTAGGTACGTTAGAGAACATAACCGAAATAAAGAATTCTGCGCAGAAATAGGGATTATAGACCCAAATCAACTTATTATTATTCTTACTCCTCTCGATGAAACTGGTAATGCAGTTATGATGGAGGAATATCAATATTCTTACTTTAAAGCATTAGAATCAGATATTTGTCTTACGGAAAAGCAAACATATAGTGTGGTGAAAAAGTCTGTGCTTTCTTCAGATATGAAAAAAGTAGACAATGACGACGATGTTTTTTTACCGGTAATGAACAAACCTATTATTGGACAAGATAAAGCAGTAGAAGCAATACAATTGTGGCAAGAGAATGCTTTTGATTGGTTTTATGCAGAGCAAAATATTAATGGAGGGAAAGATATTTTTAAAAAATTCTATGTACCCGCAGATAAGTTTGCAGATGCAGATTCCGGAGTAAGATTTGTAACAGTTTTTGGGTTGAAATATTCGGCGGTTTATAATAAACAGCTTCCTGCACTTATTTTCATTGCTTTTTATGATGCTCTTTTAGGGCAAAGTATGGAAGTAGAATCTAATACTTATGATTACGCAAAACCTTGTCCGCCACTTTGTAATGTTCAGGATTTAGGCTAGAGAAATTTTACTATGCTGATGGAGACTTTCTATTGGACTTTTTTATACATAAATTATATTCTACTGTCGCTAAATGTGATAGTAGGTTTGATGAATTTTAAAAGGCTTACCAACAAAGAAAGAATGTACTTGTATTATATAAGTTTTCTTTTTTTAATTGAGTTTGTTTCATTTGTTGTACCGAAAGTGATGGTCATCAAAGATATGTCTAGTTTATATCTGGTATATATCTCTGGTGAGTTTTTACTTTTATCTACTCTGTTTTTTAAGAAGCTTCATCTTTCTAAAATTTTCTCCGCAATTGCGGTTCTACTTGTTGCAGTTTTTTTAGGGATAAGCTATTTCCCAAATATAGGTTTCAACCCAGATTTGGCAAAAGTGATTTCCAATATTATCATTATTTGTTTGGCAGCAACCTATTTGCTCCGACAGATAAAAACAGGGAAAGAAATAGATCGTTTTGTTTTGGTAGATGCGGGTATTTTCTTTTATTATTCTGTTTCTGTGCTTATTTTTGTGGTACAGTCTCAATTGCCTAATTTATCTGAAGAAAGTCTGTATTTAATCTTAGGAATAAATACTGTGTTGGCTGCTTTGTTGTATAGTACACTTTTATACCGATTTTTGAAATTAAAGAAGTAACCCTAAATATCAGACTGCTTGTTTTGATAATTGCGATGCTCGCAGTTGTCGTATTCTTTATTCTTTTAGCTTACAAAACTTTTGTAGACCGCATTATTAAAGAAAAAGATGCTCAAAATTTAGCGGAAATTCAGCATCAGAAAGATTTAGCGCTAGAAAACGTAAAAGCTCAGGAAGAAGAACGTAAAAGAATTGCGGTAGCTGTGCATGATGATTTGGGAAATCGTTTAAATATTCTCTCTCTATGGCTTCAAAACATAGAAATTGAAGATGAAAACGCTTCCAAAGTAATTTCTGGGCAAATTAAAGAATTGGTAGATTCTACCAGAAAAATCTCTCATAGTTTGTATCCGGTAAATTTAGAAAAGTTAGGTTTTATTCTTTATGTAGAAGAATTAATTGTAAATCTATCTAAAAGTATCAACATAACTCTTTTCCAGACGAAGGCGTATCAAAAGAAAAATATTTTTGTTGAGGTACAGATTTACCGCATTATACAGGAGTTTACGACCAATGTAATAAAACATTCGCAAGCTTCAGATGTTACCATTATAATCAGAGATTCCGGAAAAGTGCTTTTTGCTGTCATTTCAGATAACGGGAAAGGATTTGATTATGAAAAGGTGAAAAAAGGCATGGGAATTAAGAATATCGAATCAAGACTCCAATCTATGAATGCGGATTTTAAATGGAAAAGCATTTTAGGAAAGGGAAGTAGATTAATTATGAAAATACCATTGAAAAATGAATGATTTAATAAAAATAGCTTTGGTAGATGATGAGATGCTTATTTTGGAAGGGGTAAAAATGCTTCTTTCCAGCGATAAGCAAATTACTGTAAATCTAATGGCGAACAGTGGAGAAGATTTTCTGGTAAAACTTCAGGAACTTTCCGCTGAAGACTTTCCGGATGTTATTTTGTCTGATATCCAAATGGAACCGATGGATGGATTTGCTTTGGTTGAAAAAGTAAAAGAATTATATCCGGATCTCAAAATCATTATACTTTCTTCCCATTACAAAACCTCTGTGTTTGGTCATATGATTAAATTGGGTGTTTCGGCTTTTTTGCCTAAAAACTCAGATAAGAAAACCTTTATTCATGCTATAAAAAGCGTTTACGAAAAAGGGGTGTATTTGTCAGAAGAAGATTTGAAAATGTTGGCAACCTTCAAAGAAAACGTGACAAAGCAAAAGTCTCTTTTTGATATTGAAGACGAATTATCAGAACGCGAAAAAGACGTGGTGCGATTAATCTGTCAGGAATTTACCAATAAAGAAATCGCCGAAAAACTATTTATCAGCCAGCGTACTGTAGAAAGTCATAGGCAGAGAATTATCGATAAACTCGGCGTTAAAAACACTGTAGGGATTGTGATTTACGCAGTGATAAATGATATTTTTAACGTAGACATAAAATATTAATTCCGTAGAAATGCGGAATTTTTTATTTGGTTATTTATACTCTAGGAACAGATTTTTTTCTGATGCAACTTTGTAATGTTCTTTTAATTAAAGCTTTAAATAAAAACAAGGTGTAACCGAAAAACCTAAAAAGAGTAGGAAGCCAATAACCAAAATCATAGAAATTATGTCTTATTCATTAGTGAAAATTGTAAACTCAACACCTTACATTGCAGAAGGAAAAGCAATTTATGTAAGCGTATTTTGTTCGGATGATAGTTATTCTGTAACTCCCAATACAACTTGGGAAGCCAAAAGTAGAGGCATTTGTTTGCTAAAAGAAATTACTGCAGATGTAAAAACGCCTCAAGGAATTGTAAAAGCCACACCTTTTCATGATTCAATAGGAACTACAGACAGTAGATTTGCCATTATTCAGACAGGGCCTACTTCTTTTGAAGTAACCAAAATTGTAAATCTTGCGGAAAGCACACTTCCCGAAGATTATGTAGAACCCATAGTTCAGCAGAATTGAAAAAAAGTTTTTTTAGTTAATAGTTTTGTTATCGAGTCGTCTTTTTTGGCGACTCTTTTTTATTTCTGCTAAATCCTGTATTTTTTCCGTACTTTTGCACGCGAAAAATCAATATCAATTTTAAATAAAAATCAATGCTTTCGGTTCAAGGTTTAGGATTACATCATTCAGGAACGTATTTGTTTCAAAACGTCAATTTTACCATCAAAAAAGATGATAAAGTTGGTTTAGTTGGTAAAAACGGAGCAGGTAAATCTACTTTGTTGAAAATGCTTTCTGGAGAAATTTCTTTCTATGAAGGAAATGTAGTTCCCGAAGGAAGCATCACCATTGGATTCTTAAAACAGGACCTTGATTTTGTGAAAGGAAGAACAGTTTGGGACGAAACCATGCAAGCTTTCGAGCAAATTAATGCTTGGAAAAATGAATTGGAAGACGTAAACCATCAAATGACCGTAAGAACAGACTACGAAAGTGATTCTTACACAGATTTGATTAATAGAATGACTGAGCTGAACGACCTTTTAATGAACCATGACGCCTACAATTTGGAAGGCGATATGGAAAAAGTACTTTTCGGACTTGGTTTTAAAGCGGATGATTTCAAAAAAATTACCGACGAATTTTCTGGAGGTTGGAGAATGAGAATCGAATTGGCAAAATTACTTCTTCAAAAGAACGACATCATGCTTCTCGATGAGCCAACCAACCACTTGGATATGGAATCGATTATCTGGCTAGAAAATTTCTTGAAAGATTATCCTGGAGCGATCGTTCTAGTAAGTCACGACAAACAGTTTATGACTGCCGTTTGCAACCGTACTTTCGATATTAACAATAAAAAAGTTGATGATTATAAAGCCAATTATTCTAAATATTTGGTAATGCGTGAAGATCGCCGCGAAAAACTGATTCAAGCAAAAAAGAATCAGGATGCGGAGATTAAGCAAATGGAAGATAACATCAATAAATTCCGTGCGAGTGCTACAAAAGCTTCTTTTGCGCAGTCTTTGATTAAAAAATTAGACAAAATCGAGCGTATTGAAGTAGATAACGAAGATGTTTCTAAATTCAATATTCGTTTTGTGCAGTCTGTTGTTCCTGGAAAAGTAATTTTCGAAGCTGAAAATCTTGGAAAAGCGTATGGCGAAAAACAGATTTTTGATGATGTAGATTTTATCGTTCAAAGAGGAGATAGAATTGCGCTTTTAGGGCAAAACGGACAAGGGAAAACGACTTTAGCGAAGATTTTAGCAGGTGATATTAAAGATTATTCTGGAAGCTGGAACTTAGGTCACAACGTAAATATTGGTTATTTTGCACAAAACCAGGAAGAAGTTTTAACGCCGAATAAAACCGTTCAGGAAGAAGCAGAAGATGCGGCAACCGAAGAAACCAGACCGAGAGTAAGAGATTTATTAGGTTCTTTCCTTTTCCAAGGTGAAGCGGTGAACAAGAAAACGAAAGTGCTTTCCGGAGGTGAAAGAAACCGTTTGGCGCTTTGTAAATTGCTTCTACGTCCGTTCAATACGTTGATTATGGACGAACCTACGAACCACTTGGATATTCAATCTAAAGAAATTATCAAATTGGCGTTGCAGAAGTTTGAAGGTACGCTTATCGTAATTTCTCACGACAGAGAATTTTTACAAGGGCTTTGCGACAAAATCTACGAATTCCGTGATGGTAGAATGAAAGAATTCTTAGGCGACATCAACGAATATCTTGAGTTCAGACAAAAAGAATCGATTAGAGAAATCTCTGCGGAAAAAGCAAAACTACACAACGAAGCTCCAAAAGTTGAGGTTAAAAAAGAGGAAGAAAAACCTTCAACCAATAACCAACAATCCTCAACAATTGTAAGTAAAGAACAAAAAAATATCCAAAACAAACTGAAAAAAGTAGAAGAGAAAATCTCTGAACTTGAGCTGAAAATTGAAGAATTCGAAGCTTCTTTTGCAAAAAGCAATCCTTCAGACGAAACTTTGGAACAATACAACAAAACCAAAGAAGACCTAGACCTTGCTTTGCAAGAATGGGAACATTTGGGAACTCAATTGAACTAAATTTTTGAGATATATTTAATAAAAAAGATGAACAAGCGTTCATCTTTTTTTTGCTCCATCGGAGCAAACTGTTAATAGCTAATGATGCGTTTGAAAAGCAGAGCTCCGTAGGAGCGACCTGTTAATTTCAACAAAATAATCAATTATGGTGTTTGTTTTTTAAATGAATTTTGATGTTAACTTTAAATTACTATCGAATTTTAACCTTTATTTAAACAGGTTTCATTAATTTTTTTATAATTTTGCCGAATGGTTTTTAAGAAAAGTAGAACAATGAAAAGTTTTATCTCCAGACTTCTGTTTGGGATTTACTTTTTTGCGTTGTTTTCTCAAACTTTCCACGAACACGATTTTTCTGATACTTTGAAGACTTTTCAAATCAAAAAATCAGATAATTCTTTTACAAAAACTGATGCTAAAGAAGATAAAGGCGACTGTCTTGCGTGTCATTTTGTAGCAACAGGACATACACTTGTACCTGAAGAATTTAGTTTTACGTTAATTAAACATACGCACGAAGCAGAGCAGACTTTTGCTATACAGGAGAAAATCTGGTCTCAAACTAAATTTACCTTTCAACTTCGCGGCCCGCCCGCAATTTCATAATCATTAGATTCTTTTACGGATTTTTTTAATTTAATTTTTTAGAATTTACATTGTTTAATGGGCGAAAACCGTCATTAAATACACGTTTCTTTCCAAAGTTTTAAATCTGATTGTATTTAACTTATACCTAAAATTACATCAGTAAAAATCTATTTTCACTAAAATTTTTACGAAAAATTGATGTTGAAAAACGTCAATCTACTGCAACAATGCTAAAAGCTATTCGCTATAAGCAAAATGCAGTACTTAATCTATGATACAATGAAATTGATATACAGCTTCATGCTTTTCCTTTTTGGATTAGTGATTATAAACGCACAAAAAACTTTTACTGTTCAAGGCACTGTTCAGGATTTTCACGATAAAACTTTGCTTGAAAATGCAGAGGTGAAATTGGGGCAATTCTCTGCAAAAACAGATAAAAAAGGTGTTTTTACCTTTACAAAAATTCCTGCAGGAAATTATCAGCTCGTTGCCAAACATCCGCAATGCGACAATTATACTGAAAATGTGGGAGTCGATAGAGATTTGCATTTGGCAATTACGCTAGAACATCATGTAGGAGAAATTCAGACCGTTACTATCCACGGAAGTCATAAAACCAAAGGTTCTGTGGTGATGACGACTTTGGATCACTCGGAAATTGAAAGAAATTCTACTGAAAATCTAGGAAATCTATTGTCAAAATTATCCGGAGTTTCTACGTTGAAAACCGGAAATAATATCGCCAAACCCGTCATTCGAGGTTTGTATGGAAGCCGAATTTCTACCATAAACAACGGTGTGAAAATGGCAGAGCAAGAATGGGGTGTAGAGCACGCTCCCAATATCGATGTGAACGATTTTGAACATATTGATGTCATTAAAGGCGCTTCAGCATTGAAGTACGGAAATGAAGGAGTTGGTGGTGTTGTGGTTTTGGAACCCGCAGTTTTACCGAAGAAAGATACCGTGATGGGAAATATACGTTTATCGGGAATTTCTAACGGAAGAGGTGGCGAAATTGGCGTAAATGCTGCAAAAACCTGGCAAAACCAATGGTTTGTAAAGACGGGTGGAACGTACAGAAAAACCGGTGACCAATACATTCCGCATCATACTTTGCAAAATACTGGTCAGGAATTTAATTCGTTTAATTTTTCTTTCGGGAATCATAGTTTTAAGCAAGGTTTTGATGTGTCGTACAGCGGTGTAAACCAGGAGTTTGGAATTTACAAAGGCGCGCATTTATCGAGCCCGGAAGATTTCTACAATGCGGTGAATTTCGGACAGTCTTATTATTTAGATAATTTCAGTTATGATATTGACCATCCCAAGCAAGAAGTAGAGCACCATGTAGCGAAAATTTCGGCTTATAAAAGGTTTGCAGATTTTGGGAAACTGAGTTTTCAGTATAGTTTTCAATTAAACAGAAGAAAAGAATACGACATTAGGAGAGGTGATTTGAACGACCTTCCTTCGATGGATCTTCGATTGATAACGCATTCTGCAAGTCTTGTTCATCTTTTAGAAAGAGGAAATTGGAGCTTGGAAAGTGGTATTTCTGGAAATTTTCAGGATAATTACCCGAATCCTGCAACGAAAGCAAGACGTTTAATTCCAGATTATTATCGCTACGATGCGGGAGCTTTTTCTGTTTTCAAATATAGATTTACTTCTAAATTGAATGCAGAAGCAGCAGTAAGATATGATTTCAGCAGATATGATGCTTATAAATATTATGATACCGATAAATGGGAAGCCAATTATCAAGAACTTTTCCCAGAATTTGTGGTGAGCGAATCGGGAAGCAGAACGCTTACAAGACCTATTTTAGACTATCATAATGTATCGGCAAATTTGGGTTTAAATTATAAGCCTTTTGAGAATGTTGAATTGAAATTAAATCTTTCCAGGGCTGAAAGAACGCCCAATCCAGCCGAACTTTTTTCTGACGGATTACATCATTCTGCTGCGATTATGGAAGAAGGAAATTTAAGCATTCAAAAAGAAACAATTTATAATGTGAATCTTTCTTTGGCAGGACAATTTAATGTGTTGAAAGGTCTTCATGTGGAAATAAACCCTTATTTGATGAGTTCGGGGAATTTTATTAATCAAATTCCGACGAGCGTGATGAATTCCAATCGTGGAGTTTTCCCGGTGTGGACGTATCAACAAATTAAAGCGAGAATTCTTGGTGTTGATGCTGATGCGGAACTAAAAGTTACCGATAACATCAAATGGAAATCTGGATTTAGCATTTTGAAAGGTGACGACCTTTCGAATGATGAACCACTGATTTTGATGATGCCTGCAAAGCTGAGAAATTCATTAGATTTTACTCTAAATAAACCTAAAAATTTCTATCTAAGCTTAGAAAATCAAACAACTTTCAAGCAAAATCGTTACCCGATTAGAAATCTTCCGGTTACCTTTATTAAAGATGGAGTAGAGTATAATGAAGTAGTCGATTTCAGTTCTACACCAGCTGCTTATTCAATTTTTAATGCTTCTGTAGGAGCAGATATTGTGAAGAATCTGAATGTGAATTTCAGAATCAACAATATTTTTAATACAGAGTACAAAGAATACCTGAACCGTCTTCGATATTACATGTACGAGCCGGGAAGAAACTTTGTAGTTACTCTGAAATACAATTTTTAATTATTTACCTTTTTTTTCGTCCACTTTTTATCGGAGTCAAAAAATAAGGTTACTGAGCTTGTCGACGTAAGCGTTAAAAATTTTCTTTTGATAAAAAACGGATACTTATAACATTTAAAATTATTATGAAAAATATATTCAAACTTAGTTTAGTTTTATTGGCTGCATTTATTATTTCTTCTTGTAGAAACGGAGACGATGCCGTTCCGGAAGACGTTTTCGAGCACGACGAAATCGGAAGAGTAGTCTTGAAGGTTACCAATAAAGCCGATGCAACCGATGTTCAGACTGTAAATGTGATTTCGGGAGTTGCGGATAATCATATTCATTTGGTGGCTGGAAATACGTATTCAACCGAGTTAGATTTTCAAATAAAACATGGCGATCATTACGATTCTTCAGAAGAAATTGAGGAAGAAAAAGACCATCATTTCATTACTTATGCTTTGGCGGATGCTAATTTTACAGTTTTACGATCTGCCAATGATATTATTAGAACCGATAATCAAAAACTGGGTTTAAAAACTGAATGGACAGTAAATTCCGTATTGCCAACAGGAAAAGTGAACATTAAGTTGGTTCACAATCCTACAGCAGTAAACCAAGACTATCCTTCTGCGAGTAATCAATTAGGGCAAACTCAAGGTGGTGAAACCGATGTGGATATTGTTGTGGAAGTACATTAATATTTAATAAAAATAAATGAGTTTTGATAGGCATTAGTAATTAATGCCTTTTTTTATGTTTTTATTAAGAATAGCATAGACGTATTTTAATAAAAAATTTATATTTTTGCAACCTAAAAATTTAATCGATAATGAACGTTACAGCTCAAAATCATGATGATGTAAGTGCATTGCTTACAGTTACATTAGAAAAATCTGACTACAAAGATAGAGTAGAGAAGCAGTTGATCAATTATGCTAAAAATGCACAAGTACCTGGTTTCAGAAAAGGTAAAGTGCCTTTGAGCATGGTAAGAAGACAATATGAAGCAGGAATCGCGTTTGAAGAAATCAACAAGCAAGTTTCTGATGCTCTTAATAACTACGTAAACGAAAACAAATTAAGATTGGTAGGACAGCCTGTTCCACAGCCGGTAAACGAACTTAACTACAACGCAGATAAGATCGAAGTGGCTTTTGAAGTAGGTTTTGAACCAGAATTCTCTATTGATCTTGCTAAATATGAAGCGCCTCATTACAAAGTAGAAGCTTCTGAGAAAGAAATCAATAAAAGCATCGAAAACATGCAAAAGCGTTTCGCTGCACAAGAGCCTCAAGAAAAAATCAACAAAGATTCTTACGTAGCTCTAGAGATTTCTCAAGTGGTAGAAGAAGATGCTGAAGGAGAGCACCACCATGCTCCAAAAAGTGCTTTAATCAATGCTGAAAACAAAGAAGCTTTCAAATTGGTTAAGTCTTTGAAAATGGACGGTTCTGTGAAAGTTGCTAAAGAAACTTTAGCTGAAAACGAAGAGCTTGCAAAAGAACTTGGTTTCTCTAAAGAAGAAGTAGAGCACCTTCACCACGCTGAAGTAGAAGTGAAAGTAAAAGATTTCTATAGCTTGAAATTAGCTGAACTAAACCAAGAACTTTTCGATAAAGTTTACGGAGAAGGAAACATCACTACTGAAGATGCGCTTAAAGAAAAAGTAAAAACTGAACTAGACGAATACTTCCAGCAAAATGCAGACGTACACTTCGTAAACAAAGTGTTGGAGCAGGTTACTGAGAAAGAAGAAGTAAAACTTCCTGAGAACTTCTTGGTAAAATGGTTACTATTCTCTAACCAAAACATCCAATCTGAAGAACAAGCAAAAGAAATTCTTGAAGCTGAAAAAAATCAATTGAAATATCAAATCATCGAAGGTAAATTGATGACTGAAAATGATGTGAAAATTGATTACACAGACGTTTTAGGACAAGCTGAGCAATTGGTAAGAAATCAATTAGCAATCTACGGAATCCACCATTTAGGTGATGAAGAAATCCAAAAGTATGCTGTTGAAATGTTGAAAGACCAAGAGCAAGTAAGACAACTTTCTTCTGAAGTTGCTATGGCGAAATTAAAAGACGTAATCTTGGAAAAAGCAGCGAAAAAAGAAACTGCAATTTCTCACGACGAGTTTTTAGAAGAACTTAAAAAGTAATCACTTTTGTGAAAATATTATAATGCCGTTTGTACACACAAACGGCATTTTTATTTGAAAAAAACTATATCTTTACACCTTAAAACTTAATTTTAAAATGAAAAAAATCATTCTTCCATTTATATTTGCTTTAGCGGTTTCTGCACCAGTTGCAGCTCAGAAAGCACCTGCAAAAGCAACGACAGCAACTGCAAAATCTCAACTTACAGCACAAACAGTTATAGATAATTATTTGGTAGCTTTAGGAGGAAAAGCAAAACTTGAAGCGGTGAAAACCACCATTACAGATAATACAATGTCTGTACAAGGGATGGAATTGTCTATGACGACAAAGAAAATGGGTAATAAATTCAAATCTGTACAAAGCGTTATGGGACAAGAGATGTCTCAGGTTTTTGATGGAGAAAAAGGAGTTATTAACCAAATGGGTAATAAGATGGATATCCCTGCAGAAACTCTTCCTGAGCTTAAAAAAGGAAAAACTATCGACGCTTTAGGATATGATGCAGCAAGTTTTACAACTGTTGCTACTGAGCAATTAGAGGGTAAAGCGTATAACGTGCTTACTTCTGAAAAGGGGAAATTCTTCTTTGATGCATCTACAGGTCTTCTATATAAATCTGAAACAAATCAGGGAAGTGCCATCGTAAAAAGCTACCTTACTGTAGACGGAATTAAATTTCCAGAGCTAATTGAAGCAGAAGGAAATGGCCAGAAAATATCGATTAAAACAACTAAAGTTACCATCAACTCGGGAGTTACAGACGAAGATTTTAAAATCTAAGGATATCGTAAAATCAATAAAATAAGCCGGAACATTGTTCTGGCTTATTTTTTAACTAATATTTAACTCACTATCGGGTTTTATTTTCTTTTTATTGTGAATAATATTTTTAATTTTATCACGTTAATGTAACGAAAATTAATAATACATCAATTGCATGAAAAGAATCTTATTGTCAGTAGCGACAGTCGTACTTATGTCGTCTATTACTTTCGCACAAAACATTCCAACAGACCCATCTGTAAGAATCGGTACTCTTTCAAACGGAATGAAGTACTACATCAAAAAAAACACATTACCAGAGAAAAAAGTAGATTTCAGATTGGCGATTAACGCCGGTTCTATTCTTGAAGACGAAAACCAAAGAGGTCTTGCTCACTTTATGGAGCACATGAACTTCAACGGAACCAAAAACTTTCCAGACAACAAACTCGTAGATTTTCTACAGTCTATCGGAGTGAAATTCGGACAACACTTAAATGCTTACACAAGTTTCGACGAGACAGTTTATATGCTTCCTGTTCCTTTAGATAAACCGGGGAATTTAGATTCTGGTTTAAAGGTGATGGAAGATTGGGCTTTCAACGCGACGCTTACCGATGAGCAAATCAACAAAGAAAGAGGTGTTGTTTTGGAAGAATTGAGACTAGGTTTAGGCGCAGACAAAAGAATGTCGGATAAATATTTGCCTAAAATGCTGTATAAATCTCAGTATGCAAACAGACTTCCAATTGGGACAAAAGACGTTCTTCAAAACTTTAAACCAGATGTTATCAGACAATTTCATAAAGATTGGTACAGACCAGATTTAATGGCGATTGTGGTGGTAGGAGATATCAATGTAGATGAGGTTGAAAAAAAGATTAAAGAGAACTTCTCGAAGTACAAAAATCCTTCAAAACCTAGAGAAAGAAAAGTTTATGACCTTCCGAATCACAAAGAAACTTTAGTAGCGATTGAAACTGATCCGGATGCGACAAGTTCTATGGTTCAGTTTGTTATGAAAGATTCAGAAGCGTATCAACCAGACGTTACGGTAGAGCAATACAACCAAAGTTTAATTGAAAACCTGGCTTCAACAATGTTGAATAACAGATTGCGAGAGCTTGTAAACTCAAACAATCCTCCATTTACATTTGGCTCAGTTTATCATGGTGGAACCTATGCGAGAACCAAAGAAGCTTTCCAAGGTTTTGCTATGGTGAAAGAAGGAACACAGCTTAATGCGTTAAAAGTTCTTCTTGAAGAAACAGAAAGAGCGAAAAGATTCGGCTTTACACAAGGCGAATTAGACAGAGCGAAAGCACAAATTTTGTCGAATACAGAAAGAAGTTACAACAACAGAGATAAAACGGAAAGCGATGTTTTAGTAGATGAATATGTAAGAAACTTCCTTGAGAGCGAAGCAATCCCGGGAATTACGTGGGAATATGAAGACACAAAAACGTTTTTACCAACCGTAACTTTGGCGCAAACCAACGAGGTAATTAAAAAAATGGTGAAAGACGACAGTAGAGTAATTGTAATTACAGGTCCTAAAAAAGACAACGTTGCAATGCCTACTGAAGCAGCAGTTTTAAAAACTTTTGATGATGTAAAAATGGCAGATTTGAAGCCTTACCAAGAAAAGGCCACCATAAAAAATCTTGTAAAGCCATTTAAATCTGAAGGAAAAATTGCAAAAACAGAACAAGATTCAAAATTGGGCACCACAACGTGGACTTTAAGCAATGGTGCGAAAGTTACCTTCAAAAAGACAGACTTTAAAGACGATGAAATTGTTTTTACTTCAAGAAGTTTAGGGGGAAGTTCTCTAGTTAATGACGATGATTTTAGAAAAACTCAGTTTGCATTCCAAGCGCTTAGTGAAGCGGGTGTTGCTGGTTATTCTAAAGCAGATCTTACCAATTATCTTGCAGGGAAACAGGTAAACGTAAATCCTTCCATCGGAACGCTTACAGAAGGTATTTCAGGTAGAACTACCCAAAAAGATCTTTCTACAACTATGGAGCTTATCTATGCTTATTTTACAGGTTTAAATTATAATCCGGATGCATTCAATGCGTATAAAACGAAACAGTCTGCAATGCTGGATAATATGCTTTCTAATCCTCAGTTTTATTTCACAAGTGAGCACCAGAAATTTTTAAATCAGAAAAACCCAAGATTTGTAGGGATAATCCCGATGGAAAAAGATTGGGCGGCAACAGATTATAAAAAAGCTTACGATATTTATAAAGAGAAATTTGCTAATGCCGGAAACTTCCATTTTTATTTTGTAGGAAATATTGATGAAGCGAAATTTAAAAATGAAGTATTGCAATACATTGCAAGTTTACCTTCAACTGGGAAAACCACTAATTTTAAAGACACGGGCTACAGATCTATTGTTGGAGATTACACTAAGACCTATAAAAAAGGAAAAGACCCGAAAAGTATGGTTCAGATAACATATTCCGGAGAAACGTCTTACAACGAAAAAGAAGCTTTGGCTTTGGAAGCTCTAGGTGAAGTGGCAACCATTAAAGTTATCGAAAAACTTAGAGAAGACGAAAGCGGAATTTATGGTGGTGGAGCAAGAGGTTATATGGGAAAAGTTCCATACAACAGCTATTCTTTTAGTGTAAGCTTCCCTTGTGGACCTGAAAATGCAGATAAATTAACAAAAAGCGCAATCGCAGAAATTCAGAAGTTAATTGATAACGGACCAGAGCAAAAAGACCTTGATAAATACAAAGAAGGAGAGTATAACGACGATAAAACCAACATGAAAGATAATATGTACTGGATGAATAATCTAGCTAAAAATCAGTTGGATGGAAGCGATAAATATGAAATCCTAAATTATCAGGAAAAAGTAAAAGCACTTACCGTAAAAGACCTTCAAAATGTTGCGAAAAAATATCTGTCTAAAAACAGAATTGTAGCGACGTTAATGCCTGAAGATGGATGGCAAAACGCCCCCAAAACGGAAACTCCAAAAGCTGTAAAAGCTACAGTTGCAAAATAATTTTAGTCGATTATATATGAAAACAACCGCAGGATTTTTTTTCTGCGGTTGTTTGTTTTTATGATTTGAGTTATTGAATTTCTCTCAAACTCTCAAACTTATTACTCACCATATTCCTTCTTCCACTCTTCAGCAACATCGCTTAAAGTATTGTAGAAATCTTCACCATATTTTCTGGTTAAAGGTGTTTTTAGGAACTTGTACACAGGAACTTGCAATTCTTTTCCGAGAGTACAAGCGTCGCTGCAAACTTTCCATTCGTGATAGTTTAATGCAGAGAAAGTAGAATATTCTGTAATTCTGATAGGGTAAAGATGGCAAGAAATGGGTTTTTGCCAATCTACAACCCCGTCTTCGTACGCTTTTTCGATTCCGCACTTGGTAATTCCTTTTTCGTCGAAAGTTACGTAGGCGCATTCTCTGTCTTCCACCATTGGTGTTACGTACATTCCGTCCATCGGGTCGGTGGTCCAAGTTCCTTGTTCATCAAGCGCTTTTATTCCTTCTGCGGTAAGGTAAGGTTTTATTTTGTCGTAAATATTATCGAGAATTTCAAGCTCTTCTTTATCAAGAGGAGCTCCCACATCGCCTTCCACACAACACGCACCTTTGCATTTGCTTAGGTTGCACACAAATTCTTCAGAAAAAATATCTTCAGAAATTAATTTATCATCTATTTGAATCATAATCTTTTTTTTTAGTTAAATTAAATTTACTTCAAGCAAAACTCTGTAGCTTACCAAACTGATGATAATAAGCCAAAGACTTACCTCTTTCATCCAGTATTTAGGTAAGAATCTTAGCATTCTGCTTAAAATGATAGTCACCGGAAATGCCAACAACATAAGATATTCATAATTTTTATTCATATACAATATGATGGTAACAAGCTGTGCTAGAGAAAAAACCAGCAGAAAAGTATATTTATAACGACTTATGGGGCTCTTTTGATTGTAATATTTAAAATGATCATACACGGCGTAGATCAGCATTAATGCAATTGGAGTAAGAGGTAGAAGTGCGCGGTAATCTTCTAAAGGCCACATTTTTCCAAACGGAAAATATACAGCATCCCATTCTCTCATATTAAAAAAGTATGCGATAGAAAAATAATTAAACGCAATTAAAACAACTCCCAATAAAAACCTGAAAATATTAAGACCTACACGCTCAGAAGTTGCAAAAACGTGAATGACTACAAATACCGCCATTGGCCAGGTTGTAGGTAGAAATATAAAATTTAGAGAAGTAATTGCACCTACCAAAACGTAAGATTTTTTCCTTAAATCTTCATTGGTACTCGTTAATAAAAGCAATAAAAACGAATTGGTAAGTAATGCAACCGCAACACCGAGGTCGAGATGACCGGGATAAAGCCCAAAAATAAACACTGTATAGAGTAAAAGTGGGAGATGGGTCTGATAATTGAGCGCAATACTGTTGAAACAGAAATAGGCGAGCGCAACTCCCAAAAAGGTTATAGCAGTAATAATTGCTCCTAAAGTGCTGAAATCAAATATATTAAATAGAATTACTACGAAAAGAAGAAAACCGATATACACCGGAATTGAAAAAATATTGCTTTCTTTTGAAAGTAATTTAAACATTTTTTATAAATTTGTGCAAAGTTAATTTAAAAAAGGAAAATAATGACGTCTTTCTTTCTATTCTTAAGCAAAGTTTTCAAATGGTCTTTCGGTTTTTACGATACCTTCGGAAACGTATTAAACTGGATTCTATTTATAGTTTGCTGTGTACTTTTCACTTACTGGTGCTACGTTTTGGTAGTGAATCTTGGAGGTGATAAAGACAAAGATTACTATTCTCCTACAGAAGGAAAGCATCCTTATTACGATCCAAAGATCTACAAAAAAGAAGGTTAATTAATTGGTTATATAGAAAAAGACCGGTCAAATGTTTATTTGATCGGTCTTTTTATTATGCTTGTTTCGTTAATCATGTATTGGTAAAACCAAAACAGGGATTTTAGAATCTTTAGTAATTCCTTTGGTGAGACTTCCAACAAAAACATCGTAGATACCGCTTCTTCCATGGGATCCCATTACGATGTAATCTGCATTTTTTTCGTCAGCATACTGCAGAATGATTTCTTTAGCAACACCTTGTTTTAATAAATGTTCGCATGCAACATCATGCGCAAGAATTCTTTGGTTCAGCTTATTAAGCAAAAGAAGTTCTTCTCTTATTTCGTTCTCTTCAATTTCAGGAAAGTATTGATATCCCATATCTCCGATAGCGAAACCAATTTCCATGGGAGCAACATGGATAAGGTTTATTTTAGCTCCTAACTGTTTAGCAAATTTTATTGCTCCTTCTATTAGATAATCTGTTTTGTCGCCGAAATCTACCGGCACTACTATATTAATCATAGCTTTAAGTTTAGTGAATGGTTTTCATTAAAGGTACAAAAAATAATGCCGAAAACGAAATTTTACAGCACTCGAATATCTAAAATCTTCTCATTTTCTAGGTATCCTTCCAAAACATCGTTTTCAGAAACTTTACCAACACCTTCTGGCGTTCCTGTAAAAATTAAATCTCCTACTCTTAACGTAAAATATTGCGAAACAAACGCAATAATATCATCAATAGCGAAAATCATGTCTTTAGAATTCCCATCCTGAACTTTTTCTTTGTTCTTCAAAAGAGAAAACTGTAAAGCTTCAAGATTATAATTTTCTTTCTTAAAGAAATTTCCAACCACAGCAGAACCGTCAAAACCTTTTGCCAATTCCCAAGGTAGACCTTTAGATTTCAGCTCGCTTTGCACATCTCTTGCCGTAAAATCGATTCCTAAACCAATTTCGTCATAATGTTTGTGCGCCGTTTCTTTTTGGATGTATTTGCCACCTTTCGAGATTTTTACCACCACTTCCAATTCATAATGTACATCATTAGAAAATTCAGGAATGTAGAAATCGTTTCCTTTCAAAACCGCAGTATCGGGTTTTATAAAGATTACAGGTTTATCAGGAATGGCATTTCCCAGTTCTTTTGCGTGTTCGCTGTAATTTCTTCCTATGCAGATTATTTTCATAAATTATTGTTATTAAAAGAAACAAAATTATGCTTCATTACTTATTACTTATTTTTTTTAGGAGCTTTTTCCCGCTTTTCACTATATCTTTTGTTCCGCTTCGCTTCACAAAAGGATGCCGTTGCAATCGGGGCTATTTTTAAAAGAAAAGTTTACTTTCACTTCCTAAGCGAAGTTTTAATTATTTGAATATCTTCTCACTTATCTAAGCTTGCAGCTTCTATCTTCCAGCTAATGCTTAAACTTATTCCCACAAAAATAGCACACATAATTTTCAGCCGATAAAATAGAAATCCCAAAGAAACTTGTTGCACTATCATCCTTGTATAAATGATTTGAGCCACATTTTGGACATACAAAATCAAAATCTGGATTATCGATAGTGTGTTCTACTTCCAAAGAAAATTCTTCATTTTCTTTAAAGTCTTGCAAGATTTTTTCAGCATTTTCAAGGTCTTCTTCAAAAACTTGCAACTGAATTCCGCCAACAGCTTGCGAAAGCAACCAATCAGATTGTATCAGTTGTTCATTTGCAATAAAGCTATTGATGCCGTTTTCAGCCAAAATTTGTTTGTCGCGATTGGCTTCCAATGCGGTTTCATAAAACTTGAATTTAACCAAATTACTCATTCTTTTTAAATTTTTTGGTTTCTCTGAATAGTAAGCATTTCTCTACGATGAATGATTGATTTCCCACAGATTTCACAGATTTTTATGTGCTAAAGGAAAATCAAATATTTTCAACCTTTTTCGAACTTAATACACAATCAAATCTTTTGTCGCTAAAAAACTCCCGCAGATTACACAGATTTTCGCAGATAAAAATAAGCTTAACCCTTTTTTGAGCTTTTCACACGCAATCATTTGAACTTAAAGCGTTGCAAACTCTTTTGTGACTTTTTTGGTTAAAAAGCCTTTAAGACTTTCCCGTCAACTGAATTTTAGTAAAAACTTTTTTCGTGTACAAAGGGAAATCGGCGTTTTGTAACCACCCAAAATACCCCAAATCTTTCTGAAATACAGCTTTTACACCTTGTCCTTTATATTTTCCGAAGTTAAAAACTTCTTCATTTTTATCATTAAACCCGATAAAACCAGCCAAATCTGCATTTTTATTATGGAAAGTAAATTCACTCAAAGCGTTTACCTCATTCGGAATGTCTTCATATTTACCAACTTGCGCATCTAGAACTTCGAAAGTTGCCAAAACATCTGCTTCCGCAGAATGCGCATTTTCCAAAGTTTTTCCACAATAAAACTGATAAGCTGCACCTAAATTTCTTGGCTCTTTTTTATGGAAAATAGTTTGTGCATCAACCAATTTAAATTTACTTAAATCAAAATCAAATTCTGCACGCAACAACTCTTCTGCCAACAAAGGTACATCAAAACGGTTAGAATTGAAACCTCCCAAATCTGCGCCAGAAATCATTTCAACCACTTTTGCAGCAATTTCTTTGAAAGTTGGAGCATCTTTTACATCTTCATCGTAAATGCCATGAACGGCGCTAGATTCTGCAGGAATCGGCATTTCTGGATTTACTCTCCATGTTTTGCTTTCTCTGGAAGAATCTGGATTAACTTTTAAAATACAGATTTCAACGATACGGTCTTTTCCTACGTTGGTTCCTGTGGTTTCAAGATCGAAAATGCAAAGAGGTTTATGTAATTTTAAGTTCATTTTTTTTATTTAAAAATTTGAGAATGAGTTAATTTGAAAATGAAAATTTTCATCTTTTTATTTTAACTGTTTTTGAAAGATTATTGAAATCAAGATATAATATATAATCACCAAAGGAATTCCTACGATTTTAAAGATTGCCAAAATAAGAATCGCACCAATCAATAAAGCCAGTTTTGGATAATTATCCTGTAATTTCATCGACTTGAATTTCATCGCAATCATTTTTATTGGGGAAATTAAAAGCCACGACGATAAAAAAGTAATTATTAAATAGGTTTCAGCGGTAAAATGCAAATGGAAGATAATTTCATCAGAATAATGTCCGATATAACGTAAAATATAAATCCCAAAAATCAAAATCGTATTGGATGGCGTGTTTAAACCTTTAAAATAGTATTTCTGTTCTTCATCCAAATTAAAAATTGCCAATCGTAAGCAAGAGAAAAGTGTGATGAAAAAACCTAAATATTTAATAGCAAAAGGAAGCTGCATTCCTAAAACTTCGTTCCCAAAAGGTTCTAGCATTTTAAACATCGCCAATCCCGGAATAAAACCGAAACTCACCATATCTGCCAAAGAATCGAGCTGTACACCAAGGTTGGAATTCGATTTTAAAGCTCTCGCCACAAAACCATCGAAAAAATCTAACACCAAAGACAGAATTATACAAATCGCAGTGGTAAGATAATCGCCAGAAAGCAAGTGTACAGCGCCAACGCAACCTGAAAATAGGTTTCCTAATGTGATGGCGTTCGCAAGATTGTTTTTAATGAAATTCATAGTCGCAAAATTACATTTTTTAAAAATCTCTGCCTTGCTTAATGTGAATTAAAAATTACATTGAGGTTAATTTAACGTAAATTTGCAAAGCAAAAAACTGAGATTATCGTCATTAATTATAGGTGTGTTGATGAAATTTTCTCAAAGTTTTTAAAACGAAATAGTTACATGAAGTTTTTCAAAGAATTCAGAAAAGAAGAGGTTCTCGTTTTGTGTTACAGAATTTTTCTTGCTTTTATTTTTTATCAGGCAGCCCGACTGTTGTTTTGGGTTTTCAACAAAAATTTAATTCAGGTAGAAAGTGTTTCAGATTATTTGAATCTCGCTTTTCATGGGATTGCGTTCGACCTTACTGCGATTTTGTATGTGAATGTTCTGTTCATTTTTTTAAGCTTAATTCCTGTTGTTATCAATACCAAAAGTGGGTATCAAAAGTTCCTTTTTTGGCTTTATTTTATTACCAACGGAATTGCTTTTGCGATGAATTTTGGTGATTTTATTTACTATAAATTTTCACAAACCAGACTTACCATTGCTGCGCTTCAGGTAGCAAAACATGAAAATAATATAGTGAAAGTTTTTGCGGCATCGGCAAAAGAACATCCTTTTGTGTTTATTTGGTTCGTCGTTTTGATGATTTTCTGGGTTTTTCTCTATAAAAGATTCAAAATTACGGATAAAAAACCTACGAAATTGGTTCCGTATTTTGTTTGGTCGGTTGTTACTTTGTGTATTTCTGCGGTTTTAATTGTTGGCGGAATTCGCGGCGATTTTAAACACAGTACAAGACCAATTAACTTAGTTGATGCCAATAAATTTGTGAAAACTCCTATTCAGGGAAATTTGGTTTTAAATTCTACGTTTTCGTTTTTCAGAACGTTGGGAACGAGCAATTTCAAAGAAGTACATTTTGTGGATGAAAAGTTTATCAATGATCATACTCAACCCTATAAAATCTACGAAAGACAGACCTCAAACCGACCGAATATTGTCATTTTCATTGTTGAATCTTTTGGAAGAGAATATTCTGGTGCTTTTAATAAAGATAAAAACATTAAAGATTATGTTTCTTACACGCCGTTTATCGATAGTTTGGCGCAAGAAAGTTTAATTTTTCCGAATACTTTTGCCAACGGAAGACAGTCGATTCATGGAATGAGCAGTATATTGGCGGGAATTCCGAGTTTAACGGATGCATTTACGAGTTCGCCATATTCTAACCAAAAAATACAGTCTATTGTTTCGGTTTGTAATGATTTGGGTTACGATACTTCTTTTTATCACGGTGCTCCAAACGGTTCGATGGGATTTTTAGGTTTCGGAAATATTTTAGGATTTAAACATTATTATGGCTTAAATGAATATCACGGCGACCAAGATTTTGACGGAATGTGGGCAATTTGGGACGAACCGTTTTTGCAATATTTCGCCAAAAATGTAGGAAAGCAGAAACCGTTTATGGCAACTGTTTTTACGGCTTCATCGCATCATCCTTTTAAAATTCCGGCAAAATATAATGGCAAATTTAAAAAAGGAAAAATTGAAATGCATGAACCTATTCAATACACCGATTATGCCATTAAAAAGTATTTTGAAACAGCTAAAAAAGAGCCTTGGTTTAAGAATACCATTTTTGTTTTTACAGGCGACCACACCAACCAGGTTTTTTATCCTGAATATGAAAAAGCAATGAATCGTTTTGCTGTTCCTTTGATTTTTTACTCGCCAAATCCTGAGTTTAATTTAAAAGGAATCAATAATGAAGAAGCGCAACAAATTGATATTTATCCAACTTTGGCAGATTTAATTGGTTACAACAAAAAAATAAGAAGTTGGGGCAGAAGTTTGGTGAATGAAAAGAAGTATCCTTCCTTAATTGTGAATTCAGACAGTGTTTCGGAGCAGTTTATTATCGGAAATTATCTGTATAGGTTCGATGGAAAAGAAATTACAGGATTGTATTTGAAGTCGGATTTAGGTTTTGAAAATAACCTTCTAGGGAAGGTGAAAAATGTGGAAATTGAAAAAGGAAAACTCCTTGCTAAAGCCTGGTATCAGGATTATATGGATAGAGTGATGAACAGAAAATTAAATTGATGTTTAAGAACTGTTTAAAAAAATAATTTCTTCAAAGTATTACTATTTATGCTTTGGATAATAAAAATGTTTGTTTGTTTAAAATTAATTTATATTTTTAACTTAGTAAGAATTTAAAAATCTATAATTAAAATTAAACTTTATCATATGAAAAAATTATTGTTGACGATAGCATTTTCTCTTGTAAGCGTTTTCTCTTTTGCACAGATTGAAGGAAAATGGAAAACCATAGACGACGAAACCGGAAAACCGAAATCTATCGTAGAAATATTTAAGAAAAATGACGGAAAATATTACGGAAAAATTGTACAGCTTTTGATAAAACCTGAAAATAACAATTGCGTAAAGTGTAAAGACGATCGTAAAAATAAACCACTTATTGGTTTAGAAATCATTAGAGGTATTGTAAAAGACGGCGACGAGTTTGGAGATGGTACTATCACTAATCCAAAAGATGGAAAAAGCTACAATACAGAATTAGAAAGAGATGGTAATACTTTAAAAGTGAAAGCTTTAATTATGGGAATTACCGTTAAAACACAAACTTGGCATAAGGTAAGCTAGGTTTTAGTAAACATAAAAGAAAAAAGGAGGTCTGTTTTGACCTCCTTTTGTTGTATGTATTGTAGAAATTACGCTAAAATTCTCTTCACCGCTTCTTTTACCGCTTCAGCGTCTATTTTGTACTTCTTCATTAATTCTGCTGGAGTTGCAGATTCTCCGAAAGTATCGTTTACCGCCACAAATTCTTGTCTTGTAGGTCTTTTTCTTGCTAACATTCCTGCAACAGATTCTCCTAAACCACCAAGGTAGTTGTGTTCTTCTGCTGTTACAATTTTACCGGTTTTTTCAACTGATTTTAGGATGATTTCTTCATCTAAAGGTTTAACTGTGTGGATATTGATAACTTCACAAGAAATTCCTTCTTTTTCTAATTCGTCTGCAGCAACCAAAGATTCCCACACTAAGTGGCCAGTTGCAACAATCGTTACATCTGTTCCTTCCTGTAAAAGAATTCCTTTTCCGATTTCGAAAGGCATATCTTCCGGAATAAATACAGGAACTACAGGTCTTCCGAATCTTAAATAAACAGGACCATGGTGTTCTGCAATGGCAAGTGTCGCCGCTTTTGTTTGATTGTAATCGCAAGTGTTAATTACCGTCATTCCCGGAAGCATTTTCATCATTCCGATGTCTTCTAAAACCTGGTGCGTTGCTCCGTCTTCACCTAAAGTAAGACCTGCGTGAGAAGCACAGATTTTTACATTTTTATCTGAATAAGCGATAGATTGACGAATTTGGTCGTACACTCTCGAAGTAGAAAAGTTGGCGAAAGTTCCCGTGAAAGGAATTTTTCCTGTGATGCTTAAACCTGCAGCCAATCCCATCATGTTTGCTTCTGCAATCCCGGTTTGGTAAAATCTTTCAGGAGCTTTTTCGATGAATTTCTCCATCTTTAAAGAACCGATAAGGTCTGCACAAAGTGCAACTACATTTGGGTTTGTATCTGCCAATTCAGCTAATCCAGCTCCGAATCCTGAACGTGTATCTTTTTTTTCTGTATATGTATATTTCATATTTTTTAAATTTTTAATAATTGATAAATGATAGTTGATGAATGAAGTTTTAAAAAGCTTCAAAAATCATTTATAACTTATCAATAATCATTTATAATTAGTAATCCGCCGGAGCTTCTAAATATAATTGTTTGAAAGCTGTATCTAATTGCTCATCATTTGGCGCTTTTCCGTGCCAAGCGTGAGTTCCCATCATGTAATCTACTCCGTTCCCCATAATGGTATGAAGAATAATTGCAACAGGTTTTCCTTTTCCGGTTTCTGTTTTTGCCAATTCCATGATTCCGATTACGGCTTCAAGGTCGTTTCCGTTTTTCTCTTCTAAAACTGTCCATCCAAAAGCTTCTAGTTTTGCATGAAGGTCACCTAAAGAAAGTACTTGGTCTGTGCTACCATCGATTTGTTGCCCATTGTAATCAATCGTAGCAATAATATTGTCTACTTTTTTTGCTGCTGCATACATGAAAGCTTCCCAAACTTGTCCTTCCTGCAATTCTCCGTCACCATGAAGTGTGTAAACCAGAGAAGTATCGTTGTCTAATTTTTTACCTTGTGCAACTCCTAAAGCTACAGAAAGTCCTTGTCCTAGAGAGCCAGAAGCTACTCTAATTCCTGGTAAACCTTCGTGAGTTGTAGGGTGACCTTGTAATCTTGAATCTAATTTTCTGAAAGTACTTAGTTCTTCCACAGGGAAGAAGCCAAATCTTGCCAAAGTAGAGTAGAAAACCGGTGAAATATGCCCGTTAGAAAGATAGAAATGGTCTTCGTTTTTACCTTCCATAGTGAAAGGAAGTTTGTAATTCATCACTTTTCCGTAAAGTGCCGTGAAGAATTCTGTACAGCCTAAACTCCCACCTGGATGACCAGAATTTACAGCGTGAACCATTCTTAAAATATCTCTTCTGATCTGTGTAGTAAGCGTTTTCAGCTCTTCGATGCTTTTGCTCATTCTTTTAGATTTAATTGCACACAAAGCTACAATTTTTTAGTGGCTTACGGAAACGAAAACACCTGCGAAATGATGCAGGTGTTTGTTAAAATTTAAATAAATATTGTTTTTAATCTCGATCTAGTTAAAGGTTTTTCGCAGCCCGACTTGAGTGGAGTTCTTTTTGTAAGTGTGGCAAAAGCTTAGGCACAAAAAAGCGGGTAGCCTTCGACAGGCTCAGGATAAACTTCAGCGGTTTAAGCTGCCCAAATAAAAAATTACACCACCTTCAAATAATTCTTATTCTTCACCAACCATAAACCGATAAACGTTAATAATCCGTTTAGAATAATCAATTCTACGCCAATTCTGTAATTGGTGTGTTCTGTGACTAGATAATTGATTAAATACGTTACAAATGGCGCAATTAAGGTAACTGTAAGGATTGAATATTTTTTTGAAATCTGAAATTTAGTGAAAATTCCGAAGGCGAAAAGTCCTAAAAGTGGTCCGTACGTGTAACCCGCAATTTCCATGATGAGGTAAACGATAGATTTGTCGTTTAGCGCTTTGAAAACCATAATTAGAATGAAGAAAACTGCCGTAAACGTTAAATGAACTTTCATTCTTAAACGTTTTTTCTCTTTTTCAGATTTGTTTTTGTCTTCATTTAGGTTGAGTAAATCTACGCAGTACGAACTGGTAACCGCCGTTAAAGCGCCATCTGCAGAAGGGAAAAGCGCAGAAATTAAACCAATAATAAATATTACCGAAATAATCATCGGGAAATGCCCTTGAAGTGAAAGTGCAGGGAAAAGATCGTCTCCCATAATGTTTTTGATATTTCCTGAAGCGTCTTTAAACCCGAAAATATTACTTGCAACATCTCCATTCATCATTTGACCATATTCTGCACCATTTTGAATGGCAAAAAGATAAAGCAAACCTCCTAAAAATAGGAAAGCCAAATTAACAAAAAGCAAAGTTCCTGCGAAAGTAAGCATGTTTTTCTTAGAGTTTTTCAGGTTGTCTACCGAGATGTTTTTCTGCATCATTTCTTGGTCTAAACCTGTCATCGCAATGGTAATAAAAATTCCGCCTAAAATAGTTTTAAGGAAAAAAGTTTTAGAATTAGGGTCAAAATTGATGAAATGAGTGTAGTTTTTCTGTTCTAAAATCGTGTAAGCTTCTCCAAAAGAAAGATTTAAATTAGATAAAATATAAACGATACACGCCACCAAACTGATAATCATAAACGAAGTTTGCAACGTATCGGTAATTACGATGGTTTTTACACCGCCTTCAAAAGTGTATAAAAGTACCATTAATAAAAGTACCAAAGCAGTTACCCAAAACGGAACTCCCAAACCTTCTAAAAGGAAAATCTGTAAAACATTGACCACCAAATATAATCTCGCAGTCGCCCCAATCGCTCTGGAAACAATGAAGAAAACCGAACCAATTTTATGTGCTTCAACATTAAATCTCTTTCCTAAATACGTGTAAATCGACGTGAGATTCATCTTGTAATAGAGCGGAAGTAGAACTGCAGCCACAATAAAATACCCGATGAAAAAGCCAATTACCATCATGTAGTATTCGAAACCGCCAAAAATGTATTCGCTTCCGGTCATTTTCCCAACCGTTCCGGGAACTGAAATGAAGGTTACGCCACTTAAGCTGGTTCCTATCATTCCGAAGGCAACGAGCCACCATTTACTTTTTTTGTTTCCGATGAAGAAAGACTGGTTGTCTGAATTTCGGCTGGTGAAATAAGAAATCACCAAAAGCCCCACGAAATAAACAAAAACAAAAATTAATAGCGTTGTTCCAGGATTCATTGTAAAATTTTAAAATTTTACAAATATAGTTTTTTTAATAACTGTCTTAAAAAAAGTATTTTCCTGAATGATGTTATTCTAAATTATCTTGCTGAGAATTTTCGGGGAAGTTTTTAAAAATAATTTCTCGGTGAGGAAATGGTATATTTATTCCTAATTCTCTAAATTTTGCGTCTATTTTTAAAATCAAATCACTTTTCACATCATTACCGTGTAAGAAATGGGCTACCCAATATTTAACCACCAAATTAATTGAACTTTCATCAAAATCGGTTACCCAAACTATAGGTTCAGGAATTGTAAGAATTGAATCATTGGAGCCAAGTATTTCTTCTAAAGTTGTTTTTGCTAACATCAAATTTGTGCCATATTCTACGCCGATAGTTATTTCATAACGCCTTTTATTGCTGCTTAAAGTCCAGTTGGTTACGTTTTGGTTAAGAAGTTCACCATTCGGCATAATGACATCGGCTCCGTCGAAGGTTTTAATGATACTGCTTCTAATTCCGATGGATTTCATTTGACCGGTTTGTCCGTTCATTTCAATAATATCGCCAATATTTACGGGTTTTTCAAAAGCGAGGATAATGCCACTTACAAGATTATTGGTGATAGATTGAAGTCCTAAACCAATACCAACGCCAAGTGCACTAAGAATCATGGTGATACGGTCTAAAGGAAAACCTGCAATAACAAATGCCATGATGATTCCGGAAGAAACAATCCCAATTCTGATGAGAAGAAGCCAGCTTCCTAATTGTTTTTTTTCTGTCTTTTCTTGATTGGTTGTAGAAATAAATGAAACGATTTTTGAAATAACAACTGCCGAAATAATTACCGCGAAGAAAAATAGAATATTCTGAAAACTGTAAGTGAAATCGCCAATATTTCTTTCTTTAGTAAGTGCTTCTGAGATAGGTTTCGTAGTGCTTTGATACCAATAGGTTCCTCTAAAAATAAGTACAAACCAACCCGAAAAAAGAATAATATATCGTAGTGATGAAATTTCATGAGATTCGTATTCCAAAAGATTAATTTCACTTTTTTCGTCTGCAGATTGCGTCTGAATGTAATCTGAATACCTGAAAATGTCTAATGTTTTAGACAAAGTAAATAGTAAAATGTGAGTAAGAAAAACCGTAATTAATCCCGTTACAATAAATGCTTTTCCAAGATTGTAATTTCCTATAAGTAAAAAAATAAGACCTATAAATTGCATGGTGGAAATGGCTATAAATATACCTCTGTAAATTTCTCTGTAGTTTTCCCTGTGTTTAATAAAATACCAAAGATGAAGAGATATTGTTGCTAAAGACAGAAGTAGTAAAAATACAACTTCACCAAAAGAAGGAAGCAATAGATTGTTCGAGAAAAATGCGCAGAGAATAAGCAATGTATTTATTCTCCAGTATTTTTTCTGTGCTTGCGAATTTGTTTTTCTGGAGACAATTCTAAAAGCAATCAATAAGAAAATCCAAATAAGGCATAGAAATGAAAACGGAGGATGGTTGAAGAAAAAATGAGTAATTGTAACAGAAATAACCGATGCAACGATAAAAGGATGATTAAAAAGCTGAATTCTATATTTGAAATCGCCTAACAATCCTGTTGTTTTATATTTGTTTTTTAAAATTTTAAGATAGGTTCCAATGATTAAAGTTCCTAAAATCATAAAAAGAAAAAGATGGGTGTGGTTGCCAACATAAAATAAAACAAGGAAAAATTCTTTAATAAATGAAGACGTAAAAGAAGAAGCCACGCTTTCAGTATAGCTAGAAGCGGTAAACAAACTGTGTCTTTGCGAGAAAATATTTTCCTGCATTTGTGCTCTTAGTTTATCTGTTTCTAAAATATCATTCTGAAGCTCAAACTTGAAAGCTCTTGCATCAAATTGTACTTTGTTGATGCTGTCTAAAGCGCCTTTAAATCTGGTATTAATTTTATCAACATCTTTTGTAATGCTATTGAGTTTTTCAAGGTAGATTTCTCTTGTCTTAGAATCAGAAGGAAGTTGGTAAAGAACCGGATTTATAATGAGCGAATCTATTTTAGTTTGGCTATTGGTAAGCGCTTTTTGATTGCCATCAATTTTTTTTAGTTGCTCTTCAGTATTGCTTAAAATTTCGTTTAGCGTGGTCGAAGTAAGCGTTACATTTCTTACCGATTGTATTTTTTCAGGGTTTTGAAGTACTGTTTGTAAAGCATAAACTTTTATTTTTTTAATACTCTTTAAACTTGAAACCAAATATTTGTAATCGATACCTTTTTTCAAAACGAGGCTTCCTTCCCGAATAGAAGCATCGATTTTAGACAGAATATGGTTCTGTTTTCGGCTAATGCTATTTTCGTTGAAGTATTTTTTGTTCTTCTCGAGTGTCGCAATTTCCTTACTTTGCTTTTTTTGTTCTAAAATTAAAGAATCATTAGCAAAGATTTTTTTTTCAAAAGATTTTGCACTGATTGCCCCTGAAAAAAAAATGAAGGTAAAAAATGCAAAAAATAAAAGGTATTGGTAAAGATTTTTCATATTTGGGAACAAATTAAATGTGAAAATTTTACGAAATTAATACATCCTGAATCTCTTTATCTTTTTGAAAACTCGCCTTTGCAAAAGGACAAAGTGGGATAATGGTCTTATGATTTTCTCTTGCAAATTGTACAGCGGCGAGAAGCATTTCTTTTCCAACACCTTTTCCATTATAGATTTCTTCAACTTCGGTGTGATCGATAATGAATCGTTGTTCTCCAGCCCAAGTGTAAGTCATTAAACCGGCGTGTTTTCCGTCGATAAGAGCTTCGAAACTTCCGTGTTTTTCGTCGTTTTTTTGTTGTATTTCTATCATATTTTAAGAAAATTTGGTTTGAATTTCAATTTCGTTAGTTAATATTTTATGAACCGGACAAGCATCTGCAATAGTGTTGAGTCTTTTCATTTGTTCTTCGTCTAGATTTGCGCCCTCAAAACTGATGTTTCTTTTAAAAATCGCCATTTTTGTTAAAGGAAAGTTTTCCAACTCAACTTCTACTTCAATTTTTTCAACCTGCCATTCTTTTCGGTCAATATACATTCTCAGTGTAGCAGCGGTGCAGCTTGCCAAAGATGTTGCGAGAATTTCTAAAGGGTTAAAACCTTGGTTTTGTCCGCCTTTATCAATAGGTTCATCGGTTATTAAAGTGTTTTCACCGGCGACAACTTCGGTGTAATATTTTGTGACTCCTAAACTTGCTTTTACGGTTACAGACATGGTTTTTAAGTAATTAGTTACGGGTAATGAGTAATTTTGATAATTGATGGGTTTCCACAGATTTCACAGATTTACGCAGATTTTTTTATTAGAGATGCAATAGAAAATCTTTGATTTTCAAAACTGATGAGCTCTTTTTAGCGTAAGGTTTTAAACTTAAAACTTATGTAACACATGTGTTAAAGCTTTTGTGGTTAATAATTATCCAATCAGCTTTTTAAAACTCTCAATCTTTGATTTTAGCTCTTTTAATATTTCTGGGTTGATAACGCCGCTTTCCAAATCAAAATTTTCATAAAATTTAGGCAAAGAGAACGTTTCTTTAATATCTGCACCAAAGTTTGGAAAGAATGTTTTTGCCGTATTCATCACATTTCCGCCTCCATAACCACCGGGAGAAGTAGACATTAATAACATAGGTTTGTCTTGAAAAACTTTTACATTAATTCTTGAAGCCCAATCGAAAACATTTTTAAAAGCTGCAGAGTATGAGCGATTATGTTCCGCTAAAGAGCAGATAATTACATCACAGTTTTCAATTTGCTTTAAAAATAAATGAGCAGCCTCTGGAAACCCTTTTTTCTCTCTGTCAACCGAGAAAACGGGCATGTCGTAGTCGTTAAGGTCGATTAAATTAATATCATCATCTTGAAAATCTTTCAAAACAAATTTTACTAATTCTCTGTTAATTGAAGTGGAAGATGTACTTCCTGCAAAAGCTAATATTTTCATGTTCTGAGATTCAATATTTAATATTCAAAATTATTTCCTATTCAAAATTGCTTTTGGAAGTGGTACAAATTCTTTGTCGTCTCCTGGAATTAAAGGAAAAGCCTCGTGGTTTTGGTCATTCCAGTTTACTTTTGCTTCTTCAATTTTTTCTTTATCTGAATTCACGAAATTCCAAAAAATATGTCTTTCTTCAGGAAATGGTTCGCCGCCAAAAAGATAAATTGTGGTGTTTTCATTAATTTCAAACTCACAAAGCGAAGCGTTTTTAGCAATTAACAGTTGTTTTGTGCCATAATCGTTTCCTTCAATATTTACGCTTCCTTCCAAAACATACATTCCTACTTCGCCAAAAAGATGATAGCCGATATTTAGCTTTTGTTTGTTTTTACTTTTAATTTCCACAAAATAAAGCGGACTATGAACGGGAACCGCAGATTTTTTACCAAAAGCTTCTCCCGCAATCAATTTATATTCTGTATCGCCTTCTGTCCAAGACGGAATTTCATCGGCTTCGATGTGAAAAAACGTAGGTTCTGTTTGTTCTAATTCTTTCGGCAAAGCCACCCAAATCTGAAATCCATGAAGAAACTGCGGCGAATCTCGCAAATATTCTGGCGTTCTTTCCGAATGTACAACGCCTTTACCGGAAGTCATCCAATTAACAGCTCCTGGTTTTATTTCTGTGGCAGAACCTAAACTGTCTCGATGAAAAATAGAGCCTTCGAAAAGATACGTTAATGTAGAAAGGCCAATGTGTGGATGTGGCGGAACATCAAAATTCTGAAACTCTTTTAAGCAAGTTGGTCCCATGTGGTCGATAAAAATGAAAGGCCCCACCGAACGTTTTTCACGAAAAGGAAGGAGTCTTCCGACAAGAAAATTGCCTATATCTGCAGCTCTTTCTTCTACAATAAGGCCAATATTTGACATCATAATTTTTGGTTTTGGATTTTTAAATTTAGTTAATTTTTTGCTAATTGAATTAGTGTTTATGCAATAAAAATATTTTATCACAAAATTTACAAAAGGATTTAACTTCGTTTTTTAAGTTTATAATAATCTTAACTATAAGTTCAAAAAAGCTTTTTTTTAAAATTAAAGAAATAATCTGTGTTAATCCGTTCAATCTGTGGAGATTTGTGACTTTTGCGGTTTCAAAAGATTTATAAACTGTCATATTTCTCAAACTTTTCATCCACAATTCTTTTCCATTCTGGGTTTTTCTTGATGTAGGCAAAAACGTATGGACAATAAGGAAGGAGCTTTTTACCGTTGTCTTCAATGTAATGCAGTGTTTTCTCTACAACCGCTGCTGCAGCGCCAGTTCCGGCGAGTTCCGGTTCTGCTTCTGTGTGAATTAATGCAATTTTATCACCTACTTCTCGGTAATCAATAAAGGCAAAATGTCCGTTTACATTAATTTCAAATCTTTTGTCTGTTTTGTTGAGTGGGATGTTTTCAAATTCAGCTTTCATGATTTTTTTATTTTAAGTGTTAATTGTTTTGGTTGCTGCCATTCTCTGTACAAAGTAAAACGTCTTTTTATATTGAAACTCCTTCTTTGTTGGAAAGACAGCGAGTTTATAATTATTTTAATCTTCCAGATATCCGAATCTTCCTAAATTGAAATCTTCAAACGCTTGCATAATTTCCTTTTTGGAATTCATTACAAAAGGTCCGTGTGCAACAATGTTTTCGTGTAAAGGTTCGCCGCTTAGAATTAAAATTACGGAATTTTCTTCAGCTTGAATGCTAAAATTTTCGCCTTCATTTTCAAAAACTATAAAATGATCTTGCGCTACTTTTTCAGTGTTATTGATGGTGATGCTGCCTTCAACAACCAAAGCTGCGGTGTTGTAGTTTGCTGGGAAACTGAATGCTGCTTTCCCACCTTTATTTAGTTTTGCATTCAGCATATTTACGGGGCTAAAGGTTTTGGCAGAACCTTTTATACCGTTGTAATTTCCAGCAATAACTTCTAAAACTCCATTTTCTCCCAAATCTACTTTTTGAATTTCAGAATTTTTTATACTTTGATATTTCGGGCAACTCATTTTGTACACAGAAGGAAGATTTACCCAAATTTGAACCATTTGAAAAAGTCCTCCTTTTTTAGACCATTCTTCTTCGTGATATTCTTTGTGCAAAACTCCTTTTGCAGCAGTCATCCATTGCACGTCGCCTTCCCCAATAATTCCGCCTCCTCCGGCGCTGTCGTGATGCTGAACTTTCCCGTGATAAGCAATCGTAACGGTTTCAAAACCTCTGTGCGGATGAACGCCAACTCCTTTTGGTGTTTCTGAAGGCTCAAAATAATGTTTCGCATTATAATCGAGCATAATAAAAGGATCCATTCTTTGCATTCCGAATCTTTGATTTCCGGGAATGAAATTATGTACTCTAAAACCATTACCTACAAAATGGGCAGGTTTTGGAGTAATTACGCTTTCTACTTTTCTATTTGACATAATATTGTGTGTTTAATTTTAAACAAAAGTAGAACATGCGCACCTCAATTTCGTTGATGTGTGATAAGTTTGAAAAAGAGTGTTTTTTGAGAGTGAAGGTTTAATTTAAATCAAAAAAAAATAATAAATTTTTACTCTTGAGAGTTCATGTTTTTACCATCAGAAATGTGAAGTCTTCTAAATACCAAAGAGGAAATTATGGTAAGAATTCCTATCGTTAAAAAAGTATATCTAAATGCATTGTGAATATCGTTTTCAATAATTTTCGGACTGTTTTCGTAGATTTTTAAAACAATTAAACCAAAAGCAATCCCAAAACCAATCGCCAATTGTTGGTTAACTGAAAGAAGCGAGTTTCCGCTGCTGGTTTGGAAGCTTCGTAAATCTGCAATTGAAATGGTATTCATCGAAGTGAATTGAATGGAATTGAAAAATCCCATCACCGCAATAATTGGTACGAACCAAAAAATTGAAGTATGTATTCCCGGAATGGCAAGACAACAAATTAAGCAGCCAATGACAAAAGTATTGACCATAAGTGTTCTCTTGTAACCGAATTTGTTTAAAATTTTAATAACAGAAGATTTACCAAACATTGCAGTTAATGCCATTGGAGCGATAATCCATCCTGAAACAACGGCAGTTTGATTGTATGCAATTTGAATCATTAAAGGAAGCAGGAGTGGAACGGAAGAAATTCCTAGCCTTGTCGCAAGATTGCCTACAATTCCAACTCTGAAAGTTCTTACTTTAAACAAACTCAAAGGAAAAATTGGGTTATTTCTTTGTTGCGCATGTCTGTAATAATAGTAAAATAATATAAATCCTAAAATAAAAATTAGCAAAACGGGCGTTGTGTTTTTCAAATCTCCGAATAGCTCTAATGAAACCGAAAGTAGGAGAGAAGCTGCCGCAAAAATGATGAATCCTTTAAAATCGAAATCGGTGTTTCTGGAATTGTAGTTCGGCATAAATTTTAAACCTAAAACGATTCCTAAAATTCCAATCGGAATATTGATGAGGAAAATCCAGTGCCACGAAAGATAATCTACCATATAACCACCGACTAATGGTCCCAGAACAGGCCCGATTAATGCAGGGATAATCGCGAAATTCATTGCCTTTAATAATTCATTCTTATCAAAGGTTTTAATTAAAGCAAGTTTTCCGACGGGGGTCATTAAACTTCCTCCAACTCCTTGAATAACTCTTGAAATCACTAACTGAGTAAGATTGTGTGACAAAGCACAGAATAGCGACCCCAAACTGAATAATATCAAAGAAAAAACAAATATTTTTCTCGTACCAAACCGATCTGCTAAAAAACCACTTGCCGGCATAAATACGGCTAAAGTAAGAACGTAACTGATGATTGCGTTCTGCATGTTGAGTGGCGATTCATTTAAATCTTTAGCGATAGAAGGTAAAGAGGTGTTGAGAATCGTAGAATCGAGCATCTGCATAAAAATAGCAGTTGCTAAAATGAGAGGTAATATTTTTTTTACGGTTTGTCGGGTAGATTGCGATTCAGGCATAAGCTGTAGTTTAGATTTCAAAGGGGCGAAATCTATATAAAATTAAAAAAGTCTTGCGATTTCTCACAAGACTTTTGGTTTTTATTTTCTCGGTTTTTCAACCCCGATCCAAGCTTCTCCTTCTCTTTTTACCTGGCTTAAGGTAAAGTTTTCAAAGTCGTCGGTTTTGTATTCGATATTATCTTTATTTTGCTCAAAAGGCATAATGTAGTAGTATACTTTATCGGTTTTATCCGTTCTTGTACCTTTCTTCATTGTAGGCATATACTTCGTTTCAAACTTATATTTTGGAAGATATTGCTTTACAGAAGCGTAAAACTGCTTGTTGCTTTTTTCGTTTGGAATAATATCTACAATTTTGAAATCGTCATTTTTTTTGTCGATCCAAAGATAGAAGTTCTTTTCTTCTTTTGTTTTCTTGTTGTAAGAAGCAAAACCAAATACTTCTTTAGGTACAAGTTCTTTTATTTTTTCTGGATCTACTTTCGTCCAATACTCTCCTTTAGAAGGATCTACGTAAGTTTCTAAATTGTATAGAAGCACCTCGTTGTTTTGAAAGTTTTTGTTCTTAAAGTATTGATCGAGAGAGAGTTGAGCGGTATGTCTAAGTTCTTTTCCTCTATCATCAAGGTCTTTAGTCTCGTTTTGTGGGTTTACTTTTTTCACAAATTCGTACAAAACTACTGGTTTTACCTCTTTAAGATGCGGAAATGTTTTTAAATACTCAGCTTTTACCAGCCAATAATATTGCTGATAGTAGTCGTCTTTTTCCTTGTCTTTTACAGATTTATATTGGAGTGCGAGTTTTTTTGAGTTGAGGGTTTTTCCAAACCTACCTTGCCCGAATGCCAAACTGACAGCCAACAAAGCAAATAAAACACTTACTTTTCTTTTCATTACAAACACAAATTATAGATATAAATATTTTTTAACTTTTCAAATATAATTATTTCTTTGGTAATACGTTTAATTATTAGTTAAATTATCAGAATATTCTTTGTTTTCTTCATAAAAAAACGACTGAAGATGTGTAAACTGATTATTTAAACTAAAACTTTTGGCATTAAACCGCAGGTTCTTGCTGGCTAAGACAATGGAAGCTTCCCAATCCCCAAATAATTTCTGTAGAATCAATTCCTACCACTTTTCTCTCCGGAAAACATTTCTGAATGATTTCTAAAGCTAAAGCATCTTTATCGCATCTGTAGGTTGGAACAATTACATGATGATTCGAGATGTAAAAATTAGCATAAGAAGCAGGCAATCTTTGATCTTCCCAAATAACCGGATCGGGCATTGGAAGCTCAATTATGTTTAAAGGAGTTCCGTCCAAAAGCTTCATTTCCTTCAACTGTTGAAGATTGGTTTGAAGAATTTCGTAATTATCGTCTTCAGGATTGTCTTCTACAACCGTGAGAACTGTATTTTCGTTTACAAATCTTATCGTGTCGTCAATATGGCCGTCTGTATCATCGCCTACAATGCCGTCTTCTACCCAAAGAATTTGCTCCTGTCCGTAATAATTTTTCAGATATTCTTCAATTTCTTCCTGAGAAAGATGTGGATTTCTGTTTTTGTTTAAAAGACAAGATTTTGAGGTAAGAATAGTTCCTTTTCCGTTAAATTCTACACTTCCGCCTTCCATCACAATTCCGGGATGGAAAACTGGGATTTCAAATTCTTTTCCAATTTTGGTAGGAACTACATCGTCTAGATCAAAAGGAGGATATTTGTTTCCCCAAGCGTTATAACCCCAGTCTACAATTACTTTTTGCTCTTCGGCTTCGGGATTTACAAGAAATGCGGGGCCATGATCTCTGCACCAAGCGTCGTTAGTTTCGTTTAGAAAAAATTCTATATTTTCTAGATTTGCACCGGCTTGCATAATACAATCCATTGCAAATTTTTGCATTTTTTCGTCTTTTACATTGATGCGCACAAACTCGTCCTGAGAAAGAATTTTAATAAATTCACAGTAAAACGGATAAATTTCATCTAGTTTTCCTGGCCAAGATTCTTCTTTGTGAGGCCAGCTTAGCCAAGTTGCTTCGTGCGGTTCCCATTCTGCAGGAAATCTGTAGCCTAGTTTTTTTGGGGTGTTTGTATCGAGGGTATTCTCTGTTGTCATAATATTTTTTTAATGAAAAACGATTAACTGTTTCTAAAATTTCGCAATTCGTTTTCGATTTCTTCTATAGTTGGAAGACTGCTTTTAAGATTTTCAGGAAGTTTTTCAACAAAACTTATTTCGCTGATTCCGATAGGCTTGTTGATGCCCCGAAGAGCGAATTCTGCTTCAATGTTGTCTTTGTCTTTACAGAGTAAAATCCCAATTGTAGGATTGTCTGTTGTATCTTTTATGATGGTATCTACCGCGGAAAGATAAAAATTAAGTTTACCTGTAAATTCTGGTTTAAATTGAGTGTTTTTGAGCTCAATTACGATATAGCACTTTAATTTAGTATGGTAAAAAAGCAGGTCGAGATAGTAATCTTTTTGTGAAATTTCCAAATGATATTGTGATCCGATAAAAGCAAAGCCTTTCCCTAATTCAAGTAAAAACTTTGCAATATGCTGAATTAATTGATTTTCTAAATCTCGCTCTTTAATGTTTTGATCAAAACTTAAAAAACTGAAAATATAAGGGTCTTTTAAGGTTTGATTGGCTAAATCTGACAGCGGTTTCGGTAACGTAGTTTCAAAATTATTGACTGATTTTCCTTGCCTTTCTATAAGATTGGATTTAATTTGGATGTCTAAAATATCTCTACTCCAATTGTTTTCAATACATTTTTCGGCGTACCAAAACCTTAAATCTTTTTCTTTTATTTTTTCAATTAAAAGAATATTGTGTCCCCAAGGTAATTTTGCCACAAGCTGTGGCAAATTTGAATTGTCTGAATATTCCCTATAAAAAGCAAGCATTCTTCCAAGGTTTCTTTCGGAAAAACCTTTTAAATTTGGAAATTCAGATTTAAGATCTTTTGCAAGAAGTGGGATTACTTTTGAAGACCAACCTTTTTCTTTTTGCTTTTGTGCAATGTCGTTCCCAATATTCCAATAGAGATGAATCATTTCAGCATTTACCGCCAATGCAGCCTTAAGCTGAGAACTTAAAATTCTCTGCTTAATATCTTGTAAAAGATTTGGGTAAATGCTGTCTATCATTTAGATAATTAAAACTTAATCTTCGTCTATAAATCTCTTGGTAATCGGGCTGTATGTTTCAATTCTTCTGTCTCTCAAGAAAGGCCAGTGTTTGCGGAAATAATCTGTTTGAGACAAATCTAATTCTGTAACCACAACTTCTTCTTGATCGTGAGAACCTAAATAAAGTAATTTTCCTTGTGCGTTGGTTACAAAACTTCCGCCCCAGAATTTCATCGCACCATCTTGTTCAAAACCAACTCTGTTTACAGAAACTACAGGAACTCCGTTGGCAACGGCATGAGAACGTTGGATGGTTTGCCAAGCGTTGTATTGGTCTTGGTTGGTTTCTTCATCTTGGTCTGTTGCCCAACCAATTGCTGTAGGGTAGAACATAATGTCTGCCCCCATTAATGCAGTAATTCTTGAAGCTTCCGGATACCATTGATCCCAACAAATTAAAACTCCAATTTTAGCAAATTTAGTTTTGAAAACTTTGTATCCAAGATCTCCTGGAGTAAAATAGAATTTTTCGTAAAATGCAGGGTCATCCGGAATGTGCATTTTTCTGTACTTTCCAAGGTAAGTTCCGTCTGCGTCGATTACTGCGGTTGTGTTGTGGTATAAACCTTCGGCTCTTTTTTCAAATAATGAAGCGATAATTACAACACCAAGCTCTTTAGCAACAGGTGAAAGCGCATCAGTTGACGGTCCTGGAATAGCTTCCGCAAGGTCGAAATTATCATAATCTTCTACATCGCAGAAATATAATGAAGTGAAAAGTTCTTGAAGGCAAACAATCTGTGCGCCTTTTGCAGCAGCTTCTCTTACTTTTTCTATGGCTTTGTTCAGGTTGGTTTGCTTGTCTGCAACGCAAGACATCTGAACGGTTCCTACTTGTACTTTAGACATTGTGTATGTTGGATTTTTATTTTAAAAATTTTAATGCAAAAATATGAAATTTTTAAGGCTTATTAAAACCTATTTTTTATTGCAAAAACTTTGCAAAATCTATGCTTATTTGTTCTTTAATTTCTTTCGATAGGATTGTCGTAATAACTTATTTTCTTTATCAACATGTTTTTGTATTCTCTCAGAAGATTTGGGTCTATATTTGGATTTACAACATCTGCACCCTGTAAAGGGTCTTTTTCGTAATTTCTTCGGAGCTGTTTTATCTTCTCTTTTGAAACATTAATACTTCCTATCTGTCTTTCGTTTAGAGAATCAAATTGAATGTTGCAATTGGTTTTACACAAAATATTTCCTTTCAGTTCCCAAGAATATTCATGTTCTGAATCTTCGATTTTTACGATAAGTCCGGGAAGTCCAAAGAATTTGTATGGTCCGTCATTTATCGGAATTTCAGAAGTGAACCAAGCTGTCCATTTTCTTCCTCCAAATTCGGTTGTGGCTTTTTGCGTGTTGTATTTTTGAATGGTTGCAGTTTCTTTATCCAGTTTCCAATTGAGGTTTATTTTTTCGGTGTAATTGTAGTTGTTCATTTCACCGATATATTCTTTTTGAGTAATTTTTCCTTTCTCTTTGATGATTTTTACACTGTTTTTCGGTAGATTTTTATTGAATTGAACTCAATCGAAATTAGCAAACTGGTCTGAATGTTCCTGTGAAGCAATAATAATAGAATCGTAACGGGCAAGGTCTTGATTTAAATAAAGCGATTTGTCTTTATCAATATCGAGAATTGTTAAAATGGTTTCTTTGTCAGTTGATTTTGAATTGGGTTTGTATGTTAATTCGTAATAAAATCGATTAACCTGTGAGAAAAATAGTGTTGAAAAACATAAGAGCAAAAAACTAAAACTTTTAATCATTACATAACTTTTGGAAAATTAAATATAACTAAAAATCCCACAAAAATGAATTCGTAGGATTGTAGTTTAAAATCAAATCAATTCTTTATGTTTTAATAAGAATCTTCGTGCACAGAAATTACGGCTCTTCCGCTTGGGTCGTTCATTTTTTTGAACGCTTCGTCCCATTCTAGGGCTATCGGCGTAGAGCAGGCTACAGAAGGAACAGAAGGAACAGTTGCAGCGGCAGTTTCGCTTGGGAAATGTTCTTCAAAAATAGTTCTGTATCTGTACTCTTCCTTGTTTTGTGGCGTGTTCAAAGGGAATCTGAATTTCGCATTTGCCATCATTTCGTCAGTAACTTGTTTTTCTGCGATGTCTTTTAAGGTATCAATCCAAGAGTAGCCAACTCCGTCAGAAAACTGTTCTTTTTGTCTCCAGGCGATAGATTCTGGTAATAAATCTTCAAATGCTTTTCTTAAAACCCATTTTTCAATTTTACCTTCATCTTTGCGAATCATTTTATCTTCAGGGTTTACGTTCATCGCAATGTCCATAAATTCTTTATCCAAGAAAGGAACACGACCTTCAATTCCCCAACTCATCAATGCTTTGTTGGCTCTTAAACAATCGTAAAGGTGAAGTTTTCCTAGTTTTCTTACCGTTTCATCGTGAAATTCTTTTGCATTCGGTGCTTTGTGGAAGTAAAGATATCCTCCAAAAAGTTCATCAGAACCTTCGCCGGAAAGTACCATTTTAATTCCCATCGATTTTATGACTCTTGCTAAAAGATACATCGGAGTAGAAGCTCGAATAGTCGTAACGTCATACGTTTCAAGATGATAAATAACGTCTCTTACGGCATCAATTCCTTCCTGAACGGTAAAATTTACTTCGTGATGAACACTTCCAATATGTTCTGCAGCTTTTCTTGCAGCTTCTAAATCTGGCGAACCAACTAAACCAACGGCAAAACTGTGAAGTCTAGGATACCAAGCTTCCTGTGTGTCGCCACTTTCTATTCTTTGACGGGCAAATTTTGCTGTTACCGCCGAAATAATTGATGAATCTAAACCTCCGGAAAGTAAAACTCCATAAGGAACATCGCTCATTAATTGTCTGTGAACGGCTTCTTCCAATCCTTTTCGGATAGCTGAAATATCAGTTTTGTTGTCTTTTACGGCGTCAAAACTTTCCCAATCTCTTTTGTACCATTGTTGTAATTCAGAACCTTTGATGCTGAAGAGATAATGTCCTGGTAAAAACGTTTCGATAGTGTTGCAAACGCCTTCTAAAGCTTTAAGTTCAGATGCGATATAGTAATTTCCGTTTTTGTCCCAACCTTGGTAAAGCGGACAAATTCCCATGTGGTCTCTCGCGATGAGGTACGTGTCGTTTTTTAAATCATATAGTGCAAAAGCGAAAATACCATTGAGTTTTTCAATAAAATCTTTGCCGTATTTTTGATATAAAGCAATAATTACTTCACAGTCTGATTCGGTTTGAAACTCGTAATCTGGGAATTCTTTTTTTAATTCTCTATGGTTGTAGATTTCCCCATTCACTGCTAAAACGATATTTCCGTCTCTAGAAAACAAAGGTTGTTTCCCGGAAGTTGGATCTACAATAGCAAGTCTTTCATGAGAGAATAAAACTTTATCGCTTTGAAAAACACCGCTCCAATCTGGACCACGGTGACGAATTTTTTTAGACATTTCTAAAACCTGAGGTCTTAGGATTTCGGTCTTTTGTTTGGCGTCAAATAGACAT
The DNA here is from genome assembly GCF_057180445.1 of Chryseobacterium sp. HNCC26DJ239. NCBI lineage: Bacteria > Pseudomonadati > Bacteroidota > Flavobacteriia > Flavobacteriales > Weeksellaceae > Chryseobacterium > Chryseobacterium sp. HNCC26DJ239. The sequence goes on from NZ_JBXUGJ010000003.1 coordinate 451,718, forward strand.
ACAATTCCGCACATATTCTTTTAATTTGAAACAAAACTATGATTATAGTTAAAAACAAACAAGTAAATTTGTAAATTGGTTAAAAATTTTAACTAAAAAGTGAGAATAGATTAATTAAATTAATTTTATAAAGTAAAAATAGCGGTTTTGGTTAAAAATTTTCATTATGAAGCATTAAACGCTATAAAAAGACATGACATCTGTCCGTTTTTTAAAAATAGTGGTTATTGGGTATTGTTGGTGTGAAAATTTTTCACGTACTTTGAACCGAAATAATTTTTTTTCATCATTTGTGTTTTTACCTTCTTGCGAGTAATTGCAAGAAGGTTTTGTTTTTTTAGTCGTTACCCAATAATACTCCCGAAACATTCCAAGAACTAAAGCTGCTTCCTTCTTTTTCGCCTTGCGGAATCTTCACCTGAATGCGATGTTTCCCTGCTTTTAAATCACCAAGATGTATAAATTGTGGGTTTGTTACCGTTCCGGGACACCAGTTTGAACGGCTTAAATCTGATGAAGAGAGTCCGTCTGAAAAGTTTCCAGAAGCTGGGTTGAAAAGTCTGTAAGAACCACATTCTGACCTCCAGGGAATGAAAGAAAGTACTTTTTCTCCATCTACAAAAATCGTGTTGGGTTTAGGCAAAAATTCATCACCGTTTTCCCAACCTCCATGTCCGGAAGTTATGTAGCGCATGGTAATGTTTTTAATATCTCTATCTAGAGTGAATTCAACAAAAAGTCCATTGTCGTTATCAAACATAGTCGCATAATCTTGTTGCGCCATCTCCATAATATTGAGCGTGTTGAATACTGGAATCGCTACATTGTTTTTGTAAATCTGCTGGTCGCTTTTGTGAATCGTAATGTCTAAACTTACTTTGTGACCGCCTTTGTCGTAATTTCCGATGAAAGTTCCAACCCAAATTTCTTTTTCAGATAATGCAGGTTTTAGTTCTGTAATATCTTGTCTGAACGGACTTACCGTTTGCCAAACTTTATCCTTTAATTGAATGTGATTGAATTTATTAATCCCAAATGAAGTGAAAAAACGCATCATTTCTACTGCGGGAAGATAATTTTCTGTTGCTGTTACGCCAAAATATTGTTTTCCGTTTCCGTTTTCGAATGCGGGAAGGGTTTTTACTCCATTCTGAAGCCCGTCGAAAAAGCTTTGCTGTTTGTCTTGAGGAATGTAAAAAACAGTTCCGGTTCTGTCGTAAGCGTCGCCGTTGCTTTGTTGTTTTACTTCAACAAAAATATTTTCGCCCTGAGAAATTTTTGGGAATTTTACTTTTTTTAAAATAATGGTTCCGTTTGCAAATCTTTTGATGCTGTCATTCGATTTTGATTGGTCTGAAAAGTTGATGATTTCGTTTTCAAAAACCTTAATTGTGGTAAATTTACTTTTCCAAAGTAAATCTCTATAACTCAAAAGGTCGGTCGTAGAAGCTTCTTTGTTGATGATTTCAGCAATTCCTGTTTTCTTAATTTTTTTTAGTAAAACTGCGGTGGTTGCAGAGTTTCCGTTTCTTTCAATTTGAAGAACCAAACCTAAATTTTGTCCTAAACTTGAAAGTCCTCCCTTTAATTTTAAATCTGAAGTGTACCAAACTTCAATCGTATTTGAGTTTATTTTCGTAACTGCTTTTTTACAGTTGTAGCCTAAAATTTTCTTGGTTTCTGGCTTTAATTCAAATTCTTGCTTAGCGATAGATTCGGCATCGGAAGTGGAAACAATTTTATTTGAATTTAAAAAACCATAAGAAACTATTGTATTTGAAGGTTTTTCTATCTTGCTGATTTCGAAGGGAAAACTTGTTTTTTTATTTGCGATGTCTGTGTTTAAAATATAGTTCTCGGTTTCATTTACCCAAACTAAAGTTTTTGGCTGGTTGGTTTGCGGTTTTCCGTTGTTAGAGCTTTCATATTGGATTTCGTAGGTTTGAGAAAATATGAAAGTTGAAACCAGAATAAAGAAAAGTGTTGTTATCTTGTTCATTTTAAATTGAATGAAATTTGTATTGCAAATATATCATTTCACTTTACAACAAGGAAATTGAAAAACCATGTAATACAACAAGATTTTCGTTTGTCTTATAATAAACTCAGATTTAATGACTCGAATTTTTATTGTGTTGATGGTGTTTTTTGCATCATTGCTCTACTCACAAAATGTTGAAGGAAATGTAATTTCAAAAGACAAAAAGCCTATTTCTTACGCTGAAATTATTCTAAAAAAAGAGATACTCAAATTTTCTACAATTGCCGACGAAAGAGGTTTTTATACTCTTCAGGTAAGTCAAAACGGCGAATATTTATTGGAAGTGATGGATGGCGGAGAAACGGTGTTTTCAGATCGTATAAAAGTTGAAGGAAATACGATTAGAAATATTCAAATCGATCTTTCAAAAGCTTTGTCAAACGAAAAGAAATTAGACGGAGTTACTGTAATTGCCAAAAAGAAAATTGTTGAAAGAAGGGTAGACCGACTGATTTTTAATGTTGAAAATTCTATTGCGTCGCAAGGTTTGAATGGTCTTGAAGCTTTAGCGAAAACTCCGATGGTAAGAGCTTCTGAGAAAAGCATTGCAATCGCCGGAAAAAGCGGAGTCGCCGTGATGATAAACGACCGTTTGTTGAATCTTTCGGGTGAAGATTTGGTAAATTACCTTAAAAATCTACGTTCAAACGATATTCAAAAAATTGAAGTGATTACTACGCCACCTTCCAAATACGAAGCGCAGGGAAAAAGCGGGCTCATCAATATTATTCTGAAAAAAAATACCAATCTCGGTTGGAATGTTTCGTTGCAATCGAGTCTCAATAATTTGTATTGGAACCAACCCACGGTTTCTCAAAGCTATGGGACGACGGTAAACTATCAAAGTAAAAAACTATCTATCACTGCAAATTTTACCGACAATAATTATTATTGGAAAGCTAGAACCTCCGAATACAGCACAGGAAATAATAGTTTTTGGAATACCGATACTTACTTTTTTAATAATCTCAAAAATAAAAGCACAGACGCAAAACTGGAGTATAAACTCAGTGAAAAAAGTACGATTGGAGGAAGCTATAATTATTTTTTCGGCAACCCAAAAGAATCTTATAATAATGCTTCTTCTGTAAAAGATGAGTTAGGCGAAAGGTCTTTTACTTCGGAGGCACTTGCGCTCAATCATAGAAATAATCATTATGCAACGATGTTTTATGATTTGAAACTCGATAGTTTGGGAAGTAAATTAAGTATTTCTGGAAATTTAATTTCAAATAACGCCAATGCGGATGATTATTATGAGACATTTTCAGATGTGGTCACTACAACGTACATTAATCCGATTAATCATTATAGAATTTACTCTGGACAAGCAGATTTGGAGAAAAATTTCAGCAAAGTAAAAATGGAGTCTGGAATTAAATTTACCAAGCTTAAAAACGATTCCTTTTTTAATTATTATGATGTAAATGACGGAGTTTTGGTGAAAAATCCTGCACAAAGCAATGATTTTTTCTATGATGAAAATAATTATGCAGCTTACATTTCCGGAAATTATGATATTTCAGAAAAATTTAGTGGAAAAGCGGGGTTGCGGTATGAATTTACCCAGCTTACAGGTGTTTCACCCAACGAAAATTTAACCACAAAAAGTCATTACGGGAAATTTTTTCCAACTTTATACATCAGTTATAAACCTAATGAAAATAATGCGTTTTCTTTAAATTATTCCAAACGGATTAACAGACCGTCTTTTCGTGATTTGAATCCTTTCAGATACATAAGTTCTGCGTACGAATATTCTTCCGGAAACCCTTATTTACAGCCATCTTTTACCGATAATGTAGAGTTGAGTTATGCTTTGAAAAACAATTTTACAGCCACTGTTTTTTATAATTATAGCAAAAATGAATGGAGTCGTTTGCAACGTTTTGAAGGAGGGATGAAGTATGCAATTGCTACCAATTTTTTTAATCAAAATCAAACTGGGATTAGTTTGAGTTATAATTACAGTAAAAAGAGTTGGTTGGAGTCTAATATTTTTGTGAATGCGTATTATGTAACGTCAAAAACGTTTGTAGATGATGTGGTGACGATGCCTGGAAGTTATGGTTCAGATTTTAATGTTGATAATACTTTTTTCTTGAATCAGTCTAAAACTTTTTCTTTGATGGTTGGAGTTTGGGGAAATGTACCTTACAAAGAAGGAAATGCGTCGTACAGCGGTGTTGCATCTGTTTATTCTGGTTTGAAGCTGAATTTGATGGAGAAAAAACTGTTTATTAATCTTTTAATGAATGATGTTTTGAATACAGAAAGAGAAAAATCACAGCAGTATTATCAAAATTTCAGTACCGCATCTTATTATAAATTAAAAAGTAGGAATTTAAGTTTGTCGGTAACCTATAAATTCGGAAATAACGATGTGAAAGGTGCGACAAAACAAATGGATTTTGAAGAAAAAAATCGTGCAAAATAAAATTTGAATTTTATTTAAAATATGGCTTTACATTTTGTGAATTAAATAAAAAAATCCGCTTCATTTGTTTTGAAGCGGATTTGATATTTTTAAGAAACTCTTTCAATTAAAGCCATGTAAAAACCATCGTAGCCTTCGCTTGGCATCACTTTTTCGTCTTTAATAAATTTGAAATTCGGGTTGTTTTTTATGAATTCTGCGACTTGCTCATTGTTTTCAGAAGGAAGAATAGAGCATGTTGCATACACCATTTTTCCTCCTACTTTAAGCATTTTAGAGTAATCTTGAATAATTTGCTGTTGCTCTTTTTTAATTCTGTCGATAAAATCTTGGTCAATTTTCCACTTGCTGTCTGGGTTTCTTTTTAAAACACCTAAACCAGAACAAGGGGCATCAATCAAAAGTCTGTCTGCCTTTTCATGAAGTCTTTTAATTACTTTAGTGTCGGTAATTACTCTAGTTTCAATGTTGTGAGCTCCCGCTCTTTTTGCACGGCGTTTTAGCTCTGCCAATTTCCATTCAAAGATATCTAAAGCGATAATCTGACCTTTATTCTGCATTAAAGCAGCCAGGTGAAGAGTTTTTCCACCTGCTCCTGCGCAAGCATCAACCACTCTTTGACCTTCTTTTACATCCAGAAAATACCCGATTTTTTGTGATGAAGCATCTTGAACTTCAAACAAACCTTCTTTAAATGCAGTCGTCAAGAAAACGTTTTTCTTTTCTTCCAATTGCACCGCATCCGGATAATTTCTGATTGGGTAAGAAACCACGTTTTCATCAGAAAGGTCAGAAATTAGTTCTTTTGTAGTTGTTCTTAGCGTGTTGGCTCTTAAAACGGTTGGTGCTTGTTCGTTTAAAGCATACATTTCTTTTTCCCATTTTTCGCCTAATTCTTTTTCCAAAGTTTCTGCCAACCAATCAGGAATAGAGTGTTCAATAGCTTTTGTAGGAACAGTTCCTTTTTTTAGCTTTGTTAAAATGTCTGCGATTTTAATTCCGTCGAACTCTTCAAATTTCTTGTAATTTGTTTTGCTCCAAAGAAGATAAGCAAGCATCAATTTGTAAATGTTGCCTGGTTTTACGCCTTCTCCCATGTAATATTCCAGACGTTTTTTCCAACGGATAATATTATAGAATATCTCAGAAACTACGGCTCTATCCTGGCTTCCCCATTTTTTATTGGCTTTCAAAAGTCTTTCAATTACTTTATCTGCGTATTTGTTTTTTTCGAAGAATGTTTCCTGTAAAGCATCGTGAATTCCGATGGCGAGGTTTCTGTGTATCAATTCCATAAAATGCTGTAAGCTGTTTCAATCTGCAAAAATACGAAATTTGTTTAAGGTTCAAAGTTTTAAGTTTTGAGATTCAAAATTTAATGTTTAAAATTCAAGATTCAAGATTAGAAATTGTTGTGGTAGAAAAGTAAAACTTTAGAAGAAAGATATGTTATAGAATTTTGAGCTCCGGAGGAGCGATACCTTTGTAGCAGTTTTGCTATCGTTGAAGCGGAGCTCCGGAGGAGCGACACTTTTGTTAAAATCGAAAAATCAAATATTTTTCCTAATCATTTTTGTTTACTTTGTAATAAACTAATTTTCAATGAAAAATCTTTTTTGTCTTTTTATAATACTGAGTAGCTTTTTTGTTTTCGGACAGACTAAAGACGAATTAATTAGGCAAATAATCGATTATAATATTGTGGAATCAAATTGTATAGGAATAGCTTGTATGCCAAGCGAACAGTTTAAAAGATTTGAAAAACTAAAAACGTTATTATCAGAAAAGGAACTTTTAGAACTTTCAAAACATAAAGAACCTATTATTAGAGCATATGTATCAAAAGAATTAATTGAAAAAGATGGTGAAAATGTTCTTGATTTATTTTCTTTTGAGATTGAAAAAAATGAAGCGGTCGAAACTCAGGATGGATGTGTTGAAAGTCATGATGATTTATCTTGGGTAATTTACAATACCTATAAATGGAAAGTGGCTATGTCTGCAATCAAAAAATTAGATACTGACGAAAATATTCGAAAACAGAAAATAAAAAAAGCTTTAGCAGGTGATGAGGTTTTTCAAAAGCTAAACATTTTGGTTTTAAATTCAGATAAGGATTTGTATTATATGTTTTATTCTATCATTGTTGAAGATAAGCAGATGATAAGCGAAAATCTAATGCCGATAATTAAAGATTTAGCTTTTAAGCGGAATAATTCATATGCTTTTGATTACATTTCTGCTCAATATCCTGATGAGGTTAAAAAATATTTTGAAAATGACTTTCTTAAAGCAAATTTTGATAGCCCGAATAAGGTGATGTATTTGGGAAGATTTGTGGAATATTTACTAGATTCTAATAATGAGAAATATAAAAATCTCGCGATAGAAAAGTTGAAAAAAGACGATTATTGGCATAAGTATATGAATTTTATTGACAAAGAATTAGAAAAGCACAAAATTGTTTTATGATGATTTCAAAACATTTATCATCTTCACCTCACATCACGCTTCCCTTAGAAAATCTTACCTTTGCAAAAAATTAATACAATGAGCGACGCAGTTATTTGCCCAAAATGTCAGTCTGAATTTACATACGAACAAGATGGATTAATGGTTTGTTCGCAGTGTTTCCATGAATGGAATCCTGCTGAAGCAGACGACTCTGAAAAAATTCTTGACGCCAACGGAAACGAATTGAAAGATGGCGATTCTGTAGTTGTGGTAAAAGATCTTCCAGTAAAAGGTGCTCCAAAACCTGTAAAAGCAGGAACGAAAGTAAAAAACATCAGATTAAGACCAAACAGCGACCACAATATCGATTGCAAAATTGATGGTTTCGGCGCAATGGCTTTGAAGTCTGAGTTTGTAAAGAAAGCGTAAATTTTACTAATTAGTGATTGGTTTTTTATGAAGAATAAGAAGCCAATCATTATTTACTAAAAATGCACAAAAAAAGGAAAGAATTGGACAGTGTAATCTTTCGAAGACCTGATCGCAAATGAATTGCTAATGTCGGTCTGGAAGGCAGAAAGAGAATTAACCAAAAATTTCCTTATACTTTTGAAGTGCGAAAATAATATTTTTTTTACTTCAAGTCTAGAATTTTAACCAAAAATTAACAATAACTGGTTGTTTTTCTAGTGTTTAAGGAAATTGAATGAATACGAAATCTTTGATTTTTCTTTCGGTGTACACTATGATTTCTTTATTTTTTACCAAGAGTTTATTCCAAAAAAAGCTTCCTGAAAAGCGACTTTCGAGTACTTTGGCTTCTATGCCGTTTTCAGAAATTATAATTTGTCTTGGATAATAGCAAAATTTTTCAAGTTGAAATTCTTCTCTTTCATTTTCAGAGAAAATATTTACTTCGCCAAACAATTTCGCAACATATATATTATAAGGATTGTTGAAAATTTCTTCGGGAGTTTCGTTTTGAATTAATCTTCCTTCCTGCAAAACCACAAGTTGGTCTAGCCAAGGTAAAACATCCTGAATTTCATGTGTGGAAATAATCAAAGAGATGTTGTTTTGCTTTACATATCTGAAAAGCCTTTCTCTTAATTCAATTTTTCTAGGAAAATCCAAATTAGAAAATGGTTCATCTAAAACCAATAACTTTGGCATTACAGAGAGAGCTCTTGCGATGGCAACTCTTTGCTGTTGTCCGCCGCTTAGATATTTAGGAAGAATATTGGCAAATTCAGATAAACCCACTACTTCTAAAAGTTCGGCTACAGTTTCTCTTTTTTTAGCAAGATTAATGTTGGAAAGAAATTTACCCACATTTTCAGCTACCGTTGCATAAGGCATCAAATCGAAGTTTTGGGCTACAAATTTCATTTCAGGTTCACCAGGAACGAGGTTTCCTTTGGGGCCAAGTGTTTTTTTACCATCAAAAATAATTTCACCACTTTCCCAGTTTAGAAGTCCGTAGATTAAACTGAGTAGGGTAGATTTACCGCACCCGCTTTCGCCGGCAAGAGCGATAATTTTTCCAGCCTCAAACTTCAGATTTAAATTCTGGAAAAGAGGTTTGTCTTCAGAATACGAAAAATATAGTTGATTAATTTCCAAAACCATAGTACAAATGTAAGGTTTTTGGGAAAAAATTATGTTTTTTTAGTAATTTAGCCTTGTAAAATTTTAGAAAAGATGAAAAAAATAGTTTTTCCTTTTATCATGTCTCTTGCAATAGGCGGTTTTTTAATGGTTTCGTGCGGAAAAGAAAAACCTTTGAATAGCGAGTCTAATGAGGTAACCACCACAAAAGAGGGAGCAAAATTTGTTGTAGATACTTTAAACAGTAAGGTAGAGTGGAAAGGATATAAGATTTTTAAAAGCGAAAATACGAGCCACTTTGGCAATATAAAATTTGAAAGCGGCGATGTTACCATTAAAGAAGGAAAGCTGGAAAGTGGCAAATTTGTAGCTGATATGTCTTCTTTAAATTCTGAAGACTTGAAAGATGCACCAAAAGATCAAGCGAAGCTTAATGGGCATTTGATGAGTGCAGATTTTTTTGAGGTTGAAAAATTTCCAACTGCATCTTATGAAATTACGAAAGTAACACCAATGGCAGAAGGGGATTACAACACTTTGCTAGAGGGAAATCTTACGATAAAAGGAATCTCAAAACCAACACAGTTTAAAGCAAATGTAAATGTAAAAGGAAGTGAAGTGAGTATTTTTACCGAGCCTAAAGATGTGATGCGAGAAGATTTTGGTGTAAAATTTCAATCGCCTGCAGCAAATGGGGTAATAAAAAATGAAGTAACTCTTCAAATCATAATAAAAGCCTTGGAAAGAATGTAATTTTAAAAATTTATCAATAATTTAAAATCTGTTTCAGCTGAAACAGATTTTTTTTAACATAATTACAAAACATTTTTAATCTGAAAAACGTATTTTTGCACATACATTTTTTTGAAAGGATAAAACAATGATAGAAAAGATAGAAGAGCTTTTGGTGGAAGTTAATAATTTCAATACAACCTCGAAAGAGGAAATTGAGAATTTCCGTATCAAATACAATGGAAAAAAAGGTATTCTGAATGATTTTTTTGAGAAATTTAAAGAAGTTCCCAATGACCAGAAAAAAGAATTTGGGCAAAAAATTAATACTCTTAAAAATGCAGTAAACGTAAAATTAGAAGACCTTAAAAGCGCTTCGGCTTCTTCTTTAATTCTTGAAAAAGAAGATTTAACGAGACCTGCTTTTCCGCTAGAGTTGGGATCTAGACATCCCATTAATTTGGTAAAAAATAGAATTATCGAAATCTTTAAATCTATCGGTTTTGCGGTTGCAGACGGACCAGAAATTGAGGACGATTGGCATAACTTTACGGCTCTTAATTTACCAGAATATCATCCTGCGAGAGACATGCAGGATACTTTCTTCATCGAGCAGAATCCGGATATTTTGTTGAGAACGCATACTTCTTCGGTACAGATTAGATATATGGAAGAAAACCAACCGCCAATTAGAATTCTTTCTCCGGGAAGAGTTTTTAGAAATGAAGCGGTTTCTTCTCGTTCACACTGTATTTTTCATCAAATTGAAGGTTTGTATATTGATGAGAATGTGAGTTTTGCAGATTTAAAACAAACAATTCAATTTTTTACTACCGAGCTTTTCGGAAAGTCTAAAATTAGATTAAGACCTTCTTATTTCCCTTTCACAGAGCCAAGCGCGGAGATTGATGTGTATTGGGGATTAAATTCTGAAACAGATTACAGAATTACAAAAGGAACAGGTTGGTTAGAAATTATGGGTTGCGGAATGGTAGATCCTGCCGTTTTGAAAAACGTAAACATTGATCCTGAAAAATACTCTGGATACGCCTTTGGAATGGGAATCGAGAGAATTGTAATGTTGCTTTACCAAATGAGTGATATCAGAATGTTTTTCGAAAATGATATAAGAACTTTAGAGCAATTTAAAACTTTGTAGGCATAGCATAATATATATGTTAAATCCTGTGATTATTTCACAGGATTTTTTTGTATCTTATCTAAAATAAAATGAGAAATTACTTTTAAGCAGTATTTTTAAGAAATATTGCATGTTAGATGTGAAAAAAAAACAGGAATTGCGTCTAATATGCAATTTATTTTATAAATATTTGTAAATTTGCCGGCTTTTATTTTATAAAAACATAAACTAAACACATTTTTTTAAGTATGAAGAAAATATCTACTTCAAACGAACCCTATGGTTTCAAATACCGTAAAATAGTACATTACTCTCTTATACTTTGTATACTTTTCATTCAATTGCTTATCGCAGCTTTTTTTTATAACGAGTTTGTAAAGGATAAAAAACTTGCTTTTTTTGAGAAACAATTGGGAGAAATAAACACTCTGGAACGTCTTACAGAGAAATCCAGAGTAGAGTTTTCTAATGCTCAAGGTTCTTTACAGAAATTTATGACGAGTAAAGACGAAAAAGACCTTAACGGATATTTTTCTTCGTTGAGAGCTTTAGATGCCAATCTCAGCAATATTAACCTTTACGAAAATAAATTTCCTAAAATAAAGGAGGTACATACAAAATCGGAAGAAGATTTTTCAGCAAATGGAAATCTTAAAAAGCTAATCGATTCTACACAGAAGTATTCTTCAGATGTAAATCTTAATATGCAAAACGATTTACCCAACTTTAAAAAGTTTGATTTAGATTATAAGTTTGATAAGTTTGATGTAATTTTAGATACAAAAGTTTACCGAGATACGATTAAAAAGAAAGGCCTTTTTGGAAGATTGGGAGATGCGATTTCTGGAAATGGAGATCGTGATAAGGATAGTGTTGTAATTACGGTAAGAAATGGTGAAATGCCCACTTCAAAAAGTATTAAGGCAGATTTTGACCGTATCATTAGACAAGTCAACAAACATTACGTTGTAGAAAATAATAAAATAAAAGTAAAAGTAAAAGACAACCAGGCTGGAAGCGAACAGTTTTACAGAATCTTCAATGATCTTTTTATTTACAGCAATGGTTTGATGAACGTGTATGAAGATGCCATTCAATCATCAAAATTAGATTTACAGAAAGAATTTGAGAAACAAAGAGCAAAAAATAATAAAATAAGAACCAATCTTATTTTTGGAGCCATGATTTTGATGTTTATTGTTTCTATATTAATCATGATTCTTACCCGAATGGCTTTTGTTTATGAAAGAAAACTCAGCGATGCGAATGAGCAGATCAGTGAACATTTGAATTTTAAAAACAGAATTCTAGGAATGTTGAGCCATGAATTACGTTCGCCGCTTAAAATCATGGATATTTTCATTAAAAGAATTAAGAAAAAAACCAACGATGAAAGTATTCAGGAGTATTTAAAATCAATTAGTTTTACGAATAATACTTTGCTAATTCAGGCAAATCAAATTTTAGATTACACAAAAAACCATCAGATTGAAAATAAAATAATACCGGTTCAGTTTAATTTAAAAGAAGAAATAGATTCTATTCTAAACTCTGTACAACCTTATATTGAGACTAGAAACAACCGTTTTATCGTTAAAGAAAATATAGCTTCGGATATTGTAGTGTTTTCTGATAATAATAAAATTAATCAAATCTTCATGAATATTTTGGGAAATGCCAATAAGTTTACCGAAGAGGGGCAAATTGAAGTTGAAACGAAAGCAGTAAAAACTGATTCCGAAACCGTAAAATTAACCACTGTAATAAAAGATACAGGCGTTGGAATTTCAAAAGAAGATCTTGAAAAAATATTTGAGCCCTATTATCAAGGAATTATCTCAGATAAAGTAGAAAATCTTGGTGCAGGTCTAGGTTTAAGTTTGTGTAAAGAGCTTGTTGGGCTATATTCTGGCGAAATTAATGTAGATAGCGAAAAGAATGTAGGGACAAGAGTAGAGTTTTCTTTAAATTTAAAATTTAAAATTGAAAAATGACAAATGACAAATCAGGACAGTAAAAACATAACATTTCTCTTGGCAGACGATCATAGTTTGATTCGTCAAGGTGTGGAAATTGTTATTGATGAAGCCGGTTTTGAGGGAGAAGTTTTTCAAGCCCCAAATCTCCAGAAAGTATTAACTATTATAAGAGAAAAGCCTATTGATTTCATGATAATTGATGCCGTTTTTCCAGACGGTAACAGTTTAGATATTATTGGTTTAATAAAATCGGTACAACCTAATATTAAAATACTTGTTTTTTCTGGATTAGAAGAATCTGAGTATTCTATTAAGTTTCTGAATGCGGGAGCAAACGGGTTTTTGAGTAAAGTGAGTGAAGAAGAGGAGATAAAACAAGCGATTCTGAAAGTGCATCATGAAGGAAGATTTATTTCTTCAGTTGCACAGGCTGCACTTCTCGATACCTTGCAAGAGAAAGAGAGGGGTAATCCGCTAGATAAATTAACAAGCAGAGAATTGCAGGTGGTAAAAATGTATGCCGAAGGAATGGGAAATTTGGAGATTGCCTATGAACTTGGAATTAAACAAAACAGTGTAAGTACCATGAAGAAAAGGGTATTCGAGAAGCTTAATATTGATACCCTCGTAGAACTTATTTCTGTTCTAAAACAACACTAACTATTAATAATAATATTTGTGAAAAAGCCTTTATTAAAGGCTTTTTTTTGTTTTGTAAGGTTAATGTTTTATAATTATTTTATGATAAATCTACGGTTTTGTAGAAAAATATCTACAAAAACTGCGACATATATCTACAAGCTTTTTTTTTAACTTACTATAGACTCTGCCTATCTTTGTCATAAGAAAATACTCAATGTAATCATAACAAAATGGGTTGCTGGTGAGATTTAGTGATTTATCAATTTTTATTATAAAACACATCTTATCAGAGAATACAGGGAGTAGAGAAAATTATTTCATTATATTAATTTTTGATTTGGTGTGAATAGCACAAATGATGAAACACCTAGTATCATACCTGCAGAGCCGACAGGCTCTGCGTTTTGATACTAAAAATAAAATGAAACAAAAACACAAAACAACATAAAACAAAGCACAATTGATTAACCTGAAGTGTCTTATTTGCAGAGTTTCATCTCTGTAAATAAGTGCTTTAAAGGTTAAGATTGAGAAACTTTGTGTTTTTCATTTTCCTTACCAATACAGTTTAGTTTAGTTTTTATAAAGTAAAAGCCCTCAGAGTTTTTGAAGGCTTTTACGTCTTTCTATTTGTTGAATTTTAAAGGATATTTTACATTTTTGTAGCTGTCTAAACTTGCTTTTAAAGACCCTACCGCAAGCTCAGCTTTCAATAAAACAGGAATGTGATTGGCATCATTAGTAACCCACATTGTTACTCCTTCTTTTTCTTTAAAGACTCTGCCACTTTTTACTGAGGGGATAATCTTAAGACAATTAATTTCTCCAAATTTTGTGTCTAAAGTTTCCGTTCCCATTACTTTTAATTGGAAAGGAAACATCTCGTCATCAATCCAAACATTCATATTAATTACCGTGCCTGTTTTCAGCTCTGTTGTAGTTTTACTTCTTAAATAGTAAAAACAAGAAAGCATGTCTTGCACTCCTTTTACCGACTTTATGGTTTTAGAACCATTGGCGGGAGTTTTTTTATCTGTTAAAACTAAAGTGTTGTTGTGATGATTAAACGTAGTTTCGAAATGCTGTCTATAATTCCCTTCTTTCACATTTCGAACATAAAAACTTGGTAATTCAGTCTGGATGTTAATATAACTTTCATATAAATCTTCTACTTTAAAAAAAGCTTTTACGGCGCCGCTCGTATAGCCTGTTCCTTTTACATAAAAATGAGGTTCGCCTTTAAAATTTATTTTTTTTGTAGTTAAAGTAGCATTTCCAGCTGTTAGAAAGCCATAGTGAATTCGCAAAGTAATAGATTCACCATCCGCAATATTGTTGAGCTGAGCCTGTGAAAAACTCAGAATAAAAATCGAAATAATGCTCAATATTTTTTTCATAACCAAGTGTTGTTCAAAAACATTGCCAAATATAACATCTTTATAAATAGGGATTTGATAAATCTCAGTTTTTTATTTAGAATTAATCAAATATGCTTCGCATTAAAATTTGTACTTTTGTAGTAAATTATTTACATAAAAATTATTACGTATGATAACGACAGATATATTGATCATAGGAGCGGGACCAACGGGCCTCTTCGCAGTATTCGAAGCTGGTTTGTTAAAAATGAAATGCCATATTATTGATGCTCTTCCACAGCCAGGAGGTCAGTTGGCAGAACTTTATCCTAAAAAGCCTATTTTCGATATTCCTGGTTATCCATCGGTAAATGCGGGAGAATTGGTAGATAATTTAATGGAGCAAATTAAACAGTTTCAGCCTGGTTTTACATTGGGAGAAACTGCAGTTTCATATACCAAAGTTGATGATGAGTGGTTTGAAGTGGTAACCAACAAAGGAACTGTACACAGAGCAAAAGCTATTGCAATTGCAGGTGGTTTAGGTACTTTTGAACCAAGAAAGCCAACGATTGAAAACGTTGCCGATTACGAAGAAAAAGGTCTTGAATATTTCGTGAAAGAGCCAGAACAATTCAGAGATAAAAAGGTGGTAATCGCAGGTGGAGGAGATTCTGCTTTAGATTGGAGTATTTTCTTATCGAATGTGGCGAGTGAAGTTACTTTAATCCACAGAAGAAATGAGTTTAGAGGTGCTTTAGATTCTGTAGAAAAAGTTCAGGATTTGAAGAATGAAGGTAAAATTAAATTAATTACTCCAGCAGAAGTTACAGCGATTAAAGGTGATGGTAAAGTTGAAGCAATTACTGTTGTAGTAGACGGTGAAGAACCTCGCGATATTGAGACAGATTATTTCATTCCATTATTCGGTTTAACACCAAAATTAGGAGAAATCGGAAATTGGGGATTAAATATTGAGAAAAATGCGATTGTAGTAAACAACGCTTTAGATTATCAAACCAACATTGATGGAATCTACGCAATTGGAGATATCAATACATATCCAGGGAAATTAAAATTGATTCTTTGTGGTTTCCACGAGGCAACATTAATGTGTCAAAGTGTTTACAACAGATTGAATCCTGGTAAAAAATTCGTCCTAAAATATACGACAGTAAGTGGAGTAGACGGTTTCGACGGTTCTAGAAAAGAAGCTGAAAAAGCGGTAGTGAAAAAAATTGATTAATTTTGTCAAACTATGTCTGATATAAATATTAAAATTACCGATAGAGAAGGAGTTACCCACGACATTGTGGCGCCTACAGATATGTCTATGAACTTAATGGAGGTTATTCGTGCTTACGAATTGGCTGAAGAAGGTACAATTGGCGTTTGTGGAGGTATGGCAATGTGCGCTTCTTGTCAGGTTTACGTTGAAAACGACCCTGGTTTAGAAGAAATGGGCGCTGAAGAAGATGCAATGTTGGCTGAAGCATTTCATGTAAAAGACAACAGCAGATTGGGTTGCCAATTGCATATTACTCCGCAAATGGAGGGTTTAGCAGTTGAAATCGCTCCTTATCCATAAGATTTATCATTAAAAAAATAAACAAAAACTCCCAAAGATTTTCTTCGGGAGTTTTTTATGTTTTAAATTTTAGTTTACTACTTTTTGGTTCAAAAATTCAATGCACTTTTCGGTAATATTTGCCAAGTCGTAAGGCATAAAATCTTCATTCCAAGGTTCTTTTGCGCCGAAAGTATGATTTGCATTTTCAACAATAAATAATTCCGAATTTGGATTTAAAATATGCAAATGGTCTGCATTTTTCACAGAAACAGCTTCGTCAGAAGTTCCGTGTACAATTAAAATATGCGCTTTTGCCATTTCCATGCTGCGCTCTACATCAAAACGATGAAGGTTGTTGTGATAATCTTCAAAAAACTGAAAGTAATGTGGCATCTGTTGTTTTGTTCTTCCGTTTTCGGCAAAATAAACGCCATCTGTTTTCCAGTTTTCAAAGGCTTCATTTTTAGGAAATCTTTCTAAAGAATCTACACTTGCTAAGGTAATTAAACCTTGAATTCGCATATCTTCAGCTGTTTTAATGATAGAAATTCCGCCGCCTCGGCTGTGTCCAATCAACGAAATTTGGTCTGTATTTACCAATGGATTTTCTGAAAAATAATTAATAACACAATCAAGGTCAGAAAGTTCTTTTGAGTAATTATTATTTCCAAAAGCTTCTAAATCAGCAAAATTTTCAGGATTGTCAATCGTTGTTCCGTTGTGAGAAAAGTTGAATTTCACAAAGTAGAAACCTGCTTGTGCAAATCTTTCCGCCATCAAATCCCATGCTCCCCAATCTTTATATCCTTTATAACCATGAACAAAAATTATTAAAGGCAATTTTTCCTTCGTTTCAGGATAAAAAGCATCGGCTAAAAAATCTTTCGTTTCAGAATTTGAGATGATGATATTTTTATTTTTGATGATATTCATTTTTTTTAAATTTAACTTCAAATTAAATTTCACACCAATTAAAGACAGAGTGCAGATTTTTAATTCACAAATTTTAATCCTAAAAATAGTACAATTACTACGAAACACAAAGGAAAACCTTATTTTTGCTCTATGTTGAATTTACGAACAGTTACGGTGCAACGCTACATTCTTCCGCTTCGAGAGGGAGGTTCGTTGCCTGCTTTGGCGGAAGCTGATGACGATTTTAAGTATGTTTTAAAATTCCGTGGTGCAGGTCATGGAGTGAAAATGTTGATTTCCGAACTTTTAGGAGGGAAAATTACAGAAGCTTTAGGTTTGAAAATTCCTGAGTTGGTTTTTGCCTATTTGGATGTGGATTTTGGAAGAACAGAAGCCGACGAGGAAATTCAAGACTTGCTTAAAAATTCTGAAGGACTCAATCTTGGTCTTCATTATCTTTCTGAGGCAATTGCGTTCGATTCAACCATGAGAATTGACCCGCTTTTGGCTTCAAAAATTGTTTGGCTAGATGCTTTTATCACCAATATTGACCGTACTTTTAGAAATACCAATCTTTTGATGTGGCATAAAGAATTGTGGGTAATTGATAACGGAGCGTCTTTTTATTTTCATCATTCTTGGATGAATTTTGACGCCGCTGCAAAAACACCTTTTAAATATGTGAAAGACCATGTTTTGCTTCCGCAGGCGACTTTGTTGGATGAAGCCGACCGTTTTGCGAAATCTGTTCTGAACGATAATTTGTTCCGAGAAATGGTAGATCTAATTCCGGAAGACTGGTTGCAGTGGAACGATGCCGAAGAAACGCCGAGTGAGATTCGTGAGGTGTATTTTAATTTCTTAAAAACACGTCTTGAAAATTCTGAAATCTTTTTAAACGAAGCCAAAAATGCAAGAGGATAAAATTTACGAATACGCCGTGATACGCTTGGTTCCGAAGGTTGAGAGAGAAGAGTTTTTCAACATTGGATTGGTGATGTTTTCGAAAAGAGAAAAATTTATTAAGGTTGAATTTTACCTTTGCCCCGATAAATTTAAGTACATGCACAGCAAGCTGGATTATGATGATATCACCAAAAATCTAGAAAGTTTTAAAAATATCGCCGAAGGAAAAAAAGAAGGCGGTCCCATTGCTTTGCTTGAAATTCCTGAAAGATTCCGTTGGTTAACGGCAGTAAGAAGTGCGGTAGTACAAACTTCGCGACCACATCCCGGAAAGTCTAAGGATTTGGAACAAACCTTTGGTAAACTTTTTGAAGAATTGGTAAAGTAACTAAAAAAAAAATCGTATATTTGTGAATCCAAATATGGACGATTGGTGAAATTGGTAAACACAGCACTTTGCCAAAGTGCCGTTTCGTAAGAAACTTGCGGGTTCGAGTCCCGTATTGTGAAAAAAGTAAAACAACATATTAAAAAGGAGACAGTTAAGTCTCCTTTTGTTTTTTACCAAAACTTGGTAGTATATATTTTTTTGGTAAACTTTTTGAAGAATTGGTAAAGTAACACCAAAATTTTCTTTATGATATTCCCTACAAGTTTTCGTTTGCAAATTAGATTTTTGTTGACTCTCTTTTTCGTTTTTATTGTTCATGTTTCGGTTTGGGCGCAGAAAAAACCAAAAAGTACGTTGCTTCCGGAAAATTCAAATTATATAGAAAATGTTACCTATAAAACGGATGATGCGGGAAATCAAATCAAACTAGATATCTATTTACCTAAAACCGAAAAGCAAGAAAAGTTTCCTGTCGTTGTATATGTTCACGGTGGCGCTTGGGTTGAAGGAGATAAAGTGATTACAGAAGATAATTATGTGGAGCAAACGATGCTTCAACTTTTGGATAAAAAATACGCCATTGTAAGCATAAATTATAGACTTTTAAATGAAAATTTACATTTTCCTGCACCTATTCAAGATACCAAAGATGCGGTGAGATGGGTGAGGAAAAATGCAGAAGTATATCATTTTGATCCTAATAATATTGGGATGTGGGGTGTTTCGGCAGGTGCGCATTTGTCTTTGCTGAATGCTTACACTTTAGATTCTGATTTTCAAGGATCTCCTGAATTACAGAACTATTCTTCAAAAGTGAATTATGTTGTTGATAATTTCGGGCCGGTTGATATTAACCGACTTTTACATACACGTGCTCCCAAACCTGTGCTTTTTCTGGCGGGTTTAATTTCAAAGAAAATTGTCGATTTACGAGGGAAATTAATTAAAGGAATGACGGGGTTAGATGCCTCAAATAAAAAGCAAGTGGTAGCTTACTGTAAACAGATTTCGCCTTTGTTTTATTCCGAAAATACTGTTCCTACATTAATTTTACACGGGAATAACGATAAAATTGCACCCATTCGACATTCTAAGCGGCTTAATAAAATGCTTAAAAAAGCAGGGACATCACATCGTTTTGTCATTGTAAAAAAAGGAAACCACGGTTTTTATACCACCGATCCCGAATATCAAAAAGAACTCAATCAAGTAATGGTAGATTTCATTATTTCGCAAAAGAAATAAATTATCGTCTTTGGTAGTTAATAATGAGTTTATTTTTAAAATTTTCGATAAAATCTTGGCAAACACTTGTTGAAGTTAATTATTTTAACGATTTTTAGTAAATATTTGATTACTATTTTATAAGCAATTTATTTTTTTTAAGTAAAAAATTTAAATTTTAATTGCTCAAAATAAATAATCTAAAAACTAATTAGTACAAATGATGAAGCCAATAAGATTCTATCTTCTTTTAGTTCTTTTTGCGTTTAATTTGAATGCGCAATATTCTGATAAACAAGCTGAAAAAGATTTAGAGAAAACAAGAACTCTTCTTACTAGTGATCTAGATTCTACTCTAATTTTATCTCGTAAAATATTTGCTAAGACAAGTAATGTTAGTTTTAAAACCAAAGCGTTAATTAATATCTCATTAGCGAAAGGTCTGTTAACAGAAAATGATTCTTCGGTTTATTATGCAATAAAAGCTAATGAATTAATATTGCAGAATTCTAAAAATGCAGATCCGGAAATTGTTGCACGTACTTTTGCAAATTTATCAACCCAATACAGAAACGCAAGGCTCTATTCTAAAGCAACTGAGAGTACAAAGAAAGCTTTAAAATTTTTGGAACAGCTAAATGACCCTAAAGATAATTGGAAAAAGGCGGGGCCTATAAGGGAACTCGCAAAAATTTGTTTGGCACAAAACAAAATTGATTCTGCCCAACATTATATCAATAAAGCTATTACTCTTTTAGATAAAGGTGAAGGAAAAAATTCAATAATTGTAAGAAATACTTATGCGATATTAAATAATGATTTAGCCGAAATTTATTTGCAGGATAAAAAAATGATTCTTGCGGAGCAAAAAGCTTTACTAGCAATTAATTACGGGAAAGGTTCTCCCTATGAAGCACTTATTAGAAAAGATGCTTACATTAATCTTTCATATGCCTATCTTCAAAAAAATGAAAATCGAAGAGCGATAGATACTCTAAAAGTTTTAGAAAAGGAAGTATTAGACAATGAGCATTCAATTAGTTTAAAAATGTATAATGGCTTAGCAGAGGGATATTTTAGAACAAAGGATTTCTCTAATTACAATAAATATATTAAGCTTGCTAAGCAAATTGAGGATAAAACTTCGAAGAGCGACGTGATCGCAATAAACAATCTTTTTAACTCGTTAAGAGATGAAACCAAAATATCTGAAAAAAGAAATAGAACGATTACTATTGTAATTATTTCGCTTTTTAGCTTTATTATTTTGGTTTTAAGTATATATTATTTCCGAAAAAATCAAAAAATCAAAAAAGCTCAAAGAGAATTAGAGCTAAAAATACTTAATGATAAAATAGAGATTACTAAAAAAGAAAGAGACCGTATCTCCCAAGAACTACACGATGATTTGGGCTCTAATCTTACGAGTATCTCTCTTGCTTCTAGTATTTTACAGAGTAAAAATGATAGTACTATCGCGAAAGAAGTGGCTATTATTTCGAGAAATATCGAAAAGATGACTTCAAAAACACAAGAAATTATCTGGAGTTTAAATACCGATAACGATACTCTGTCTAGTCTGATTGCATACGTAAGACTGCATGTACAAGAATTTTCTGAACTGTCTTCTCTAAAATTTACCATTAAAGAAAATATCAAAGTACATGAAGAAGTTTACCTCGAAGCATTTGTACGTAGAAAGCTCTATCTGTCTATAAAAGAGATTATAAACAATGCGGTAAAATATTCTGAAGGTACCATAATCGAAATTAACTTTGATTATGCACCCAAATTACTTGCAGTTTCTATAGAGGATAATGGTAAAGGGTTTGTAAAAGAGTTAGTTACAAACGGAAACGGTTTACTGAATATTAATAAAAACATCCGAGAAATTAATGGAAAGGTACATATTGATTCAGAAATTGGAAAAGGAACAACCATTTTAATATCTGTAGTGCTTTAATTTGATATTGAGGTACAAAAAGGAGATTTCTTTAAATTATTTGTTTGTATGGAAAAAAAGTATTTTGTTTTTCTTGCTACCTTTTTGTTTCAGCTTGGGTTTTCTCAGAATCTATTAATGATTTATGAAACTGAGAATAAGAAATTTGATTCTACCTACGACGAAACCATAAAAATGGCAAAAGTAGATGGAGAAAAAGCTTTTAAAATGGTAAAACAGCTTAAGATTCTTTCTGAAGCCCAAAATTCAGCTTTGGTAAAGTCGAAATTTTACTTAGCGATGTCTAATGTTTCCAGGATTAACGGAAATTATGAACTTGCTGAAGAGTATTTAAACTCTGCTAAAAATGAGGTAAAAGATAACTCTAAAATATCTTCATATTTTCTTTTCTACGAATATCTTCTTGCGGAAGACAGACAAAATATACAAAAAGCTTCAGATTGCCTGTTTAAACTACTGAAATATTATGAGGCAACAAAAAACACTTATGGACAAGCAAGAATAATGAGTGAGATAGGTGTTTTTTATACCCGTACTCTAAATAGTGAGAAGTCTAAAAAATTTCTTAGAGAAGCTTATGCTCTTGCACAAAATACGAAAAACAGAGAGCTTGTTTTTATAACCTCAATGTATAATTCTTACAGTACAGAAGATCTTCAGGAACTTGAAAAGATTAAGAAAGAAAACATAAATTATCTGCAAGAAATAAAACGAAATCCTACATATAGATTGTTAATTGATCGTTATTACAGCACAATTTCTTACTTAGATATGAAAACCGGAAATTTTCCAGAGTCTATAAAATATATCGATTCTGCTTTAGCTACCAATAAAGGCGCTTATGAACAAATGTATTATTCTTCTTACAAGGCGTTTGCCTTAATGCAGATGAAAAAATACAAAGAAGTGGAAGAGCTGTATCTTAACAGTATAAAATCCGGACAATCTTCCAAAAACTATGCTTTTGAAGAAGAAACCAGAAATTATTTGATGAATTTTTATCTGGATACTCAGCAAAAAGATAAAGCGTATGAACAGTTGATGAGAATAAACTCTTTAAATGACAGTATTAAGCTAAAAGAAAAGAGAATTTTTGCGACCGAGATGGAATTTAAGTACGATAATGACAAGAAGGAGGCTCAAATCTTGTATTACAAAAAAAATTCACTCCTGCAAAAAATCATTTTTGGAGGGATCTTACTTACTGGCATTCTTTTCTTTTTCTTTAGAAGACATCATGAAAAGAAAATTTATCAGAAAGAACTAGAACTAGGATTGTTAAATAATAAGCTGGAAATTACAAAGTTAGAAAGAAATAGGATTTCTCAGGAGATTCATGATGATTTGGGAAGTAATATTACCGCTATTTCATTAGCGTCTTACATGATGAATAGTAATGATCTTGTAAATGAAACAAAAGAGCTAAAAATTATTACAAAAAATATTGAAAAAATTTCTGTCAAAACCAAGGAAATTATTTGGAGCCTTAATACTGATAATGATACTTTGGGGAATTTAATTGCTTTTGTTAGAAAACAATTACGAGAATTTGCTGAGGTTACTACCATTCAATTTGAAATAGCAGAAAATGTAAGCAAGCAAAGTGATGTTTATTTGGAAGCATTTGTACGTAAAAAGCTCTATCTTTCAATAAAAGAGATTATAAACAATGCTGTAAAATATTCAGAAGCAAAGGTTGTGGAGTTGTTTTTTGATTATAGTGATAGAACTTTAAGCATTATAATTAATGATGATGGAGTTGGTTTTGATATGGAAAATGTTCAAAAAGGAAATGGTCTTCATAATATCAAAAGAAATATTGAAGAAATTGGAGGGCATGTAAACTTGACATCTAAAAAAGATTTCGGAACGAAGGTGGAAGTTCAAATTAATATATAAAATTTACTGTTTTCCCATCACTTTATTTACTGCCTCAGTTCTATTGGTAACTTGTAATTTTTTATAAAGTTTATAGCATTGGGTTTTTATTGTATTATAAGAAACTTCTAGCTGGTCTGCAATTTCTTTGTATAAATACCCTTTAGAAAGTAATTCTAAAATTTCTTTTTCTCTCGCCGTTATGATGCTTGCGAACTCGTTTTCGGGTTTTGCATATATTCTTTGTATTAGCTTTTTTGCAATCTCCGGGTTCATAGGGCTTCCTCCATCATGAAGATCTTTTATCGATTGTATTATATAGTCTGGTTTGCT
Source organism: Chryseobacterium sp. HNCC26DJ239 (assembly GCF_057180445.1). Lineage (NCBI taxonomy): Bacteria > Pseudomonadati > Bacteroidota > Flavobacteriia > Flavobacteriales > Weeksellaceae > Chryseobacterium > Chryseobacterium sp. HNCC26DJ239. The sequence continues at coordinate 475,290 of NZ_JBXUGJ010000003.1, forward strand.
TCCTTTCATTAGAAACGATGTGGCGCCAACTTCAAGAGAAGTATAAATATTTTCGGAATCGTCAAACGCTGAGAATATCATAAACTCAGATTCTACGCCTTTTTCTTTTAGTGTTTTGATGCATTCAATTCCTGAAATGTCGGGCAAACCAAGATCCATGAGTACGATATCAGGTTTTAGAAGCGGAATATTCCTTACCGCATTTTGCCCGTTAGAGAAAATACCTAAAAGTTCGAATTCTTTTACGGAAGACAAAATACTTATTAACAAATCCTGAACGTCCACTTCATCCTCTACCAAAACTATTTTAATCATGTGTTGCTTTAATTATTTACAAAATTAATGAAATCACAGAATTTTAAAATCATGATAAATCATGATAAAGTTTTTTATGACAGAGTTCTGAACCTAGCGTTTTTTTATTATGAAAGCGTCGTAGGTAGGATTGAGAATGGTTACAATGATTAAAAAACGATTTGAAGTGGTGATAAATCCTTATTTCGCTGCCTTAAAAAACAACATACTTTTGCCAAAGACTTTAGTGAAATATATAGCGCTTAGTAGTAATGCTGTATGTTTTAGATACGATTTCTAAAAACACACAAACCAATGAGTGTCCTTAGTAATAAGAACACTTGATGAAAAAAAACAAAATGATGGAAACAAATGTATTAACTCTTAAATATTTAAGGTTAATGAGAGCAAAACTGTTCTGTTTTGTTTCCATCTTATTGTTTTGTGAAAATTTTTTTTGTAAAGAAGTCTCTGATTTTAGAATTATTTTGCTTGGTGATGCTGTTGTTTACAGTCAACAATCATCCGCATTGCATAAAGCTAAAAAATTTTACAATAGAAAATCAAAAAAGGTTAGCAAAAGAAGTATTTCTTCTAGGGTGAAAAGTGAATATGTAAAAAACATTCATTTAACAGCAGCTTTAAAAACATTTTATTTCTCGACTAAGTTATATCATTTTTATCCTTCTGATATTAGCGAAAAAAGTATTTGTATTGCGTACGGTAATACATTGTTTACATCCTTTTTTTCAAAGATTTGCGTTTTCCACTTCTTTTTGTACTTAAGTACAAATTGGAGTGGATTTTTTTTTATCAGAAGAAAAAAAAATAGACGCGATCTTTTTTCCAGGCCACCTCCTTCCAGGTTTTTATAATTCTTGTGCACAACGAGTGTGCTACATATTAAAAAAATAAAAAAAACATAACATGATAAATAATAAACTGGCGGAAAAATTGATGCAGAAATTTTCTTTTGTGCTGCTTTTGTTTGTATTTTTTACATCAAGCGCGCAGTCTTTTCTCATTAATTTTCCAATTTTCACTTCGGCGCCTTTCGCCAATCCTAGAAATCTTACGATTTGTAACGGAACATCTCAGCTTAAAGTAAGGTTGAGTGTAGCACAAGCATCAACGACAGGTGCAGATGTAAGTATAAATTTAGGTCCTGGAGTAGAGTATGTACCCGGCTCTGTTTCAATTGTTTCTTCTAATGCAACGCTTACAATAATAGAAAATGGGGGGACAGCTAATGTTCCTGTGTTTAAAATTGGACCTTCAGCATTGGCTGTTGGTAACGAGATTACTTTTACCATTGAGAGAAAAGCAACTTGTCCTTCAAGACTTGCTGTAATTGTAGGGACAACCTTCAAAGACACCGTTTCTGCTTCTATTGATGGAGGAACACCTACTGTGGCAGAATCTGGATCTTATACCATTTCTTATCCTGTATTTGGTTTTACGCAACCTGTATTACAAGCTAATGCAGAAATTAACACTGCTTATAACAGAACCTTCAGTTTAACCAATGGAGGTAATGGGTCTGCTAATGCTGTACATTTTAGTATTGATTATCCAGCGGGTGGAATTGTACAAAATTCTTTAACATTAACTGGCGGAAGTGGAAGCACGGGAACACCGTTAACATTAACGCCGACTTCCACTTCTGGTACAACAAGATACTATACAATTACCTCCGCAAATTTATCAGGCGGAACTTTTGATAACGGAGAGGGTTTAACCTTTTCTGAAAATTATACCGTAAAATCTTGTACTGGGGTCACCAATTATAATTTTGGATGGGGATGCGATAGCACACCAGCTTCTTGGTGCCAAACAGTTACTGGAATTGGTAGTATTTCTGCAACACTAGGGGCGGCTTCTCTTACGACTTTTACAGTTGCAAAGGTGGGATATGTAAATGATTGTTTGCCTTATAATTATACATTTACTTATAAAAATGCTGGTACAGGTACTACTAAAACTGCTGCCATGTACAACGCTGTTTTTAGAGTTGGAGGTGGTGTTAATACAATGGGCGATGTGACAGGAACTTTTGACACATCGAATAGTTTATTTGTTCTTAATACTTTAACATATAACGGAAACTCGTTACCAATAACCACTGCAAGTCCAAATGCTCATTTAAGAATTGATCTCAAAAATCATTTTACAACAGATCCCGATGGAACTGGTGCTGGTTTAGAAGATTTGGATGGTGATGGATATTATGATGATTTACTTCCTGGATCCACTATAACATTTACATTAAATGTTAACAGAAGTAACAACTTATCTTGTAATCAATCTTGGAGTAGATTCTGGAATTTCAAAGGTGATATTGTTTACGATGATATGTGTTCTACTTCTAAAACTACTTCGTTGGTATGGGACTCAAACCGTTCAGCAAGCGATTATAGTTTAACAAGAACGTACATGGGAGAAGTATTGACGCAAGCTGATAATAGTTATGCTCCATCAAACATATATGATGGTGTACCTTTTAGAATGCGTTTTGCTGAAACTTGGTATGCTATGGGAACGATTAACTACAACCCCAACCAGCGTTATGAGTGGGTGGTTACTCTTCCTGTGGGGGTTAATATTTCTGGAACAGGAAACATAAAATGGGTAAATGGGAAGGATGTAAATTCTACCACTATACTTACTCCAACTTATACATATAATGCTACTACAAGAGAATTAACAGTTCTTTCTCCTGGTGTTGAGATGGGTATGTTTTTTATTGATTTGGTATTTGATTGCGCTACTGGTACTGGTGGAGCGGTTCCTATTACTTATAAAACAAATTATATTAATGATTATACAACCAACTGTAGAGTTTCTCCTAACTTATATTGTGGAACTTATACTTTGGCGAATGTAATTTGTCCTGCTCCATGCGTTATGGATGGTCCACAAATGACCTACGTGAAAATGGAAAGAGAAGATGATTCTTTAGGTTGGACAAATTCTTCGATGACGACCCACCAAACAAGAGCTAATATTGATGATTATAACTTAGCTAAAGCATTGTATTTAGATAACTTCTTTATCAAAGCTAACAGTATTCAGCAAGTATCTGCTGCGGATAATCTTTATGTAAAATTGATTATTGACAAAAAAGGTTCTGCTACAGCTTATGACCTTATCCAAGCAAAAACAATAGATGTTGTCATTAAAAGAGGAGGAACAACAGTTGCTTCTGGAACGTTGGGAACAAGCGTACTAAGCACTACGGGAAGTAGTAGCACTCAACAAGTAGTAATTTGGAATGCTACCTCATTATTGCCAAGTGGAGGATTATTAGTAGGTGATGTTATTGAAACCATTTCTCACTATTCTGTAATTCAGGATTTTCCATATCTCCCTCAAAGAGATATGCAAACAGGAAATACTTTTTACATGTATAATCTCGTAAATGGAGCTGATCATCATTGTAGTGGACTTGTTCCAGAAATGTATTTGTCAGGGACAGATTACCTTTATTCATCTGGTGCTGTTTCTGCAATAGAAGGTTGTACTCTTACCGCGCTACAAATATCTGGCTACAGAAACTTTAGTGTAAATGGTATTAAATTCAAGAATGAATTTAGACCTGGTTTTAAACCTACTGCTCTTGAGGTTTTTATACCTACTTCATTAACGTTTGTTAATATTTCAAGTAATGGAAATCTATATCTTTCAGGCAATGTTACAACTCCGACTTCAATTACTCCCGCAACCGGCGGTAATATCTATAGATTCGATTTCACCAGTACACCAGCTCAGGAAATAGATCTTTATGTAACAACTGGTGCTGGATTTACGTTAAGATTTACCCCAAGTTGCGCTGCAACAGGAACTAGTACAATTAGGTATAGATTTTCTGGTCCAGATTATTATTATCATTATGCTGATCTTGCTACTAATCCTTATGATGTTTATACTGCATATGATAATAGCGCTACAAACCAATTCGCTGTTGGAGTTCCTTTTTCAACGGCTACTAAACCAAGTATTACTGTTGCCAACCAAACGGGCTCAATACAAGCATCTAAACCTACTGAAAGTTTCACAATTCGTGTTTCTTCTAACGGAGGTTCAACAGCGCCCTATATCTGGTTTAATGTGCCAACACAAACAGGAGTTACGGTAACACAGGTTGTTGATCTTACTTCTGGCGCTGTAGCAACACCAATTGCACACTCCGGTGGAAACTGGTTCAAGATTTCTTCTGCGGGTTTAGCTCCTGGAACTTTCAGAGATTTTAGGCTAGATTTTAAATATACAGTTTGTACGGCTTCTACAGTTAATGTAACAGCAGGTTGGGATTGCGCAGGGTATCCTACTAGTCCTGCAGGGTATGTTTGTACCCCTTTATCTTTAAGTTTGCCATTTACGCCGCTTCCGGGGGAGGTTCAGCTTGGTGCGGTTACGCAACCTTCTACACCAATTACTGGTCTTTGTTCACCTTTAGCATTTCAATATGAAGTAAATTCAGCAGGTGCGGGTAATTTGACAGATGTTAAACTGGCCATTAATTTAGCCACAGGAACAACTTTGGTTACAAGTAGCATTCAGGTAGAATATCCTAAAGGTGCTAATAATTGGGCTTCTGTGGCATATACAACTTCGGGTAATACTGTTTTGCTTGATTTAACTACCCATCCAAATTATAACAATACAAATGGTTTGCCTGGTACATTAAATGATGGTGGAAATGCTAATAATAGAGCCATTGAAGTAAGATTTAATATTACTACGGATTGTACATTTGTCTCTGGCTCAAACTTTACGTTATCACCGTATGCTAAAAACACTTGTGGAGCAGATACAACAGGGAATGGCGCAACATTAGCATCGAATTCATTAACAATTCAGGGAGCTGATCCCGCGTATTTAGTTTCTAGCGAAATATCGATAAACCCTGTAGGTACTTTTGATAATTGTAATGCTCCATTAGCAGTTCCTTTTAAACAGACTATTGTAAGCAGTAATCCTACTGGTTCTACAGGAACAACTCGTGTTGATCTACCTTTAGGTTATGATTTTTCGAGTTCTCCTCTTGCATGTACTGGAACTTTCTGTCCCGTTGTTCAAGGGGTTTATACGGATGCTGTTACTGGGAAAAGATATATTATTTTATCGGTTCCTAGCGGAATGGTTTCAGGAGATGAGATCAACTATACTCTCACTGTTGTAAAATCTGGCGCAATTACTTGTGGAACCAATCAGATATTGGTACGAAATTTTGATAAAGCGGGAAGTATTGCGTGCGCAACTGCTCCAGGTGGTCAATGTACAGATGTAGTGATACAGACAGGAACATATGTGTATAATTTTACAGTAAATAATCCAGTTTTAGATATTACTTCAATTAGTGGAAATTTTTCAGGAGGTAATTTAGTGGGAAGTATTACTATTGCTAACACATCTTCTATTAACCAAACCAATGCAGCTCCAACAAATCCTGTGAAAATAGATTTTTATTGCGCAGATTCTAATGGAGTATCTAATGGTGTTTTACTTGGCACCGCAACTTTGTTAAGTACTTTCAATGCAGGAACTACGATTACAGAAGCGTACTCAATTCCCGCAACGATGTGTTCCACAGGTGTTAAGGTTGTTGCTGTACTATCTCCAATCACCAATTGTGTTTGTACAGGAGAATCCGAATCTTTTAATCTTGCTTGTTACAAACCTGCGGCGACATCGGGGACTGTTTTATCTACTAATCATGGTGTAACATCTTTAGGGAGAGCAGGAGCAGATAACGGAAACTGGCCAATGGTGAGAAAAGGAGCTTGGACAGTTTTAGAAGCAAAAACAAAAGGTTTTGTTGTTAATCGACTGACTGATTTACAAATTGCAGCAATACCATCTGCAAATTTAGTTGCAGGGATGATGGTATACAATGTTACACAACATTGCTTAATGATTAATACGAATGGAACAGCGGCTGGTTGGAAATGTTATGTAACACCAGCTTGTCCGGATTAAAAATTATTAAAAAATCAAAAAAATGAAAAACATATTAATAATAACTGCTTCCTTATATGCTGCTTGTGCTTCGGCACAAGTGGCAATAGGAAAAACTGCGGTAACAAACGCATCTGTATCTTTGGAGTTTTATGATTCCTCAGATAACGCTCGAGCGATGATTCTGCCATGGGTTTCCTCTGAAAGTAATGTTGTAGGAGCGGTAGAAGGAACCATCATATTTGATGCATCAGACAAAAAAATTAAATATAAGAATGGAGCAACAACTTGGTTTGATTTAACACTAAGAGATAACGGAGTTGTAAACACCTCTCTACAGGATTCTGCCATTGAAAAACCTGATGCAAAAGCAATGATTGGAGGTACACCATCTACAGATACAACACCAGGAATATTAGTGCTTGCAGATACAGACAAAGCTATGATTTTGCCAAAAGTTGCCAGTCCGCATCTTAAAATAATTAATCCAGAGCCTGGAACAATCGCTTTTGATACTGTTACTCAGCAATTGGCCGTTTTCAATGGAACTGTTTGGTCTTTCTGGAAACCATAATCTTTTTCTCGGTTTTTAAAAAGCACTATTATGACAAAAGAATTTAAAATAGATAATTCCAAAAGCATAAAAAAAGAAATTTATTTTATAAGCTTTTTAATTACTATAAATATTTTGGGGTTAGTTGTACTTTATTTGTTGCAGATAATGTATGAGTTTTCTTTCAGCTTTATTATGTTTTTTTTGATCTGCTTTTTGGTTTATTTACTCTATAGAGTCATTAATCTGAGGCGTATACATGTTGAAAGCTCGGGTATTATACTCACGATAAAATCCTACCATCCTGTAAGAAAAGGTATTATAGGGCCAATCTTAGAACTCCCTATAGATCATATTACCCAGATGCGAATTGAGAAAAAATCATTTTATACGATACTTATCCTTACTATTAAAACGCAGAACAAGACATTTCAAAAAAAGATTGATATTACAGGAATTGGAAGACAAAAACTAAGAGTTTTAAGTCTTTAAACTTAGATTTTTTTTACTTTATTATTTAAAAGCACATTGAAGAAAATTCAGTGTGTTTTTATTTGAATTGTGTTTTATCTGAAATCTATAATGATTTTAAAAGAAAGTATTTTTATTTCATTATTTCGCAAAAGAAATAAATTATTAATTAAGGTTTAACTTGAAAAGCTTTTTGATATCTAAAAATCATTAATAAAAGCTAAACCTAAATATGAAAACCAAAACTCTATTATTGTTCTCTTTTCTAAGTGTTTTTCTTCTTAATTGTAGTTCTGATGATTCTTCTGATTATTCTTCGATAGATCAAAGCACAGTAGCAGAAGCCATGTATTTTCCGCCAAGTAACTCTGATGCATGGGAAACGAAAACGCTTTCCAGTTTAAATTGGCATCAAGATAAAGTTCAGGATCTTTTGAGTTATTTAGAATTAAAACATTCCAAAAGTTTTATAATTCTTCAAAACGGAAAGATCGTGATGGAGTACTATTTTAACGGTCATACTTCTACAACGCCTTGGTATTGGGCAAGTGCGGGGAAAACTCTTACTTCAACCGTTACAGGAATTGCAGAACAGGAAGGTTTTCTAAATACAAATAATAAAGTTTCGCAATATCTCGGAACGGGTTGGACGAGCGCTCTTTTGGCAAAAGAAAATTTAATTACTTGCAAACACCTACTTACCATGACTTCTGGTCTTGATGATAGTTTGGGTGATGATGTTTCTCCAGCGAATCTTCAATATAAAGCAGATGCGGGTACAAGATGGGCGTATCATAACGTGTATGTGAAGCTTCAAGATGTTGTGGCTGCTGCAACTGGGCAATCTTGGTCGCAATATTTCAACGTAAAATTGCGTGATAAAATTGGAATGTCTGGAAGTTGGGTGCAAAGTGGAGATTTAAGCGTCTATTGGAGCACAACCAGAAGTATGGCTCGTTTCGGACTTCTTGCTTTGAATAATGGAAATTGGAACGGAAATCAAATTATCAATCAAAATTATTTTCAGTCGGCGGTAAGTACTTCTCAAAATATTAATCTTGCGTATGGATATTTGTGGTGGTTAAACGGAAAAACAAGTTATCATCTTCCTCAAACTCAGCTTCAGTTTAACGGAAAATTAATTCCGAGTGCGCCCGATGAAATGTATTGTGCTTTAGGAAAAAATGATCAAAAAATTTATGTAGTTCCGTCCAAAAAAATTGTAATTATTAGAATGGGAGACGCTGCAGATAATGTTAACCTCGCTTTATCGGACTTTGATGACGTGCTTTGGCAGAAAATTAATGCCATTATTAACTAAAAGTGAATATAGTTTCTAAATAAAGTTTCTTTTAGAAACAATGGTTTGAGGTGGCGATGTGTATGATTTTGCTAATTTAATATACATTCCAATTGTTTTATGTATAAAATAACTAACTTGGAGTAATGTTTAATTTATTAATAAAATATTTAAACAAAACAATAATAATTTATTTTAATAAAACAAAAAGAGTATGGAATTTCTAAATGGAATAAATGCGTTAACTCTGGTATTTGTATCAATTCTGATCTTTGCCATTGCTTACCGTTTTTACGGAATTTTCATGGCGAATAAATTACTTCGCCTGAATGATAAAAACACAACTCCAGCTGTAGAATTTGCCGATGGAAAAGATTATGTTGCAACGAATAAAAATGTTCTTTTTGGGCATCATTTTGCAGCAATTGCAGCGGCAGGACCTTTAGTAGGACCAGTTTTAGCTGCACAGTTTGGATATCTTCCCGGTGCTTTATGGATTTTAATTGGCTGCGTTTTAGGGGGTGGAGTACATGATATGGTTGTTTTGTTTGCTTCGGTAAGGCATAAAGGGCAGAGTTTGGCGACTATTGCTTCCAAAGAAATTGGGAAAATGACCGGTACAGTAGCCGGTTTTGCCATCCTATTTATCTTAATTTTAACTCTTGCAGGTTTATCTTTGGCGTGTATTAATGCAATGCATGAAGCGTCTTGGTCTTTGTTTACAGTTGTTATTACTATGCCAATTGCAGTCATTATGGGTTTGATTATGAGATACAAAAAAAATTCTGTGACTTTTGCGAGTATTTTAGGCGGAATTCTGTTGATCGCTGGAATCATTGGCGGACATAGTCTGATGCAAAACGAATTTATGAATAACCTTTTCAGTTGGGATATTAAAACAATTTCTATTGCCATTCCTTTGTACGGCTTTTTAGCTTCTGTTTTACCGGTTTGGTTGCTTTTAGTTCCTAGAGATTATCTTTCAACTTATCTGAAAATTGGAACTATCATAATGCTTGCTATCGGTGTAATAGCTATTCATCCAACGGTTCAAATGCCTGCAATTACACAGTTTATTGGTGGGGGAGGTCCTATTATTGGAGGTCCTGTTTTACCATTTATTTTTATTGTGATTGCTTGTGGTGCTATTTCTGGTTTTCATGCCGTAATTGCAACAGGAACTACTCCGAAAATGCTCAATAAAGAAAGAGAAATTCTTTTTGTAGGATATGGAGCGATGTTGGTGGAAGGTTTTGTAGCTTTAATGGCTTTAATTGCGGCTTGTACTTTAATGCCCGGCGATTATTTTGCCATCAATACACCTAAAGAATCTTATGATGCTTTTTTAGCTGCTCATCCTGCTCTTCATGGTGTTGATATCGATTATTTCTCACAGAAAATAGGAATCGATCTTCATGGGAGAACTGGTGGTGCTGTTTCCTTAGCAGTCGGAATGGCTCATATTTTTAATAAAATTCCTTACATGGATCAATTGATGGCGTATTGGTACAACTTCGCCATTATGTTTGAAGCAGTGTTTATCTTAACAGCAATAGATGCGGGAACAAGAGTGGGTAGATTTTTTCTTCAGGAAATGCTAGGTTCTGTGATGCCGAAGTTTAATGATAAAAATTGGTTGCCGGGAATTATTATCAGCAGTATTCTATTTACTTTCGCATGGGGTTACCTGGTTTATACAGGGAATGTAAGTAGTATTTGGCCACTTTTCGGAATTAGTAATCAGCTTCTTGCAGCTTGTGGTTTGATTGTCTGCACAACGATGCTCATCAGACTAAATCGAGGGAAATATGCTTTGTGTTCCGCCATTCCTGGAGTTTTTATGGCGATTATTACATTTTGGGCAGGATATATTCAGGTTACAACAATCTACATTCCAAAAGAGCAATACTTACTTGCAAGTTTGGCATGTATTGCAATGGTTTTAATGCTTATTGTTTTTATAGGTGCATTCAGAAAGTGGTACGAACTTCTGAAAATCGATACATCTGAAACCGATTTTTATGGCGAAACCGTAAAAGAATTGGTAGACAGATAATTTTTTGAAACTATATGATGAGAGGTTTGGTTTTTACCAGCCTCTTTTTTGTGAGTTTTCGGCGCGGGCGAAGCCCGCGCCGAAAACTATTAATTTAGAATAAAGCCTATTTCTTCTGAAGTTTTTCCACTCTTTTAATTTCGTTTAATAACAACGGAAAAGCAGGCGTTGCCATTCCGCCATGATCGAAACCATCCAATTCGTATAAAGTTGTATCGGGATGACCTTTCAGCTTCATCATTCTCCACATATAAGCGTTTTCTTCGTATCTTCCAAGCAATTCTTTTTCGCGGTCGCCAGTTATGAGAAGCAACGGTGGAGCATCTTTTCTGATAAAATGTAAAGGAGCCATCTCATCAATTCTTGCGTCGAGCTCTTCAATTCCTTTTTCTTTTCTGGTGGTAAAATGGGAAATCATTTGCCCACTAAACGGAATAATTCCAGCTAATAGATTTGCATCGATTTGATATTTATTTAAATAAGATTTATCTAAACCTACCATAATTGCCAAATATCCTCCAGCCGAATGTCCGCTAATGAAAATTTTCTTCTCGCTTCCGCCGTATTTTTTTATATTGTTGAAAACCCAAGCCGTTGCAGCGGATGCATCTTCGATATATTTCGGAGCTTTTACTTTTGGGGAAAGTCTATAATTCACGGCAACAACCGCAATTCCTTTGTTTTTTAATTCTTCCGGGATAAATTTTTCTCCGCCCGTAATTCCTCCTCCATGAAACCAGATAACGGTGGCAAAATCTTTCACATTTTTAGGAACATAAATATCCAGAACGCATCTTTCGTTAATGTAAACATCAGATTTGTTGGTTTTTTCGTCGTAGTAATGAAGGTTTGAAAAAGTGGAATACTCCTGAGAAAATAGTGTGATAGAAATAAAACTAAAAACAAACGCAAACAATAGCTTTTTCATTAGTGAGAATTTTAAAAGGCTAAAGATATAAATTTGAAATAGGAGGTTTTTAATTTTTCCACAGATTACACAGATTTTCACGGATTGTTGTGCATGAAATCACCACGAATGCATAAAGATATGTATTTTAGTTAAAAATAATATTCCTGTATTCGTGGTAAAGAACCTTTATCAATCTGTGGAAAAATATTTAAATCTTCGTCAGTTTAGCATATTTTAAAATCAAATTCTTTTCGCCTTCATGTTGGAAGATTACTTTAGCTTTGATGTTTTGAGGGTCGGTTCCGTCTAAAAATGCTACTTCACCAATTCCGAAACGGTCGTGTCGTACTTTATCGCCCACTTCAATGTCTTGCGAAGAAGCTCCGCTTGGATTAATGATTTTTGCTGTGGCTACAGGTTTCAGTTTTCTGGCTTCAACTGGTTTTGAATTGTCGCTTCTTTCGATGGTTTTCTTTTCCACTTTTTTGAAGCTGCGCATTTCAGAAGGATGTTCATCAAAAATATTAGACTTTACGCCTGAATTATTAATGAATCTCTTTTCTAAAGCAGGATTTAGGAATTCTAAAAACTGACCGTCTATTTCGCTTAAGAATCGGGAAGGTTCTGCGTCTGTAATTTTTCCCCACTGAAATCTTGAAACGGCATACGAGAAAAACGCCTGTTTTTCGGCTCTTGTTAAAGCAACGTAGAACAATCGTCTTTCTTCTTCCAAATCTTCACGCGTTGCCGAACTCATGAAACTAGGGAAAAGATTTTCTTCTAAACCAACCAAATGCACCACAGGAAATTCAAGACCTTTGGAAAGGTGAATGGTCATTAAAGAAACCATATCGTCCTCATCATCTTCTTTTTTCTGTGTATCGGCAGAAAGTGCGATGTTTTCAAGGAAGTTGGGTAAACTTGGGTCCCCGTCTTCCAACTGAAGCTGCTCTTCGATGAAACCTTGCATCGAGTTCATCAATTCCTGCACGTTTTCTACACGAGAAATACCTTCCGGAGTTTGGTCGTCTTTTAAAAATTTAATTAAACCACTTCGCTTCGCAACTTCCATGGCTACGTCATAAGCGGTTTCGGTCTTTAATAAAACCTGGAAAGCTTTAATCATAGACCAGAAATCGTTCAACTTGTTTAAAACTCCGTTGTTGAAGCCTAAATGCGGTGCGTAAATAGGTAAGTTATCTAAAACTTTAGAAACGGGTAGATTTTGCGCGTCAGCAAAAACAATTAATTTGTTTTGCGTGGTTTCACCAATTCCTCTTGCGGGATAATTGATGATTCTCATTAATGCTTCAGAGTCGTTTTCGTTCACGAGAAGTCGTAGATACCCGATTAAATCCTTCACCTCTTTTCTTTGGTAGAAAGACAAGCCGCCATACACTTTATACGGAATGTTTTTCCTTCTCAAAGCGTCTTCAAAAGCTCTGGTTTGTGAGTTGGTTCTGTATAAAATGGCAAAATCGCTGTATTTTCTTTGCTCACGGTTTCTAAGTTCCCAGATATTTCCTGCAACGAAATTGGCTTCATCGGCATCGGAAAGAGAACGGTAGATTTTTATTTTTTCGCCTTCTTCATTTTCACTGAAAACATTTTTCTTGAACTGTTGAAGGTTTTTAGAAATCACCACATTGGCTGCATTTACGATATTTTGGGTGGAACGGTAGTTCTGCTCCAAAGAAACCGTTACGGCATCTGGGTAATCTTTTTTGAAATTTAAAATGTTGTAAATATTCGCACCACGGAAAGAGTAGATAGACTGCGCATCGTCTCCCACCACACAAATATTCTCGAATTTTGAAGCTAAAGCTTTTACAATTAAATACTGAGAATGGTTGGTATCTTGGTACTCATCTACCAAAATGTATCTAAATCTGTCTTGATATTTGGCTAAAACTTCAGGAAATCTGGTTAGAAGTTCGTTGGTTTTCAACAAAAGGTCATCAAAATCCATAGAGCCGTTTTTGTAGCATTGCTCTACATATTTTTGGTAAATCTGCCCGATGTGTTTCATGTTTGCCTTTTCGTCGGCTTCCATCAATTCGGGGTTATTGTAGTATGCTTTTACGGTAATCAGATTGTTTTTGTAGGTCGAAATTCTTGCCTGAACTTTCTTAGGTTTATACAAATCCGCATCAATATTCATGTCTTTCAACACTTTTTTGATGACATTCAGAGCGTCTTGCTGGTCGTAAATCGTGAAATTGGAAGGATAGCCTAAATAATGCGCCTCACTTCTCAAAATTCTCGCAAAAACCGAGTGGAAAGTTCCCATCCAAAGACTTCTTGCATTGCTTTGTCCCACAACTTTTGCAATACGTTCTTTCATTTCCTTTGCCGCCTTGTTGGTAAAGGTTAATGCGAGAATGTTGAAAGGGTCTATTCCGTTGGTAATAAGGTGGGCGATGCGCATGGTAAGTACACGCGTTTTCCCGGAACCTGCTCCTGCAAGTACCATTAATGGGCCTTCGAGAGTGGTAACGGCTTCAAATTGTGATTCATTCAGACCTTTCAAATAATCCTCCATACTGCTAAAAATTTTGGGAACACAAAATTAAGGTATTATATGGAGAATTCAAATTGGTATTTAAATCTAGTCTTGAATATGTCTTTAAGCCTTGTGAAATTCTTTCCTGTTTTCGGGAAAGTCTGTTTCACGATTGAAAGGTATTTTCCTGCTTTCGGGAAAGCTTGTTGCACCCCTGCGAGAAGCTTTTTTGTTATCGGGAAACATTGTTTCAGCCTTGTAAATCGGTTTCTTGGTATAGGGAAAGGTGGTCACAAGAGTGAAGGGAGGTTTTGAGGTGTTTTGATTGAGTTTTTGAATCTCTAAGCCAATATTTTAATATTATTTTGTTTAACAATAAGAGGAGATTAAGACAGTGAAAATTTTCTTGAGTAAAAATTTCGCTGTTGTGTAACATTTAAAGTAAATTTACCACCAATTGACAAACAATTTCTATTTTATGAAAAAACAACTTCTTTCTGTTGCTGCTGCAGCGTTCTTCGGAATGGCTCTGAATGCACAGCAAATTAAATTTGAAGAGTATGACCTTCCAAATGGTCTTCACGTGATTCTTCATCAAGATAATTCGGCACCGGTAGTTACAACTGGGGTAATGTATCACGTTGGAGCTAAAGATGAGGTAAAAGGAAGAACAGGTTTTGCTCACTTTTTCGAGCACCTTTTATTTGAAGGAACTCCAAATATTAAAAGAGGAGAATGGTTTAAGATTGTATCTTCAAACGGAGGTCAAAACAATGCCAATACAACAAATGACAGAACGTATTACTACGAAACTTTCCCATCAAACAACGAGCAATTGGGTCTTTGGATGGAGGCTGAAAGAATGCGTCACGGGATCATCAACCAAGTTGGGGTAGATACACAAAGAGAGGTAGTAAAAGAAGAGAAAAGATTGAGAATGGATAACCAACCTTACGGAAATCTTTTCACTACGGTTCAGAAAAACTTATTCACAAACCACCCATACAACTGGCCAACAATTGGTTCTATGGAAGATTTGAACGCTGCTAAATTGGAAGAATTCCAGGCGTTCTACAAGAAATATTACGTTCCAAACAACGCTACATTGGTAGTTGCAGGTGATATTAAGGTAGATCAAACTAAAAAATGGATCGAAACGTACTATGGAAGCATTCCTAAAGGAACGGTTTATCCTAAAGATTTCCCGAAAGATGAGCCTATCACAAAAGAAAGAGAAGTAACGGCTACAGACCCGAATATCCAGCTTCCAGCTTACGTTTTTGCGTACAGAACACCAGGAAACAAAGATAAAGATGCCTATGTTTTGGATATGCTTTCTACATATTTAAGCAGCGGGAAATCTTCTGTTCTTTACAAAAAATTGGTAGACCAGGAGAAGAAAGCGCTTCAGGTTTCTGCATTCAACCAAGGTCTTGAAGATTACGGTATTTTCGCATTCTTCGCAATTCCGATGGGGCAGACTACAAAAGCAACTTTACAGGCAGACATCGATGCTGAGATTAAAAAACTTCAAACAACTTTAATTTCTGATGAAGATTATAAAAAACTTCAGAATCAGTTTGAAAACCAGTTTGTAAATCAGAATTCAAGCATTCAGGGGATTGCTTCTTCTTTGGCAACATACCACGTGTTGAACGGAAACACCAACCTTATCAATAAAGAAATTGATATTTACAGAGGCATCACAAAACAAGATATTCAGAATGCTGCAAAAAAATACCTGAATTCTAACCAAAGAGTTATTATCAACTACGTACCTGAAAAAAAATAATCGGAGACTTTTTAAAAGTTGATTAATTACCATTTAAATTTTTACAAATGAAAAAACAATTCACTTATATAGCAGCAGCATTTTTATTTTCAGGAATGATTTCTGCACAGAAAATTGATCTTAATGCAATGCCAAAACCAGGACCAACTCCTGCCATTAATATTGCAAAGCCTAAAACTTTCCAACTGAAAAACGGTCTTACCGTAATGGTGGTTGAAAACAATAAGTTGCCAAGAGTAAACATGAGCCTTTCCATGGATAGACCTCCTTATTATGAAGGAAATATCGCCGGAGTAAGCGACATCATGGCTGATCAATTGGGTAACGGAACCACTACTTTAAGCAAAGAAGAATTCAACAAAAAAGTAGATTTCTTAGGAGCAAACCTTAACTTCTCTTCTGCAGGAGCTTCATCAAACTCTTTGTCTAAATACTTCCCAGAAGTTTTGGCTTTGATGTCTGATGCAATCATCAACCCTAAATTTGATGCTAAAGAAGTACAAACTTCAAAAGAAAGAACGCTTGAAGATTTGAAAAGTTCTGAGAAAAACGCTTCTGCAATCGCTTCAAAAGTATCAAATGCTTTAACATACGGAAAAAACACGTCAAGAGGAGAGTTTGAAACGGTAGAAAGCATCAACAAAATTCAGTTGGCAGATGTACAAAATATTTACAAAAAATATTACGCTCCAGACAATGCATATCTTGTAATTGTAGGAGATGTGAAATTCGACAAAGTAAAGTCGATGGTAGAGAAATCTTTCGGTAACTGGAAGAAAGCGAATACTAAATTTGCCGCTCTTGAACCTGCCGCAAACGTTGCCACTACAGAAATTAACGTGGTAGATGTACCATCTGCGGTTCAGTCTGTAGTTTCTGTGGGGAATCTTCATACTTTAAAGATGAAAGATGCTAATTATTTCCCTGCAACTATCGCAAACTATATTCTTGGTGGTGGTGGTGAAGCAAGACTTTTCATGAATCTTCGTGAGAAGAATGGTTTCACTTACGGAGCTTATTCTAGCTTAACAGCAAGCAAGTATTCTCCTGAATTTTCTGCTGATGCAAGCGTAAGAAACGAGGTTACTGATAAAGCAGTAAAAGAATTTATGAACGAGCTTAATGGTATTTCTACCATTAAACCAGAAGAGCTTGATAATGCAAAAGCAAAACTGAAAGGAAGTTTCATTATGTCTTTAGAGCAGCCTGCAACGATTGCAAGATTTGCCTTAAATCAAAAAGTACAAGATCTTCCGGATGATTTTTATACCAATTATCTAAAATCTATTGATAAAGTAACAACAGCGGATGTTTCTAACGCAGTAAAATCTACAATTTTCCCTAACCAAAGCAGAATTTTTATTGCAGGGAAAGCGGCGGACATTTCTGAAGGTTTAGAAAAACTAGGTTATCCTGTAAAATATTATGATAGCAACGCAAATCCTGTAGCAAAACCTACAACTCAAAAAGTTGATGCCAATGTAAGCGTAGCTTCTATTGCAGATAAATATATTGCTGCAATTGGTGGAAAAGCAAATTTAGCTAAGATAAACTCTTACACTGTGAATGCTACAATGTCTATGCAAGGACAAAATATCGATTTTAAAACGGTAAAAGCGCAAGGCGGAAAAGAGTTGGTATTGGTAACCGGAATGGGGCAAACTTTACAAAAGCAAGTTTTCGATGGTAAAAAAGGATACTCTGAGCAAATGGGGCAAAAAGCAGAGATGAAAGCTGAAGAAGTAGCAAGCAGAATGAAAAATGCAGAGCTTTTCGAAGAGCTAGGGTTTGCTAAAAACAGTGATCTTAAAGTTGGAGGTATCGAAAAAGTTGGAGGTGAAGATTCTTATGCTTTGAAAGGTAAAGATACTACATACTATTACAGTGTAAAAACAGGTCTTAAAACGGGAGAAACAAAAACTGTAAAAGCAAATGGACAAGAATTTACAATTCCTACAACATTCTCAAATTATAAAGAAGTTGCAGGGGTGAAAATGCCTTATACAATTACTGTTAACCAAATGGGTATGGAAATGACGATGGACGTAAAATCTATCGACATTAACCAGGCTAAAGATGAAGATTTCAAATAATAATTAACATAATTAACCTTAAACGGCAACATTTGTTGCCGTTTTTTTATTTATCGTTGTTCTTTATTTTGTTGTTCTACAAAAAAAGATTAAATTTGCCCATTCAAAAAGATATCAAAATTAATGGATACTATATTTTACTTGTTAATGGTTCTTATTATGATCGCCAGTGCGTTACTGGTAATCGTTGTTATGGCTCAAAATCCTAAAGGAGGAGGCCTTTCAAGTACATTCGGAGGGGCATCTTCTGCTCAGTTTGGTGTACAGAGAACTAATGATTTTATGGAAAAAGCAACTTGGACTCTTGGCGGAGTAATCATCGTTCTTATCTTAGTAAGCGTTGTTATTACCGGTAAACCTTCTGCTAAAGTACCTGCTCTTCCTACACAGAAAGAAGCTCCAGCATCACAATCTGCTCCTGCTAATCAAACTTCAGCTCCTGCAACTACACCAGTTGCTCCAGCAAAGTAATCAGACAGATTTGGATAAAAATAGTAAAGCAACTTCAAAAGAGGTTGCTTTTTTGTGTTATATCATTAAATTAATTATTGTCTTTGAAGAAAAGAGTCCCAAAGGGACGATTTAGTATAGGATAGGACAAAGTCCTATCAAAAAAAGAAATTATTGAATTTCAATTTAATGGTTCTTTTAAGATAAACAATGGCGTAAACTTATCTATGAAATACAATTCGCGTTTAAAAAAGTAATTCTATACTTTTTGGTGAAGAGACAATTAAATTAAACTCTACAATTATTTTAGTTTAATCAATTCAATTTTGTGCCTCAATTGCAAACCTGCTTTCAAAAAAGAATACTGAATTGGTTTTTGCGTTTTATAATATTTATCGATGAAAATTTGCATCGCACCGTAAAATCTTTCCAAATAAACCTCGTCTTTTATCGTGCTTTCACCTTTGTGATGAAGTATTGAAATTTCTCCATAATAATAGTTTTGAAATCCGTTTTGTAGAAGAGTGTAGCAAAGGTCCACATCTTCGCCGTACATGAAATATTTTTCGTCTAAACCGCCCACTTTTTCATAGACTGCTTTTTTACACAGGAAAAATGCTCCGGTTATTACTTCTACTTCGGCAATATCAAACTCACCTATATCATTGCGATAATAAGATTTTGAATTGTTTTTTTTGAACCCAGTAAACAGTTTTTCAAACGAATTAAACATATCCGGAACCGATCTTTTACTTTCAGGAAGAAAGTTTCCGTTGGCATCGTGCATTCTTACGCCAAGACAACCGAAATTTTCTTTAGAATCGGCAAAATCTAGAAGAGTTTTAATATCATTAGATTCAATTTCGGTATCGGGATTTAGAATTAAAATATATTCTCCCAACGCATTTTTTACCGCAAGATTATTGGCTTTTGCAAAGCCAAAATTTTCTTCTAATGCTAAAAATTTTACCTTAGGAAATTCTTCAATAAGAACTTTCCAACTCTCGTCGGTAGAGCGATTATCTGCAACAATTACTTCGTAATGAATCGACGGAAGATACTTTTCGATTGAATGAAGGCAATTTCGAAGCAATTTGGTAACGTTGTAATTAACGATGATAACAGATAATTTCACGGGTTTTTAGTCTTTTTCGTTGTAAGGTAAACGGTTGATGATGGACCTGCCTAAGGAAATTTCGTCGGCATATTCAAGTTCGTCTCCTACAGAAATTCCTCTTGCGATACTAGAAAATTTAACAGGAGAATTTTTAAATTTTTTATAAATATAATACGCCGTTGTATCACCTTCCATAGTTGCGCTTAAAGCGAAAATAAATTCAGAAACGCTGCCTTCTTTCACCTTTCTTTCAATACTTGGAATGTTCAGATGATGAGGCCCGATTCCTTCCATTGGAGAAATTTTTCCGCCTAAAATAAGGTACTTCCCAGTATATTTTCCGGTGTTTTCGATAGCAATAACGTCGCGAACGTCTTCTACGATACAAATAACATCACTGTTTCTTTTTGCGCTGCTGCAAATTTCACACACATCATAATCTGAGAAGTTGTGGCATTCTTTACAGTATTTAATTTCGTTTACCAGATTAATGATTGCATTTCCCAAACCTGTTGCTCGGGAATTGGGCTGTCTCAGAAGGTGCAATGCAAGGCGCAAAGCTGTTTTTTTACCAATTCCGGGAAGTCCGGAAATTTCTTCAACGGCTTTTGCTAAAACTTTACTAGGATAATCCATCACACAAAAATAAGACTTTCAAAGAGAAAATAATAGCAAATTCTTTTTCGAAAAGATTTACAGTAAAGCTGATTGTTTGTAAATGATTTTAAAATGCAAACATAAGTTAATCTTAAACCTTTAAACTTCGTTTCTGTGGTTTCTCTTTAGCAAAAAACTCTATCTTTGAGATTCAAAATATTAAACAGAAAAAAAATATGGCACTTAACAACCTGAATTATCCACTGGATTTTAAATTTAAACTCTCTACACTTGCAAGTGATTTCAACATCACAGACAAAAACGGAAACTACGTTGCCTACGTTCGTCAGAAAATGTTTAAACTAAAAGAAGACGTAGTGGTATTCAATAATGAGAGCAAAACAAAAGAACTTTTCAGAATCAGAGCCAATCAGTGGATAGATTTTAATGCCTCTTACTCCATCAACGAAATTGCAACGGGAAAAAACTATGGTAGACTTGCCAGAAAAGGAATGCGTTCTTTTTTGAAAGCTACATACAATGTTTTAGACCAAAATGACCAGCAAAAATTTACCGTTACAGAAGATAATGCATGGGTGAAGTTTTTCGATGGAATGGTAAGTGAAATCCCGATTATCGGAATTTTTACAGGATATTTTCTTAATCCTTCATACACGGTAAAAGGAATGGATGGAAAAGCATATTTCAGGCTAAGAAAAATGCCTTCATTCTTCGGAAGAAGATTTCAATTGGATAGAATAATTGATATTGATGATGAAGACGAGAGTTTAGTAATTTTATCTTTATTAATGATGATTTTGCTGGAAAGAGCGAGAGGATAAATAGCTTTTGGCAGTTGGCTTATGGCTTTTAGCTTATCATTTAAAGTAAATTTTATAAATAATTTTTAATGAAGTATATTTTAGTTTTTGCAGCAGCAATTTTACTTACTGCCTGTAAAAAAGAAACAACCAATTCTACAGAGAAAAATGAAGATAGCACGATGGTTCAGAAGAAAGATTCTGCGGTAGAAAAGCTGAATGAAGAGATTTTGGTAGAAACTTTTCCTTTTCCGAGCGAAATTAAAGAATGCTCTTGCTATTTTGCCCGCAACAAAGAAGATTTCGAAAACGAAAAATACATCTATGCCGACAATGCAGGAACTTTAGCCTACATGAAAATTGATGGTAAAAGACTGGCTTTAAAATTACTTTCGTCTAGCGATATGGAAGTGGATGAAGTTTTAACCAAAGAAATTGAAAACGAAGATTATAAAATTTCTGTAAAAGGTAAAAAACTAAAAGCCGAAGAAGCTCTTCTTTTTGACGGAATTTTAACCATCGAAAAACCAGACGGCACCAAAACGGTAATCCCGATTTATGGTGAGTGCGGATGTTAGATAAAAGTAATAAGCAATAAAAAATCCTGCTCCTGAATTTCGGGAGCATTTTTTTTATCCGTAATTTTGAGAAAAATAAATTTTATGGAATTATCCAACATAGAACCGCAGATTATTTGGAAGAATTTTTCCAAATTAAATGCAGTTCCAAGACCTTCTAAAAAAGAAGAAAAAGTAATCGCTTTTATTAAAGAATTTGGCGAAAATCTAGGGCTGGAAACTACTGTAGATGAAGTAGGAAACGTAATTATCAAAAAACCAGCAACTCCAGGAATGGAAAACCGTAAATCTATCGTAATGCAGTCGCATTTGGATATGGTTTGCCAAAAAAATAACGATGTACATTTCGATTTTGAAACCGAAGGAATTAAAATGGAAATTGATGGAGATTGGGTAAAAGCAAAAGGTACAACTTTGGGTGCAGATAATGGTTTAGGTGTTGCTACCATCATGTCGGTGCTTGAAAGTTCAGATATTCCGCATCCAGATTTGGAAGCTCTTTTTACTATTGATGAGGAAACCGGAATGACAGGTGCGATAGGTTTAAAACCAGGACAGTTAACCGGACAAATTTTACTGAACCTGGATACGGAAGAAGACGATGAAATCGATATTGGTTGCGCAGGAGGAATTGATGTTACGATTAACCAAAACTACGAAGTTTCAGACCTTTCTGGTCAAGTAGTGAGATTGGAGGTGAAAGGTTTGCAAGGCGGCCATTCTGGGATGGATATTCACAAAGGTTTTGGAAATGCCAATATCATTTTGGGAAGACTTTTGTACAAAGGTGTAGAGAAAGAAAATATCCGTTTAATTTCTGTTGATGGAGGAAGTTTAAGAAATGCTATTCCGAGAGAAGCGGTTGCGGTTATTTCGGTAAGAAATGCTCAAGAATTTATCCAGGAATTAACGGGAGGTTTAAGAAAAGATATTTTAGAAGAGTTTGCAAGTGTAGAACCTGCGCTTCAAATTAATATTGAAAACTCAACTTCACACGAAAAGGCGATTTCTGAGGCAGATTCAAAGAAAATTATTTTAGCGTTGAAATCACTTCATAACGGAGTTTACAGAATGAGTCCGGATGTTGCAGATTTGGTTGAATCTTCTAACAACGTCGCGAGAGTTGAATTGAAAGACGGTGGTTTAAAAATTTTAAACCTTTCTAGGTCATCAGTAGATTCTTCAAAATATTCTGTTGCAGAACAGCTAAAATCTGTAGCAGAATTGGCAGGAATGGAAGTTGTCTTCAGTGGTTCTTATCCAGGTTGGAAACCAAAGCCAGGTTCTGAAATCGTTCAGTTGATGGAAAAAATCTACACTGAAAAATTTGGCGCAAAACCTCACGTTGTAGCGTGTCACGCCGGTTTAGAATGTGGAATTATAGGAGCCAATTATCCAGAAATGGAAATGGTAAGTTTCGGACCAACGATTCGTGGAGCGCACTCTCCAGACGAAAAAGCAAATATTCCTTCGGCTCAGAAATTCTGGGATTTTACGAAAGATATTTTAGCGAATATTCCTTTAAAGTAAAAGATTATTTAATACATTTAAAACTCCAAAGTCGTTTGATTTTGGAGTTTTTGTTTTGGAGAATTCCTACATTGTGAGAAATGGCCTAAAACCAAATTTTTTGAAGAGCTAGATGAAACTATTGACTATCTAAATCTTCATGAATACCTTTTCTGTTGTACGCTAATCTAGAATCTCTCTTAATATTTAAAATAACTAAACGATGACCATAGAATTATTTGAAAAATATAAAGGTTGTATTATAGGAGGTGCAATTGGAGATGCATGGGGAAGTAGCTATGAAAATATAAACGCTGAAAATAACACTGCCACTTATTATCTTGGAAAGAAACCCGAAACAAATCACGAATGGAAAATTACCGACGATACAATTTTAAATTTAGCTACCTGTGAAGCTTTGCAAGAAAAGTTTGTTACTCCTGAATTCCTTTCGCAGAAATTTGTTGAATATTTTAAGCGAAATGAGATTGTTGGAGTTGGAGCAAGCACTCTAAAAGCTTTACAGGACTTAAGTAATGGTTTTCATTGGACGCAATCGGGAAGAAGAGGTGAATTTGGTGCAGGAAATGGCTCTGCTATGAGAATAGCACCATTTGCTTTTTTTGATAATTATACTCGAGAAAATATTTATAACTTTTCAAAAATAACACACAACAATGATGAGGCTTATGTAGGTGCTTTAACTATTTACTTAATTCTTAGACAAATAGTACAAACTGAAATTGTAAAATGGAATGAAATTTTGGACGAAGTCATTGCAGAATTGCCCGATACTAATCTAAGAGATAGACTTTTAGAATTTAGAAACGACTATACGGTTAGAACTATTAAAGAATTTGCAGAACTAGGAACTAATGGCTATGTAGTAAACTCAATTCCCTTCGCAATATTCAGTGCTACAAAACTTAACGAGTTAGGATTTGAAAATGTAATAAATGAAATCATAAATTGCGGTGGCGACACAGACACAAATGCTTCAATTGCAGGACAAATTATGGGAACAATACTTGGCTTTAAAAATATACCTTTAGGCTTGGTTGATAAGCTTAAAGAAACAAACGGGTATAAAAAAATAGAAAAAATAATAGCTGGCTGAACGGCGTACAAAATCGAAAAGTTTAAATCCAAAATGAGAGCACAAGAATATTCATAAAGCTTAAATAGTTCGTTTGAACATAGATTTATTATCGAATACATGAAGAAAATATTGAGATTGTTTCGTTTTTCTCAAACCGGCAATCTCCTTCTAAAATAGATTTTGAATAACAAAAACTCCCAAAGAAAAATCTTCGGGAGTTTTTTATGGTGTTATTTTATCAAAACGTTCCAGGCTTCTTCGATTTTACTTTCTAAAAGTAATTTCTGAGCGTTTTGATGAGTGTTTTCATCTGCGTGATATTCTCCGGAAGGTAAAATTTCTACATTTGCCAACATACCCAAATCGTTTCCTGTGAAAACTTTGCTGAGTTTAATCTCGTCTGGTAAAAGGTCGAAACCAATTCCTTTCGTTACCAAAGGTTTTGGAACTTCGAAAAGGTTGTTTTCATTATTTCTTGCGTACCAATTGCTTCCCAATCTTGCAACCATATCTAGTTTTGCTTGGTCTAGATTTCCGTTTTCATCTAGATATTCTTCACGAATATGGATTTTCTGAACTTCACAAATCACCAAATTTCCAGCTCCACCTTGGTCTCCCAAAGATTTTACCTCTAAAACTTTACACTCAAAATTTACAGGGCATTCTTCAATTAATTTAGGCTGAACCAAATCGGCATCTTTCATTGTTAATCCAGATTTTACGAATTCGTTTACGCCATCACCATATTCAGTCGACGCTAAAGAAATTTGCTGTACAATGGGAAAATTTACTGTTCCAATCACCACTTCAGGTACTTCTAAAACGTTTTCTAACGTATGTTTTGTAGTATTATCTCTCACTCTTCGCGATGGCGAAAAAATTAAAATCGGAGGAACCGTACTAAACATATTAAAAAAACTGAACGGCGAAAGGTTGCAATTCCCGTCTTTATCAACCGTAGAAGCTAAGGCAATCGGGCGCGGCGAAACGGCAGTCTGCATTACAGTCTGTAATTGTACGGGCGTTATTTCTGATGGAATGAGTGTTTTCATTTTTTGATTTTAAACCACAAAAGTCACAAAAGATTTAAGTAAAAAATTAACTGTATAAAGCTCAAAAAAGTAAATCGTAATATTTGTTTACAAAAGTTTCTTGTCCTTGATGGTATAAGTTTTTTACATTAAAATTGATTAAAATACCTTTGGGTTTCTGCATTAAGTTAATATAGTTTAGAATTTGAGCTCTGTGAATTTCGTTTAAAGAAATTACTGATTTCAATTCAAGTACAATTTGGTCTTCAATTAAAAAATCACAAAAAAAGTCACAATTAATTTCTTTTCCTTTGTAAAAAACAGGAACTTTTAATTTAGATTGAAATTTAATATTTCTCAATCTGAGTTCTTCTTCCAAACACTTATGATAAACACTTTCAAGCAAACCTGCACCTAAAATTTTGTGAACTTCAATGCAAGCTCCATTAATTTTATAGGTTAAATCTGTTAAATAAGACTGTGTTATCATTTGTGTTGCGTTTTTTGATGTTTTGTGAACTTTATCACGAAATCACCAATCTTTTATAAGTAAGAAAAACTTTTGTGACTTTTGCGGTTAATATTATTTCGTAGGAATAATTTTACCAGAAACCTCACCGAAACCTACTCTTACGCCATCTTTTTCAGCCCAAGCTTTCATGGTTACGGTATCATTGTCGTTGATGAATTTTCTTTCTTCGCCGTTGCTTAATTGAATTGGGTTTTGTCCTCTCCAAGTAAGTTCAAGCATAGAACCGAAAGATTTTGGGTCGCTTCCAGAGATTGTTCCGCTTGCGTACATGTCGCCAACTTCTACGTTGCAACCGTTTACAGTGTGATGCGCCAATTGCTGAGTCATATTCCAGTACATGAATTTATAATTGCTTTCTGAAATAAGGTTTTCTTCACCGTTTTCTGGCTGTAAATATACTTCAAGATTGATGTCGTAGTTTTTATCCCCTTCAAATTTTAGATACTCTAAAACTTCTGGTTCTTGAACAGGAGAAGCCGTTCTGAATGGTTCTAAAGCTTCTAAAGTAACAACCCATGGTGAAATTGATGAACCGAAGTTTTTAGCCAAGAATGGTCCAAGCGGAACATATTCCCAAGACTGAATATCTCTAGCCGACCAATCGTTGAACACCACCATTCCGAAAATAGCGTCTTCTGCTTCTTTTGTAGAAATAGATTCTCCCATTTCTGTATTTCTGTTTAAGATGAAAGCCATTTCTAATTCGAAATCCAACTGTTTACAAGGTCCGAAAACTGGTTTGTCTGCATCTGCAGGTTTCATTTGTCCTTTTGGACGGTTTATTTCAGTTCCAGAAACTACGATAGAGGAAGCTCTTCCGTGGTATCCTACTGGTAAATGTTTCCAGTTTGGAAGTAATGCATTTGCAGGGTCTCTAAACATTTTGCCCACATTTGTTGCGTGCTCGATGCTGCTGTAGAAATCTGTGTAATTCGGGATATGAACAGGCATAATCATTTTTACCTGGTCTAAATCGTAGAAGGCATTTTCAATCGTTTTTTCGTCTTTAGAAAGGGTAGAACCTTCTTGTAAAAGCTCCTGAATTTTAAGACGAACCGCATTGGTTACTGGTTTTCCCAGTTCAATAAATTCGTTAAGCGTGTAGGCTTCAAAAATATTGTCTTCAAGACCTTCGATTTCTTCGAAATACCCTAAATCGTATAACGTAGCCAAATCGATTACTTGGTCGCCAATTCTGGTACAACATCCGATGTATTCTTTATTGAAAACCGCTACACCAAACGGAATATTATGGATAGAAAAATCTGAATTTGATGAGTATTCTACGAATGATTTCATAAGTTTAAATTGTTTAATTGATTTTTTAACACGAATACACAAATGAATTCACGAATCCCACAAATTATTTGTGCTAAATAGTGAAAAATACTCGTGTAATTTGTGTTTAAATTTAATTTTTTTAGATGAATTTTTAAGCTAATTGCTAAAAGCCAGAAGCCAATTATTTTTTAGTTTTAGTAAAAGAAGCTTCATCAATCCAGCGGTCTTTGCTGTTTACATCGATGAGGTATAAAATATCATCAAGTTTTGTAAGCAAAAGAGTTTTGGTTACAGGAATAGGCACTTTTTTATTTTCAAGCATGTCTGCTCTTAGCGAAATGATGTTTTTTCTGCTTCTTACAATATCGCCGGTAAAAACGTTGGAAGTACTTTCGCCAGAGGTTTTATCGTCAAAAATTTCTACATAGGTAGCTTTATTACCTTTAATGATAATGAAATCTCTTTCTGTATGGTCTTTTGAATCTTTAATGAGGACAAATTTTTTGTCATCAATGTTTACATCGCTAAGATTTTGGTTGATGCCTTTTCTTTCTTCAAGCTTGGTGAGAATCGCATTAATGCTTCCATACTGTGCATTGGCAAAAAAACTTGCTCCGATAAGCAGAATTCCGCTGAAAATTTTGACCATAATTCTGTGTTTAATTGGGTTTGAATATTATTCTAAAATTACTTTAAAAATCAAGCCAAAGCTCTTCTTGAAGTAAAAATAAGCCTATTCAATAAAAAGTTTTGTCAGGACAAAAAATCCTGACAAAACTGTATTTTATTTTAAAATTAAAGATTTCCTCTTCTTTCTTGCTCTCTTTCCAAAGCTTCAAATAAAGCCTTGAAGTTTCCAGCTCCGAAGCTTTGCGCTCCGTGTCTTTCGATAATTTCGAAGAATAAAGTAGGACGGTCTTCTACTGGTTTTGTAAAGATTTGTAATAGGTATCCTTCTTCATCGTGATCGATAAGAATTCCTAGTTCTTGAAGTTTTTTCAAATCTTCATCGATGTGGCCCACTCTTTCAGGAACCATGTCGTAGTAAGCTTCTGGTGGAGCAGAAAGGAATTCTACACCACGTTTTTTCAATTCAGAAACTGTGTGGATAATATCTTTTGTAGCTACTGCAATGTGCTGTACTCCTTCACCTTCGTAGAAATCTAGATATTCTTCAACTTGAGATTTTTTCTTTCCTTCTGCCGGTTCGTTAATAGGGAATTTTGCATATCCGTTTCCGTTTGACATTACTTTAGACATCAACGCAGAATATTCTGTATTAATTTGCTTATCGTCGAAAGATAGGATGTTTACAAAGCCCATTACTTTTTCGTACCACTCAACAGTAGGAATCATTCTGTCCCAATCTACATTTCCAACGCAGTGGTCTACATACAATAAACCTGCATCTTCAGGGTTATAGTCGCTTTCCCATTTTTCGTAACCAGGCATGAAAGGTCCGTTGTAATTTTTTCTTTCAACAAACATGTGAATAGTCTCACCGTATGTGTAAATACCAGACATTCTTACTTCACCGAACTCATCCGTTAAAGTTACCGGCTCAAGATATGGTTTACCTCCTCTTTTAGTAGTTTCTTCGAAAGCTGAATACGCATCGTCTACCCAAAGTGCCAAGATTTTAACACCATCACCGTGTTTTTTTACATGCTCGTTGATAGGAGAGTCAGACTTTAAACCAGTTGTTAAAACCAATCTGATTTTTCCTTGTTGCAAAACGTACGATGCACGGTCTCTAACACCCGTTTCAGGACCTGCGTACGCAACCGACTGAAAACCGAATGCTGTCTTATAATAATGAGCCGCTTGCTTAGCGTTTCCTACATAAAACTCGATATAATCTGTACCGTTAATCGGTAAAAAATTCTCTGCCTGAGCGATTTTTTCGGCAAATGTAAGTGTTGACATATTTCTTTATTTTACTTTTATTAATAGCTCGCAAAATACAAATTTCTGAGATAATGTTAAAACGCAAACAAACAACTGTTAGTTAAAGTTTTAATAAAATAACTGAACTTTTTATGAGCACGAAAATGATACGTAAAAGAGCTGTTTTAATTTTACTTTTTCTAAAAATAAAAAGGTATTAAAATCAGCATTTTTTTTAATGTTTAAACCTCTCAAAAGCTGCTCTCTCCAACATTTCTCTGTCGTCGGGATGTGCAATGCTGATTAATTCTTGAGCTCGTTGTCTAAGGTTTTTTCCGTATAAATAAACGCTTCCGTATTCGGTTACCACCCAATGAATGTGCCCTCTTGTGGTTACAACTCCGGCTCCTTGTTTTAGAAAAGGAACAATTCTGGAAACTCCTTTTTTGGTACGAGAAGTAATTGCGATGATGGGTTTTCCGTCTTCACTTAAAGCTGCGCCACGCATAAAATCCATTTGTCCGCCAATGCCGCTGTATTGTAACGTTCCGATGGAATCTGCACACACTTGTCCTGTTAAATCGATTTCGATGGCAGAATTTATAGCGACCATTTTTTTATTTTGCATAATGTTGATGGGGAAATTTACCGTACTTACATCATCAAAAGAAAAAACAGTGTTGTCATCTACATAATCGTATAATTTTCGGGTTCCGAAGCAGAAACTTGTAATCGTTTTATTGTTGTTATAACCTTTGTATTTGTTGTTGATTACATCATTTTGAATTAAATCAATAACGCCATCACTCAACATTTCGGTGTGAATTCCTAAGTCTTTGTGATTTCCTAAACATTTAAGAACCGCATCGGGAATTGTTCCAATGCCCATTTGAAGCGTAGAACGATCATCAATTAGCTCAGCAACATTTTTTCCTACCAACATTTCTTCAGGACCTACTTTTGCTCCATAATCTACGGTTGGAAGTTCAGATTCATGCCAAACAGCTTTATGGATTCTGCTAATATGAATCATCCCATCTCCATGTGTTCTCGGCATTAAAGGATTTACGATAGCAACAATAGTTTTTGCCGTATCTACCGCTGCTCTTGCAACATCTACTGAAGTTCCCAAAGTACAAAAACCGTGTTTGTCTGGAGGGGAAACTGTAATGATGGCTACATCAAGCGGTAAAATGTTTTTCCTAAAAAGTATTGGTATTTCACTTAAAAAAACAGGTACGAAATCGCCTCTGTCAGAATTTACTGCGTCTCTTACGGGGCTGGAAACAAAAAGCGAATTGATGAAGAACTTATCTTTATACTCAGGTTTAGCAATTTCTAATCTACCTTGTTGGGTAATAGATACAACTTCTACCTTATCTAAACGGTGTGATTGTCTTGCAAGTTCGTCAATAAGAAAATCTGGGGTACATGCGCTCCCATGAAAGAATACTCTGTTTCCGCTTTTTACTGTATAAACGGCTTCTTCGGCTGTTATATAATCGTACATTCTGTTTTATTTTAAGCTGTTTTTTTATATTTATTGAAGAGTGGTGTCATCTTTTTTTTAAAGATAGCAGATATAAATTTTATATCAAGTAGATTTTTAATCTCTATCAAATAAAGCATTGTAGAAATGCTTTTGGTTTCACACAAATTTACGAAATGTTACCCTTTTTTAATATGTTTGAAAATGATAATTTGAATCTTGCAGACTAACATTTGTCAGGTATAGAAAAGTGATAAAAAAAAGGAGGATAGCGTTGCGGCATTCCTCCTTTTTTATGTAATAACTTGCTAAAGTTATTAATCAATTATTTATTGTTTTTTTATTCTTGTGAACGGTCTTCTTTACTATGATCTTCGCTGTCTAGCCAAGAAGTAAGGTAAGAAGGGTCTTCAACCTTCATCGCTTCTTCAGTAATTTGAAGTGGTCTGAAAGGATCAACCATTACCGCATATTCTTCAGTGAATTTTTTACCAATGCTTCTTTCCATCGCTCCTGGATGTGGTCCGTGAACAATTCCTCCTGGGTGAAGCGTGAAATCCATTAAATCGATGTGGTTTCTACTCATAAAATCACCTTCCGTATAGAATAAAACTTCGTCAGAATCGATGTTAGAGTGGTTGTAAGGAGCCGGAATTGCTTCTGGATGATAATCGTACATTCTCGCGCAGAAAGAGCAAACTACATAGTTGTGTCCCTCAAAATTCTGGTGAACCGGTGGCGGTTGATGAATTCTTCCGGTAATCGGCTCGAAGTTTTTAATATTAAATTTATAAGGATAGAAATAACCGTCCCAACCTACAACGTCAAAAGGATGTGTTGCGTAGATAAAATCGGTAATAATGTTTTCTTTTTTTACTTTAATCAAAAATTCTCCTTTTTCGTCTTTTGGCTCTACAAAAGTTGGCGCCACGATGTCTCTTTCGCAGAAAGGAGAGTGCTCAAGAAGCTGCCCGAACTCGTTTCTGTATCTTTTTGGAGTGTAAATTGGCGAATGACTTTCCAAAATAAAGAACACCGTATCTTCTGAATGCAATTCAACTTGATAAATTGTCCCTCTTGGAATAATCAAATAATCACCTACCGTAAATTCTAAATTCCCAACAAACGTTTTTAAAATCCCAGAACCATTATGTATAAATAGAAGTTCGTCGCAGTGTGCATTTTTATAGAAATAATCCATAGAATGTTTCGGCTTCGAAAGTCCCATTTTCAGGTCATTGTTCACCAAAAGAAACTTACGGCTTGCTAAAAAATCGTTTTCAGGCGTTACATTCATACCTTTAAACATTCTTGGCGTTACGTTTTTTGCCACAGCAATTTTAGGCGTAACGTCTACTGCATTTCCGATTGATTTAATCTGAGTAGGACGATGAATGTGGTATAATAACGAAGAAATCCCGTGAAAACCTTCCGTTCCGAATAATTGCTCGTAATAGAAATTGTCTTCAGGAGATTTGAAAATTGTGTGCCTTTTTTGTGGGATATTCCCGGCAAGATGATATCTCATTTTACTTTTATATGTTGATTCCCAAATTTAATATTTTTTAATGAATTTGATGGAAAGATTTTTCAACCACAAAAGTCACAATAGTTGTATGCCTAAGATTAAGTTTATAGAATATTGTTGAAAGGTCAAATAATTATAGGAAATTTTTACATAGAGCTTTTTTGAACTCCTGTTTTCAAAGTTTTAAAACTTTATATACAAATAAAGCTTTTGTGACTTTTGTGGTTATTAAAAAAAAGAGTTTTTCTGTTTTAAAAATAATTGTTAGTTTTGTCTAACAATTTTAATTCGATGAAGCGAATATTTTTTTCTGTAGTTTTTTTACCGTTGATGTACTTTTCTCAAGAAGTAGATAGTTTGAAACTGAATACTCTTCATGTTTCTGATTCTGCGACTTCTGTAAAAAGAGAGATGTTGAAATCGCAAAACATCAACGATGTTGTGATTACCGGAACATTAAAACCTGTAAGTCGTTCTAAAAGTCCGGTGGCGGTGGAAATTTACAGTCAAAAGTTTTTTCAGAAAAATCCTACACCCAGCGTTTTTGAATCGATTGCGATGGTGAATGGCGTAAAATCGCAACTCAATTGCTCGGTTTGCAACACAGGCGATATTCACATCAATGGTTTAGAAGGTCCTTATACCATGATTTTGATTGACGGAATGCCAATTGTTAGTTCGCTTTCAATGGTGTATGGTTTAAGTGGAATTCCCAATTCGTTGGTCGATAGAATTGAAGTGGTAAAAGGGCCGGCTTCTTCTTTGTATGGTTCAGAAGCGATGGGCGGAGTTATTAACATTATCACCAAAAATGCTTGGCAAGCGCCAAAATTGAGTGTCGATTTGATGACAACCACTTGGTTTGAAAATAATATCGACCTTTCAACAAAATTTTTTGTGGGTAAAAAAGCGGCGTCTTTATTGAGTTTAAATTACTTTAATTTTAATGAAAGAATAGACCATAATCACGATAATTTTACCGATGCGGCGTTGCAAAACCGTATTTCGGTTTTTAATAAATGGAATTTTAGAAGAAAAGAAAATCGGTTGGCGAGTTTTGCCCTTCGTTATTTGTATGAAGACCGATTTGGTGGCGAAATGCAATGGAAAAAAAACTATCGCGGAAGCAACGAAGTGTATGGAGAATCTGTTTATACGAATCGGGTAGAAGCTTTCGGGGTTTATCAATGGCCTTTGAGAGAAGAAATTTTCACGCAGTTTTCTTATAATTTTCATGAGCAGAATTCTTTTTATGGCGAAACACCTTACAACGCTTTGCAAAAAGTAGCTTTTACACAAACTTATTGGAGCCGTAGTTTTAAAAATCATGATGTAATTGCAGGATTTACCCTAAAGAAAACATTTTATGACGACAATACGCCCGGAACTTTAGCCAGCGACGGAATCTCAAACCAACCGATGAAATCTCCAATTTTAGGTTTGTTTATTCAGAATCAATGGGAAATGAGTGAGAAAAACACGTTGCTTTTAGGTTATCGTTTTGATTATGATAAAGTACATCACGGAGTTCATTCGCCACGTATTGCTTGGAAGTTTTCTCCCAATCCTTATCATGTGTTGAGGTTTAATTTTGGTACAGGTTTTCGTGTGGTGAATTTGTTTACAGAAGACCATGCGGCATTAACGGGTTCGAGGGAAGTGGTGATAAAAGATAACTTAAAACCAGAAAAATCCATCAACGGAAATTTGAATTATATTTGGAAAATCTCGACAGGAAAACAGTTAATCAATCTCGATGCTTCTGCCTTTTACACTTATTTTAGCAATAAAATTGTTGGTGATTTTGATACAAATCCAGAGAAAATTATATACTATAACCTTCATGGATACGGAATTTCTCGTGGTGCTTCTTTGAATGTAGATTATACCTTTAATTTTCCACTTACTATTAATTTTGGTGTGACTTATTTGGATGTTTTTCAAAAATTTGAGGATGAAAATATAAAATCGCAGCAACTTCACGCTCCAAAATGGAGTGGAACTTATGCTTTTTCATACCAATTTCCACATCAATTAACTGTAGATTTTACGGGGCAAATTTATGGTCCAATACGACTTCCCGTGCTGGAAAATGATTATAGACCTGAATATTCACCTTGGTATTCATTGATGAATATTCAGGTTTCTAAAAAGTTTAAAAATGGTTTTGAAATGTATGGTGGAGTAAAGAATCTACTCAATTTCACACCTAAAAATCCAATCATGCGACCTTTTGATCCTTTCGATAAAAATACAGATGATCCTATCAATAATCCGAATGGATATACTTTTGATACAACGTATGGATACGCATCCATGCAAGGAATTCGAGGGTTTTTGGGCGTAAAATTTAACTTGAAATAATGAAATATTTTTAAACTAAACTTCTTGCGAATTACTTCTTTTGAACATTTCAGGTTTGTAATTAATCATAAAAACTCCGCCAATAATGAGAGCCGAAGCTAAAATAAATTTAGCCGAAATACTTTCATGTAAAATCAGCCAACTTAGGAAAATCGAGATAATGGTATTTACGTAAGATAAAATTGAAACTTGCACCGCAGAGATTTTGGTAAGTGCATAATGAAAGGCAAAAAAAGCAGCAACAGAGCCGAAAATAGCCAGATAAATGGTCGCTGTAATACTTTTCAAACTCCAGTTAGAAAAATTATAATGTTCAGAAAAAAGAAAAGCCAAGCCAATTTGAACAATTCCGGCAAATAAAAATTGATAGAAAAGATTCAACGTAATATTGGTACTCGGAATAGTTAGTTTCTTTGTGAAAATTGTTCCGGAAGCCCAGCCAAAAATAGCAATCAGAAGGTAAAAGACGCCCATTCTGTAATCTGGATTGGCAAGGTCTTGAATTCCGTCCCAAAAGATAAATAGAATTCCGCTAAAGCATAAAATTAACCCCAAAAGTGCTTTCAAACTAAATTTTTGCAAACCAATAAGCACGCTTCCCAGAAAAACGATAATAGGAGAACAAGCACTGATTAAAGAAGCAAGACTACTCGTTACGTTTTCTTCTGCCACCGTTGTCATTCCGTTGGCGACAATCAGCATAAGTGTTGAAAATAGAAGTTGATATTTCAGATTTTTCCAACCAATCCATCGTAACTCTTTTCGGTACAAAAGAACAATCAACATAATAATTGATGCTAAAAGTTGGCGGATTCCCGCTACAAACCAACCTGGAATTGTTTCTACGGCAACACGAATCGATAAAAAAGTTGTGCCCCAAATAATAGCGACGGCAAGAATAGCAAATGTAAGTTTAAGATCTTTCAAAAGGTTGAATTGGAGTTGCAAAGATAGAGTTTTTATTAGGAGTTGTAGAGTTATAGAGTTGGAGGGTTTGAGAGTTAGGTGGTGAGTTTTAAAAACAAATTGGAAATGTGTTGACGAATCTCGAATCTCAAATCCCGCATCTCGCCGCAAATTTTAAATCTTGAATTTTTGAATATTGAATATCGATTGTTTATCTTTGCTCATCTAATAAAAACGAAGAAAAATGGTAGGAATTATCATGGGAAGTCAGAGCGACTTACTGATTATGGAACAAGCTGCAACTTTTTTGAAATCTTTGGAAATTCCTTACGAATTAACCGTTGTTTCTGCACACAGAACACCAGAAAGAATGTTTGATTATGCAAAAACTGCAAAAGAAAGAGGTCTGAAAGTAATTATTGCAGGAGCAGGTGGTGCAGCACATCTTCCAGGAATGGTGGCAAGTTGTACAACGCTTCCGGTAATTGGAGTTCCTATTCTTTCTAGCAATTCTATCGATGGATGGGATTCTATTTTGTCTATTCTTCAAATGCCTGGAGGAATTCCTGTAGCAACTGTTGCATTAAATGGTGCTTTGAATGCAGGGATTTTAGCTGCTAAAATTATGGGTAGCGCAGATGAAAAAGTAGGAGAGAGGCTTCAAAAATATCAAGATGCTTTAAAAGATAAAGTGTTGGGAACGGTGGATGATATTAAAAACCAACATCCGAATCATTTCGATTAATAAGATTTTAAAATCATAAAAAACGCCTCAAAATTTCTTGAGGCGTTTTCATTTATTTTTTGATGAATTTGAAATTCTCAGTTTTGTTTTTAGAGAGAATTTGCAAGATGTAATTTCCTTTTTCTAAAGTTCTAACATCAATTTCGCTGCTATTGAGTTTTCCTTGAAGTACAATTCTTGCGCTTGCATCAAAAATTATAAAGCTTTCTGAAAGTTTTACATTTTTAACCTTAATAAAATCTGTTGCAGGATTTGGGTAAATGCTAATGTTATTAGATAAATAATCTTCTTTTGTAGAAAGTATCGATTGGCATTCTCCATTATAAGAGTCTCCTAAGAAAGACCATCCTTTGTTAGTGATTAATGATTGTCTCGCTGCAACTGCTGCAGGATGACTGTAAACCAAAGGAGTTACCATATTTAAAGAAATGTTGGAAGCGGTGGCTGGATTTAAATTCCATCCGTATAAGGTACTGTCGTAGTTTTGGCAATTCATTCCAGAATTATAAAACATGCTGCTCGCGTATTGCAAAGAAGAAAGGTTCCAGTTTCCTAGATTTTGGTTGAAGCTAGAAGCTCCGCTAAACATATTAACCATGTTTGTGACAGAAGAAGTATTCCAATTTCCTATATTTTGGTTAAATGCAGTTGCGTTTTGAAACATGGTCTGCATCAACGTTACCGATGAGGTATTCCAACTAGAAATGTTTTGGTTAAAAAGAGAAGCTCCTAAAAACATATCATTCATTCTAGTCACATTAGATGTATTCCATTTATTTAGTG
This sequence comes from Chryseobacterium sp. HNCC26DJ239, assembly GCF_057180445.1. NCBI lineage: Bacteria > Pseudomonadati > Bacteroidota > Flavobacteriia > Flavobacteriales > Weeksellaceae > Chryseobacterium > Chryseobacterium sp. HNCC26DJ239. Next base: position 511,937 of record NZ_JBXUGJ010000003.1, read on the forward strand.
GTAGATTGAATGCTTTTGCATTAATAAATACTCCATTCATTTCAGTTACATTAGAAGTGTTCCAATCGTTGATGTTTTGATTAAAAACTGTTGCATTTGCAAACATAAACTCCATTTCAGTTAAGCTCGAAGTATTCCAAGTTCCTATAGGTTGGTTAAACGCTTTTGCATTTTGAAACATGGCATCTGTGTTTATTACCTGTGCTGTATTCCAACTTCCGATGGGTTGGTTAAAGCTTTGTGCAAAAAGAAACATTGTAGCCATGTTAGTTACATTGCTTGTATTCCAATTGCCAATTGGTTGATTGAATAATCTACACTGTTGAAAAGTTCCATTCATATTGGTTACAGAAGAAGTATCCCAATTATTGATAGAGTTATTCCCAACAAGTATAGAACAACCTTTAAACATTGAAGACATATCTGTTACTGCACTTAGATTTGGGCTATCTGTTGCGGTTAAGTTTAGGTTTAAACATCCTGTAAATGCATTGTTCATTGAAGTCCAAGCAATGTTTCCCCATTGATTTATTTCTAGGATTTTCTGAGCATCGCCCATAAGGTCTTCTGTTTGAAGTAAAGTAGGGTCAATAAATGCAATTCTCTGAAAAGTACCATTGCCATTACTAACTTTTACAATATAGGTAGCATTAGTTGGGTTAGGATTATGTGGAGTTCCGAAATCTAGTAATATTTGTGTAGACGAATTCAGGTTATCTAAGGTGTCGTGATGATTAGGATAACCATTCTCTTCCCAATAAATGGTAAAATTACTTCCTCTCACGGGTATCCAAACTTGTGTGTTTGATGATGGAAAAGGAGGGTTGTCTGGAATTGATGTTTGAACAATTGAAGGTTTCCAGAGAGTAATAAACTCATTTTGAGCTTTAGTTATAATACAAATAAAAAATAAAAGTACAGTAAAGAGTAGTTTTTTCATGTCAATATTTTGTGAAATAAAGATATGATAAAAAAATAAACTCACCTAATTGGTGAGCTTTTAATATTTTATTCAGGCATCATATTATCTCTTGTATTCTTTTGGACGGCAATAGCACCAAATAATGCTAAAAGAAAAGCAAATGCATAAAAACCTTTTTCACTCGGAAGAATGGTTGCGTTCCAAAGACCAATGGCAAGTAAAACAATGGATGAAAGTGTGGCAAACCAGCAGATTCCGTAGTAAATATCGGTTACAGGGATGTTTTCTAGTCTGTCTCTCACTGCTTTTTGAAGCGAAACTACCGCAAATAATCCGTACAATAAAATCGTGAAATAATATCCTTTTTCGTTGAGCTCCATTTCAGCTCGCGCAAGCCCAACAATAAAACCTATCATTCCTGCGCCTAAAGCTACCCAAGAAGCAGCAACAAACGCATTCGATACTCTTTGTTTTTTCATGATTTAAATTTTTTAATATCATCAAAGATATTATTTTCGGTTAAATGTAAATGATTTTGGAGATATTATTTCAATTTTTAATGATTTTTATAATCTAATTATTTAGAAATGTGCTACTTGTTTGCAAATGCTTTTTTATATAAAATGTTTCGGCGGAGCGAAGCTCCGCCGAAACTATAATTCAACGATTTTCTAAAATTTTTTACATATAAATTGAGAGAAAGATAAGATCAGTTTAAGATTCGTTTTCTGAAAGCTTTCCTTTTTACATTTGCAGTGCACAAATGATGAAAAGAATTTTCATGAAAATCTAGCAAAGTCTAGATGGTAAGAGCATGGCTACAAACCTAGAACTTCGCCAATATCGGGATTGTAATTATCCCAAATTTTGAGATGTTCACCATCATATTTGAAGTAGTAAGTTTGTTTAGCTCTCTTATGATAGGGATAAATTCCGGTGGGTATTTTAAAGTTAATATTCCAAAATTCTTCTGTTTCTAAGATAATGAGATCGTCTTCTTTGGAGATGATTTTATAATTATATACTTCGTAGTTGCTAAGATCTTCCAAAAAATGACACTTTAAATTGAATAGATTTTGCCGGTATGCTTTTACTTTTTCAATATAAGGAGTATTACTTACGAGAACTTTGCTAAAAGCTTTTTCATCTGTAATACTGAGGTCTTTTAAGGCTTCAAACTCAATTGAACAAAGCTCGAGAACAATTTTCTTTAGATAATTTAAAAGATCTTGTTCGTCTGGAGAATCTTCTTTGGGGGATGTCCTTCGAGATATAAAATCATTTAAGTCTTCATAATCTAAGAACACACAAAGTTTATCTAAAGTTTTCCGGAACCGAAGATCAGTATGTGCAGAAGGTTTAATTTCCTTTTTATACAGTCTCTTCAAAGTAATGGCAGAAACGGAGTTTCCAAGCGTGAAAAATAGTTCGGAATTTACTTCAATTTTGCTTGTTAAATTGTGATTAATGATTTGAGAAAGAGTCTCATAATGGCTGTTTTTCCATTTTTCAGTTTTACTGAGAACGGAATTTTTTACATCATCATGGTTATTGATTTTTAACAAGATGTCGTCAATAACTTGGTTCATACGTCTATGTTTTTTTTCAAATATAAAAAAAACTCTTCAAGTTGAAGAGTTTCTTAAATGTTTTATGAATAACTTTTTATGATTGTTATTTTAATAATTTGAATTTGTAAATGATAATCTTATAAAATGTTTTATAAAAAAACGCTTCAGAAAATCTGAAGCGTTGTATATTTTATAACAGGCAAAAATTACTCATTACCTATTACTCATTACCAATAAATTAATATCTGTAATATTCAGGTTTGAATGGTCCTTCAACTGCAACACCAATATAATCAGCTTGCTCTGGAGAAAGTACTTCTAGCTCTACGCTTAATTTTTTAAGGTGAAGAGCAGCTACTTTTTCATCTAAATGCTTAGGAAGCATGTAAACTTCGTTTCCGTAAGCGGCAGAATTGTTCCAAAGTTCGATTTGAGCCAAAGTTTGGTTAGAGAAAGAGTTAGACATTACAAAAGATGGGTGACCTGTTGCACATCCTAAGTTTACCAATCTACCTTCAGCAAGAATGATGATTTCTTTACCTTCAACGTTGTAGATATCAACTTGTGGTTTTACTTCAGATTTTGTAGCACCATAGTTTGAGTTTAACCAAGCCATATCGATTTCGTTATCGAAGTGACCGATGTTACAAACGATAGCTTTATCTTTCATTTTAAGGAAATGCTCTCCTCTTACAATATTGAAGTTACCTGTTGTAGTGATGATGATATCTGCGTTATCAACCACAGAATCTAATCTTTTTACTTCGTAACCGTCCATTGCAGCTTGTAAAGCACAGATTGGGTCGATTTCAGTAACTGTAACGATAGAACCCGCTCCTCTGAAAGATGCAGCTGTACCTTTACCTACGTCTCCGTAACCACAAACTACAACTCTTTTACCAGCCAACATTACGTCTGTAGCTCTTCTTACAGCATCTACTGCAGATTCTTTACAACCGTATTTGTTATCAAATTTAGACTTAGTAACAGAATCATTTACGTTGATTGCAGGCATTACCAAAGTTCCGTTTTTCATTCTTTCATACAATCTGTGAACACCAGTTGTAGTTTCTTCGGAAAGACCTTTGATATCTTTAGTCAATTCAGGGTATCTGTCGAAAACCATGTTCGTTAAATCTCCACCGTCATCCAAAATCATGTTCAATGGTTTTCTGTCTTCTCCGAAGAATAAAGTTTGCTCAATACACCAGTCGAATTCCTCTTCGTTAAGACCTTTCCAAGCGTAAACTGGAATTCCAGCAGCAGCAATTGCAGCAGCAGCGTGATCCTGAGTAGAGAAGATGTTACAAGAAGACCAAGTAACTTCTGCACCTAAAGCTACTAAAGTCTCGATAAGAACAGCAGTTTGGATGGTCATGTGAAGACATCCTGCAATTCTAGCACCTTTCAATGGTTGAGACGGTCCGTATTCTTCACGAATAGCCATCAAACCAGGCATTTCAGCTTCTGCCAAAGTAATTTCTTTTCTTCCCCATTCTGCAAGGGCGATGTCCTTAACTTTATAAGGAACGTATTGTGTTGTTGTACTCATATCTTATGAATGAATTTTTATCAATTATCGAATGGCAAAATTACAACATATAATTCAGATACAAAAACACTTATACAAAACGTTTATCATACAAAATAGTAAATAATTTTTTGTAAAGTTTAGATTTTCAGGGTTTTCTATGTGAGTGTTTTTTTTGAAGTGTAAATAAGAGCTCATTTTTTTTTATAAATAGAAAATTATAATAATCAGAAATGTTGATGATTTTTTTTTGCGAAAATATAAAGCCAAAAAAAAACATTATTTTTACCACAAATAGTAAAGCCATGCCTCTTTATAGAGATTTTTCTGATGAAAACGCTACCATTCTTGTCTGGAAATACGACGAGAATGAAGAACTAAATGCAGATGAACTTCTAGAACCTGAAAATGCCGAGAAAGTAAAAGATTATCATCCTAAAAAACTGTTGGAAGTGTTGATGGTGCGCAAACTTTTGAAAAGTTTAAAACCGAATTCCAAGATCTTATATCAAGAAAGAGAGCCTTATTTGTTTCCAAAAGATGCAGAAATTTCAATTACTCATTCTTTCCCTTTTGCAGCTATTGCAGTTTCAAAAAATAAAATAGGAATCGACCTTGAGAAATTTAACCCTAAAATTTTAAGGGTAATCGATAAATTTACCTACGAAAACGAACGTGGTTTTATTCCTTTTGATACTGAGGTGATTTTTTACACAATTATCTGGAGCGTGAAGGAAAGTATGTACAAAATACATCATTCTAAACACTGGTCTTTGAAAAAACATTACGAAGTAAGACCTTTTGAGTTGAAACATCTTCACAGCATTCGTTGCAGAGTTCACGACGATAAAATTTCAGATGAGTTGAAAGCGCGGGTAGAATTTTTCGACGAATACTGTTTTACGATTGTGGAGGAGTAGTTTCAGCTTTGTACTTTTCAATCACTTTTCTTTGCTCTTTTGCCACATCAAAAATCAGTTCCAAAACATCATGAATATTTTTGAGTTGGGTAAGATGAGAAATTTTCTCTGGATCTCGACGGTCGTAATGTTCGTTTTCCGAAAGTTCAATTTTTCTTTTGTTGAGCAAATCTTCAACAGAAGAATCTTCGGGCTCCAAACGGCTGTCCATTTTTAATGTTTCAGAAATTTTTTCGTCATTCAGCAGAGCAGCGGTTTTCTGCATTTCGGCTTCAATTTTTTTCGTCCAAGACTCAGTATCAATTTCAGGAAATTTTTTGTTGTTTTGAACATACTGTGAAAGCGAAGCTGTATAAGCCGTAATCAAATGAGATGTGGCCACAAATTGATGCACTACTTCTTGTTTTTTCTGCTGATTTTTAGGTTCAGAAATCATTCTTTGGAAACTGTCGGAAAGATTTGCCAAAGAAATGATGGCATTTTTTCTTTTTATTTTATAATCTTCCAAATCGTGGTTTTTGCTAGAAAATCTATCCATCACGGTGTGAAAATAGATAAGGTTAGAATCTGCAGATTTTTTCATTAAATCTAAATTCTGCGTATGTTCCCAAACAGGTAATATTAAATAGGAAACGATGAAACCAATAATTCCTGCAATTAAAGTATCCACAATTCTGTCTTTAAAAATAACATCTACATTGCCTGGATTTAGAAAGTTGAAGCTTAAGAAAATGTAAATCGTCATAAATAAGACTGCCCAAAAATATCTTCCTTTCAAAAAACTGAAGCATAAAATCATGCTAAAAAGCAAAATTCCGAGCAAAACTCCGTTGATGTGGATGAAATATAATATTCCGTAGGCAATAATGGCTCCTGCAACAGTTCCGTAAAATCTCAGGAGATTCCTTTGCTTGGTAATGGAGTAGGCGGGTTTCAAAATTGCTATGATGGTAATCAAAATCCAATACGTATGGCCAATCACTAAAAACGGAAGTAAAGACACCAAATATCCCATCAATAGTGCAGAAGTGATTCTTATGGCGTGTCTAAAGTGAGAAGATGATAATGAAAAATTACTTTTTAAAACCTTAAAATTGATTTTTTCTTCATTCGGCATAAATTTTTTCAAATCTAAACCTGTCGAAAGACTTTTTGCCAGTTTTACATTTTGTGAAAATACTTTGTAAATTTCTTCAATTTCCTTCGTTATTTCGTTGATGCGCAACATAATTTGCCTCAGAATCATAAAATTCTCAAGCGTTTCTGGGTTTAATGTGCGGTTTCTCAACTCGAAATATTGGATATTCAATTCTCGAGATTCTGCTTCCAAATCATTTACAGGTCTAGCTCTTACGCTGCTTTGCAGAGAAATTCCGATGTTGGTAAGTTCGTCTGAAAGAATATTTAGAAAATCATGAATTTTCACCAAAATAGTAGAATCTTCAAAACTTTCCTGAAGTTTTTTATAATCACTTTCTGAAGTCATAAGCTTTTCGTGCAAATCCATCGAGTTGAGGAAAGTAAGCATTAAAAGACGAGAAATTGTGGTAGATTCGTTTACAATCGTTCTTGTTTTGAAAACCGTTTCACGAGTTTCTTCCTGCAAATTTTTGATTCCGATTTGTTTGGCAATAACTTCGTTCGTTAGTTTATCAAAATCTGGATTTTTTTGATAATAATTGGCTTTAATTTTTAAAAATTCAGCCAATTGAAGATAATTTTCGCCAATCATCTGGCTTGCCAATTTATAGGGTTGAATGGTGGTAACAACTAAAAATATCAGCAAAAACCAAATACAGCCGGCTCCGAAAATGGCGAGACTCTTGAAAATATTTGCTCCAGTTAAATGTCCATCAATAAAGATGGCTAAAACAACCAATGATAACGAACCTACTGCAGCTAATCTTTGCCCATAAACGCCAATCATCGAAAAAAACATTCCGAAAACGACGATTTCTAGAAGAACGAGAGGTAAAATTCCTTTAACTAAACTTGCAATAAGCGCAACTACGACAAAGCAAAAAATAGCAAATGCAAGTGCATTTCTTCTTCGGATAAATGGCCCTGGTTGGTCGGTAAGTGCCACAAAACTGGTTCCGAGCGGAAAGAGAAAGTATTCTTTTAAAATACCAAAATGAGCGAGAACTAAACATGGAACAACCGTTGCCAAAGTAATGCGTATTGCGGAATACACATATTGGCTGGTAACAAATTTTTTAAGCTCCGAAGAATAGTTCATACTACAAAAGTAAGTGATATCTCTGAATTGAAGAGGTTTGTTTCTGCTTTAAATATTATTTTTTTGAAAAGTTTTTGTGACTTTAAATAATAATTTTTGTGCCTAAACAAAAAAAGCTCCAACTAAATTGGAGCTTTTTTATGATATAGAAATTATTTTTCTTAATAATCTACATTTTGAGTTTCAGAACCGATTTGCCATGTAAGACCAAAACGAAGCGTGTTATCTAATGCCGTGTTGATTTTAGACATGTTGATAAGGTAAGAAATATCTAACCCGAATGAACGGTATTTTAAACCAATACCTGCAGTTGCAAATTGTCTTGCTCCTTGCTCTTCACTTTCGTGGAAGTAACCTCCTCTTAAAGCAAAAGCATTGTCATAAGAATATTCTAATGCACCGCTGTACATAATAGAGTTCGGGTTGTTGAAAGATTTTCCGATACCCTGCATTACTCCAACGTTAGGAACTTGATACATGGGTTGTCTTGTATTTGGATCTGTTCCTACATATTCAGAACCTGGAACCAAGATTTTAGAACCTTCTACAGAAAGCCCTACTTTGTTCATGTCGTCAAAATACATATCGTAACCTACCCCTAATCTAGCCATTGTTGGTAGATAAGATCTAGATTCTTCGTTTCCTGTGTAATCTAATTTAGGACCAAGGTTTGTAACTGCAAAACCACCGTTTACTTTACCTTCATAATTTCCAAAAGCTTGAAATCTTGGTGAAGTATAGTAACCAGAAACGTCAACTGCAAAAGAGTTGGCTGGTTTTAAAGTTGTATCTGTATTGAAACCACCGGCTAAGTCTGAACGAATAAATCTACCAGTAACCGCCATTGAGTAAGAATCTGATAATTTAAGACCATACGCTACGTCAATCGAGAACTCGTTTGGTTTTGAAGTACCCATAGAAGTAACTTCGCTTCCTACCAACTGAGTAAGATGAACCTCTCCCATGTTAAAATAGTAGATACTTGCAGAGATAGTAGATCTTTCTTCTTGTCCTAAAAATTTATGAAAAGCGCCATATAGCAAAAATACGTCATTTGTAAGCTTGCTCATGTACGGTGTATAGTTCAAACCAATTGAAGAACTTGTTCTGCTGAAAGGATATTTAGCGGCATTCCAGAATTGAGAAAACGCGTCCGGTGAAGTTACCACCCCCTGATCTCCCATACCTCCTGATCTTGCATCCGGTGCTATTCTTAGGAAAGGTGCCCCTGTCAAAACAGGTCTTACCTGACTTAAATCTTGTGCGAAACTTAAAACGCCTGCACCTAAACCTAATCCTAAAAGCAGTTTAGTAGTTAAATTCATATGTTGTCTTTTATATATATTATCAGTTTTACAGATATTTTATGTTATAATTATATTTTTACTTCAAAAGTACCATTTTTTCTACAGCTGTAGCACTCCCTTTGCATTTTTCTTGATTTTGACTTTTTGCAAATATCTTAAAAATATACGTACCTTTTGCAACTGTATCACCAAAATCGTCTTTTCCGTCCCATTCAATTGCTTGTTTCGGTGTTCTATAGCCCTGTAGGAACGGTTCTGCAATTACCGCTGTAGAAATTGTTTTTACTAATTTTCCTGTAATTGTATAAATTTGAACATTCACATCTAAGATATCATCACAATTATGCTCAAAATGAATGTATGTTTTATTGGTAAAAGGGTTTGGCCAGTTCAACGGTCGGTTGATTACTAAATGTTGATCAGACTCATCCTTCACCTCAAAGTTTAACGTAGACGTGGTCGAATTATTGTTGATATCCCAAACTTTAAAGGTAAGTTGATGTTGGCCAACCGATAGATTTCTGAAAGGATATGTTACATTCCCTTTTTGGAATTCTGCCAAAGCAGGATTTATACAGCCATTTCCTTCTCCAGATGCATAGAAATCATTCAGAACAACCGTGTTGATGATTTGGCCATCAAGATAGGTAGTAATATCGTGGCCTACTCCCGAACCTGTTGAATTGATTCCTGTATCATCTGTTAAACAAGCCAAAAGAGTAGGGTTTTGATTGGTGATCCCTCCGTTTGCAAAATTGGTGTTGTTCATATACAATTTCACTTTTGGCGGTTCGTTGTCGTTAATACCGTTTGGATTAATATCTCCTACTTGTACAGCTTGGTTATTGAAAACGTCTGTTGACTTATTGTCTGCATATCCTAAAATTCTTCCTTCTCCTACCGTATAATTTATATCTTTTGGAACGTAGAATTCTACTGTAAACTGCCCGTTTGTTGCAATACCGGAAGCTTTTACAATAGCACTTCCTTCTTCTGTATAATTTAGAATTGGTGTTAATTGACCAGGGTTGTTTAGAGTGCTTTTATTTAGCTTTTTATCAAAAATATTGATTACAACACGGCCATTAAAAGTTGTGTTAACTGTTCCATTGCTATTATTAATATGACCCTTGATTTTTACAAAGTCTAAACCTCTAATTAGTCCCGGAACTGGAGTTTCGATATTATCAATTACAAGTAATCTTTTCGGTCTGCTCAATTTCATGGCTGGATCTCCCAAAAAGTTTACTTTAAAGTGGTTTGGATCGTTAGGTTTTAATTTTTTAGCAATTAAATGAGCATTTCCTATCGTGATAAAATCATCACTTGTTAATCTGAACATTTCTTTGGTAAACAAGTCTGTAAAATCAATACCATATCCTACACCTACTGCTCGGCTCGAAGTAATCATAGAAGCGGGACCTCCTTGTTTTAGCTTAATCAACTGCTCGCCTGCAGAGAAAGTAGAAGGTTCATCCCATAAAGTAAATTCACACGTAATGGTAGATACAAATGGAAATCTGCTGTATATGTTTGAAAAATTATTAGCTGCCTGAATTTCGGTAGTGGTAAAAACTCTTTCTTGAGCCCAACCGTTGATACCTCCATGCCCGAAATAGAATAAATATAAACTATTTCCCATATCATTTGAAATAGCTTGGTTTACCTGCGGATATCTTCTTCCTCCTGCTGTACTTTGCCCTTGGTAAGAATCTAAATATAATTTTCTAACGTTATATTCTCTTAAATTTGTACTTGCAGGAACTTCAAAAACATTTTTCAATGTATTGTTCATTACCGTATGGAATGGCGCACCTCCCTCATTATCATCATCAACAACAAAGTCTAGTTTCATTTTCCATTCCCCGAAAGAATTGGATTGCCCCGGTAAAGAGTTGTAATATGCCAATGTTTTGTCTATCATATTGGCTGCTTCTGTGGCATTAGATGCAGGAAGTCTTCCAATTGGTAAGTCGGGTAGGCTGCTTGTGATAATTGTATTGGTTTGCGGAGTCGTCATTACAAAATAATCGTCGGTAACGAAAGAGCTTACAAAATCAGCAGATTCTTCACTTTCATACGTGGAGATAATATTGTTGTTGTTTTGTACTCTGTTTTTATAGTCGTACGAAGCATCTCCTAAGATAAATACATATTTCAATCTTCCAGTAGGGGTATTTAGCTTAGTAATGAAATCTCTAATTGCTGTAATATCTCTGCTTCCGCTTCCAAATTCGTTGTAAATTTTTGCAGGATCTACTATTTGAACATTGAAATTGTTTGTGGTTTGATGATAGTTTGCCAATCTTTGTGCTTGTCCCATCAATTCTGGAGTAGCCAAGATTAAGTAATCTACGTTTTGCATAGAAGATAAATCTTGATTGGCAACTCTTTCTACAAACTGAGGAGCGAAAGCTGCATCTGCTTTAAATGCCACAAACTCGTTGTTGAAGTATAGATTCGATGTATTGTAAGCAAAATCAAAAGCTCCAGAAGCAGTAGATTTGTTTACTCTTCTGTTGGCATTGGTAATATCTGTAACGTCCCAAACTTGCTCCATTCCAGAGGTGTTGCTTATCCCAAATCCGTAGGTTGTATTAGAACCGCTTTGTAGAGAAAAGTCTCTGAAATTCATTTGCGCACCATTGTACTTCAAGTCTTCCTTGTATTGCACTTCAAGATAATCGTAATGGAAGACTCCGTTAGGATTAGTACTTATATTGGGAAGATAATTAAAGGTTATTTGGTTTCCGCTGATGTTAGATAATGTACCGGCATATCTTAAAGAGTAAAAGTCGTATGCATAATACTGAGAATTTACAGGCACACTTATAGTTAACGGATTTTGGTTGTTAACATTAAATGTAACACTGTTTTGCTGAGAATATAAGCCTACAACCTGAGTTCTATATCGAATTATGTCTCCTCCCTGAATTGGTGATTTTGTTGTAATTGTTACCGCCTTATCTGTGGTGAAAGGAGTTTGTTCTGTCCAGATTCTCCCTACCTTCAACAGGTTTTTTTCATCATTATTGATTACTTGATAATCGTCGTATCTTGTAATTAATGGGGTGGAAGGAAGATTCACATCTACATTCTGAACTCTCTTACCAGCTCCTTTATCGAAAGTGATATAATAATAGGAATAATCTTCATAAATATTTTTTACACCATTACTTCTATCAACTCTAGTATCGGTTCTTTTATAACCGTTTCCGTTTGTATTATCATAAAGATTATACCCATTAGGACCTTGTGCATAGAACAGGGCATAATCGCTATCATGCCATACATTATCTTCTTCTCCTACAACTTGAATAGCATTTTCTTGTAGCGCACTGTATTTAGTATCTTGGTTAAATTCCGGAAGCATTACACCACCGTTACCATAAACTCTGAAATTTTTTGGGTTTACATTCGAAGGATTAATTCCAATATCTCTTAAGAACTGAGCCGAGATTTTGAAAATTCCAGATTTATCAACCTTAATCTTATAAAAAGTTCCTGTAGAAAGAGGGTTTGTGGTAGAGCCTACTTTTGCTGTTACCAAATTGGTAGAGCTATTGTCTTCAGAAATTTGAAATGATGATAATCTTTGTACGCTTCCGTTAATTCTTTTAAATAAAGAGATGTTGTAACCAGCGTATCTTTCTCCTTCAAGAGTATAATAAGTAACATCGGCAATTTCGTAATCCGGAATTTGCATTGGGGTAAGCTCGAAAAGGTCTTTCGGAGAAACGTTTTCCCACTGCAGATTAGAGATTCTTATTTTGTTGGCTCCTGTTTTTATTTTATCATGAATAAAGATGTTATTATGGCTAAAGGAAAAACCTTCATTCTTAAAAGAAGGAAGTACTTTTTTTACATCACCAAAGCTTTCCGTTTTTGAGCCGTTCCATTCGATGGCGACACGTTGAGCCTTAATTGTAATAGTAAGGGAGAAAATAGATAGTAGAATAAATTTCAGTCTCATGTTTTTATCTGAATTTCTGAATTACAAAATAAATGAAAATTTTATAATTAGATAGCGTACAATAAAATTAATTTCATATCGTTTTTCAAAAAAATCAATTCTTTGTTTGATTTATTGAATAATTTACTTTTCTTTGTACTTTGAATAATATTTATATCGACTATGAAAAAACTAAAGTTGTTTTCATTAATAGCATTGAGTTCTACACTTGCATTAACCAGTTGTGGTGGTTCGGGTACCGGTAAAGGAGGCGGTACGAAAAGTTTTGTCTCTAAAACAGGTTGGAAACCAAACGATAAATCGGGTTGGTTTTTCGCAGGAAAGCAACAAGAGCAGAAGGGATGGCCGGGAATGGTATATGTAGAAGGTGGAACTTTTACAATGGGATTAGTGAAAGATGATGTAATGCACGATTGGAATAACTCGCCACGCAGAATGCAGGTAAGTTCTTTCTTTATCGGTGAAACAGAAATTACTAACTACGAATACCGTGAGTATATTACATGGTTGAAGTATGTGTTCCCACCAAGTGATCCTAGTTTTAAGGAGATCTACAATGGTGCGTTGCCAGATACTTTATTGTGGGATAACAAGCTTTCTAGAAATGATTTCAACGAAACTTATTTCAGAGATGCTAATTATGACTATTACCCAGTAGTAGGAGTAGCTTGGTCTCAGGCAAATAGATATTGTGAATGGTTGACAGACAGAGCAAATGAGAAAGCATTAATGAATGCAGGTATCATTGCTAAAGATTTATATGAAAACGAATCAAATAACCAAGGTGGTACAGCTTTCAATATGGATAAATTCAAATCGAATGATCCAGAAATGCAAGGCTATATCAATGAGCAAAGAAGACAGCAAAAAACTGGTATCAAAACAACAAACCAGAGATTAATTGCTGCAAACAGAGCTCCTGGTGCAGATATGGTAACAAAATTCAGACTTCCTACAGAGGTTGAATGGGAGTACGCAGCTTTAGCAATGGAGAAAAACAGAGAGTACAACATGTACACTGGTAAAACTCCAGAGATTGAAAAACTTAGAGGCACTAAAGGAAAAGACAAAGGTATGCTCCTTGAAAACTTCAAACAAGGACAGGGTGACTACTCTGGTCCTGCAGGTTGGAAAAACGACGGTTCAGCTAAAACTTCAGACGTAAGACAATATCCTTCAAATGCTTTAGGTATTTATGGTATGTTTGGTAACGTTGCAGAATGGACTGCTGATGTCTACAGACCAATCATCGATGATGAATACAGTGATTTCAACTACTACAGAGGTAATGCTCCTCAAGCTATCGTAAGAAACGGAGACGGTACTTACCAAATGGTAGACGAAACAAACATTAAATATGATACTTTAAAAGATGGTAGATTAGTGGCAAGAAACTTGCCTGGTCAATACTCTAGAGAAACTCTTGCAAACTATGCAAACTTTAGAGATGGAGACAGACAATCATCTCTTAATTATAGAAACGCAGGAGATTCTGCTGCTGCTTACAACATGTATAACGGAGTTAAGAAAAACTTCTTTGTAGATGCAAACGGTAGAGTTAAAATCCAAAAAGATGGAGCGCAAAGAACAACTCATATCAACAACGAAATTAGAGTAGTGAAAGGTGGTTCTTGGCAAGATTCAGCGTACTGGTTAGATCCAGGACAAAGAAGATACAAAGCTGAAAACTCTGGATATGGATGGATCGGATTCCGTGTAGCACAGGATGCGACTTCTAAAAATAAAGGTAGAACGAGAAGATAATTTATTATCAAAATATTATGCAAAAAAACCTTCTGAATTTTCAGAAGGTTTTTTATTTTTGAACTATGAATGTACAAGAATTTTATCAGATATATTTAAAGTCTAATAAAGTAACGATCGACAGTCGAAAAGTAGGTCTGAACGATATTTTCTTCGCCTTTTCAGGTGAAAACTTTAATGCCGCAAAACTTGCAGAAGATGCTGTTGAAAAAGGCGCTTTAGCGGTAATTGTAGAGCAACAAGACTATGCAAAGCCAGACAAAAATATTTTTTATGTAGAATCTACTTTAGAGTTTTTGCAGAAACTGGCTATTCATCATCGAAGTCAATTGCAAATTCCTATGATTGGTCTTACAGGAAGTAATGGTAAAACAACGACAAAAGAAATTATTCATGCAGTGTTGTCTGAAAAATTTAATGTGCAATATACCTTTGGAAATCTTAATAATCACATCGGGGTTCCTTTAACGATTCTTTCGATTCGCGATGAACACGAAATGGCTGTTGTAGAAATGGGCGCCAATCATCAAAAAGAGATTGAACTGCTTTGCTCAATTGCGAAACCCAACATTGGCTACATTACCAACTTTGGAAAAGCACATTTAGAAGGTTTCGGTGGCTTTGAAGGTGTAATTAAAGGGAAATCTGAGTTGTATGATTATCTTAAAAATAATCAGCAAACTATTTTGGTGAATCAAAATGATCCAATTCAGATGGAAAAAACAGAAGGATATTCGCCAATTATCAGTTTTGGGAAAGAAAGTTCAGATTATCAGTTCGAATTATTTTCTTCTGAGCATTTTGTGGGATTAGATTTCCAAGGCAAAAAAGCAACTTCTAAACTTACCGGTGAGTATAACTTTACCAATCTTTGTGCAGCTGCAAGTTTAGGTTTTCATTTCGGAATCGAATTTGAAAAAATAAAACACGCCGTAGAAAATTATACGCCAACGAACATGCGTTCTCAAGTTATGCAAAAAGAGGGCAGAACTTTGGTTTTGGATACGTACAATGCCAATCCAAGTTCTATGACGGCTTCTCTTCATAATTTTAAAACATTTGAAGGTTCAAAAACTATCGTAATCGGAGATATGCTTGAATTGGGTGAAGAAAGCGAAAAAGAGCATAAAAATATTCTAGACTTAGCAAAAAGTCTAAACTTCGACCAAATAATTACAGTTGGAGCACAGTTTAAAAAAGTAAATCTTTCCAATGAAGCATTCAATAATACAGCTGAACTTATTGAATATCTTTCCGAAAGCAAAATTTCTTCGGATAATATTCTTTTGAAGGCCTCAAGAGGAATTGCTTTAGAAAAAGCTCTCGATTTTATTTAGATTTCGATTCTTTAAAATCAGATAAAATCAATTTAATATTTTTGAAAGTGCTTGGGAAAACTTCTTCTGTTATTTTTGCGTCGTTTTTCCAGGCAACTTCAGTAATTCCCTCTTCAATCTGAGGTTTTGAGGTGTCTTCACCATCAAAAAACATTTCAAACCAATGCGTGTATTTTAAAACGCGGTCGCCGTTTCTTTCGATGTAAATATGATACGTTGTATTGATGAAGTCTTTTAAAACTACATTTCTAAGGCCGGTTTCTTCCTCGATTTCTCTAATAGCAGATTCTTCACGAGATTCTCCTTTCTCCATTTTACCTTTTGGAAGGTCCCATTTTCCTAATCTTTTAATAAAAAGAATTTCGCCAGAAGCATTGTTTACAATACCTCCCGCTGCTTCTATCTTTCTAAATAGTTTGTTGAATTCTTCCCAAAGTAAATCTAAATCTTCAAAAAAAACATTCAATTCTGAGGTTGATGTATTCTGAAGTAAATCCAACGCAATTTCTAGTGTGGTAGAGTTTTCGTAACTAATGGTTTTTTCTAAGTTTTGAGAATTCTTAGAGAGTAATAATTTTTTTTCGTTGACAAAAACTTTATACATTTGTAATAATTTAAATACAAAAATAAAAAATGAATTTAGAAGGACGAAAAATAATCGTTAATAAATCTGCTAAAGAGCTTTCTGAACTCTTAAAAACTCCGGATAATTACAAACAATTTATGCCAGATGGTCTACAGAAGTTTGAAAGTCGTGAAGACGGTTTCAAATTCGGACTTCAAGGAATGCCTGAAATTGCTTTGAAAATTGATGAAGTAACAGATACAAAAGCTGTTTTGAAATCTGCAAGTTCTAGTTTAGAATTCGCGCTTACTGCAGCTTTGAATCCTTTAAACGAAAATCAAACCGAGGTGCATATGTTGTTTGAAGGGAAATTTAACCCTTTCATAAAAATGATGGTTGAAAAGCCTTTGCAAAATTTTATCAATACACTTACCGATAAAATCGAAACATACAAATAAAGAAAAACCTTCAGTAATGAAGGTTTTTTTATGCGATAACACCAGAGCTGTGGTCTTTTGAACTTCCAGTTGCTGAGCTTAAGACATTAATTTCGTTATTCTGTCTTAAAACTCCCATAAAAGCGAAAATGAGCGCTTCTTTGAAGTTGATAATCTCTTTGCTCGGAATAATAATTTCTGTGGAAGTATGAGCTTGTATTCTTTTAATTAAGAATTGGTTATACGTTCCGCCACCAGTAAAAAGTACATTTTTCAGTTGATTTTCGTTAAAAACTTTTGAAATTTGATATGCAGCGTGCTCTGTAATCGTGGCAATTGATGTTTGTGCATCGTATTTTTTCAGCAAAGGAAAAATATTTTCAAAGCACCATTCAATTCCGAGAGATTTTGGAGGTTGTTGTTGATAGAATTCTAGAGAATTAAGCTGTTGTAAAAGTTCAGAATTTATGGTTCCCGTTCTTGCTAGATTTCCGTTTTCATCGTATTTTTTGCCAAATTCTAAAGAAAGTTGGTTCAAAATAATATTTACAGGGCAAATATCAAAGGCAATTCTTTTATCATTTTTTTTGAAAGAAATATTAGAAAATCCTCCAAGATTTAGGCAGGCTTCATATTCAGAAAAAAGAAGTTCGTCGCCAATGGGAACTAGAGGAGCGCCATTTCCACCCATTAAAACATCCTGACTTCTGAAATCGTATATCGTAGGAATGGATGTTTCAAGTTTAAGGGCTCTTCCATCTCCAATTTGAAGGGTAAATTTTCTTTTTGGTTGGTGAAAAACAGTGTGGCCATGAGAGGCAATCAAATCAATATTTTTAATTTTTTTTGAATTTAAAAAATCATTGACTGTTTTTCCTAAATAGAAACCGTAATCTGCATGTAAAGCTAAAAGGTTTTCAGAAGAAAGCGAAACTGCATTTCGAAGATTTTCTTCCCATTGTTCGGGATACGGAACTGTTTCTGCTTCAAGAATCTGAAAATTCCAGCGGTTTTCAGTTTTTTCAAACTGAGCAATGCAAATGTCAAGACCGTCAAGACTGGTTCCAGACATTAAACCAAGGGCAATAGTTTTCATTGTGGTTTTTGAACAAGTTTGCTTTGGCTTACATCCAGATCTCCAGAATTTTTAAAGAAAGTATACTCTGAAAAGTCGTCTTTGGCAGTCATTCCGTTTGCGTGTACCAAAACAGAACCATCGGGCATTGTTGCGAAAACCGTATCACGTGTATAAATTCTTTGCTTTTTTTGATCCCAATAAACACTTTGCGTTACGAATCTTCTTCCTTCATTGGTGGTAATTCTTACATCGCCTTTTGCTTCGTAGAATTTTTTATATTCAAAAATTCTCGCATATTTTGCAGTGATTACTCCTGGTTTTGGATTTTTCTTGTCGAAGAATTCAATCTTAATGCCTTTTTTAGCTACCACATACGGACTGTCGATTAGTTCATATTTCTCAATAATAGCAGCGTGTGCTTTTAGAGTAATAAAACCAGAGTCTCTCTGAATAATATTAGCATTATTGATGATTTGCGAAGGGAAGTTTTTGTTTTCTGAGCCTTTTTTCTTGGTTAAATCTTCTTCGCAAGAAGTGAATATAAAAAATATAGCACAACTGAAAAGGTATGCTATATTTTTAAATTGTATATTTTTAAGAAAAATCATTCTTAGTTATATAAGCTCTTTCTGAACCACTTATCAGCAAAGTTGAAACCAACTTTCAAATTGATGTAATTTTGTCTGATTAGGTTGTCGTTGAGTGTTCCTCTTTTTCCTGCTTCAATTCCTAATTCTAATCCGCTCATTCTCTGAATGTTGCTAGATTTGAAAGGAAGAAGCACTCCAGCTGAAATTCCGTATCTGTTGATATTGTTTCCGTAAATATTTAGACCTCCTCTTTCGTAGAAAGCTCCGTAACGGTACACCACTCTCGAGAAATAATTTCTAAAGTTGTTGTAGTTGGGAAGGTACCATCCACCGGCAGAAATTTTATAAGTATCTTGGAAATCGTATGTTTTTCCGAAATAGGAAACAGTTTCACCTTTTTTGTAATCTACCTGAGCAGAAACAAACCACTCGTTTTCGCTTCCGTATCCAGCTCCTATTGATGCTTGTAGCGGAAGAAGATTTTTCGAAGAAGTGTTTTTTTGCTCAATAATAGTTTCACCTAGCTTTGTATCTCCTGTTGTATAATAATAAGTACTGTTTTTGTAGTCAGTAGTAATATTACTTGTATTTCCAAAAGTAGCTGTAGCTCCTAAAGTAAGTTTTTTATCAGAAGAAGGATTTAAGTGTTGATAACTTGTCCCTAAAGTAAAGTTGAAGTTTTTGATACTGTTTTTAGTCTCGTAACCATTGATAAACTCTGCATTGGTAGCAGTAAATTCATTAACGTCATAAAGATTTCCAAAATAGAAATTGGCTCTTGCACCAACCGAGAAACCAGAACCTACATTGTAAGAAACTGCTGCTTGTGCTGTACTCAAAGTACCTTTACCTGTAAATCTGTTAGCATAAGTGATGGTCTCATTTGTCTGCTGGTTGGTAACAGTTTGCGTTTGGATAAGGTCGTAACTTTTTGAGCTATACGGTTGATATAGAAAACCCATTTTCACTTTTGATGAAATAGGAAATGCAAGCGAAATATTAGATAAATACGTAGAATGTTTTGTAGACTTTGTATTATTATTGTTCGTTTTAAAGTAATTATTTTCGTTTGTAGCCTCCAATTTAATACTGGTTAAACCAAAATTTGTGTTGTTTGCAGGGTTTGCGAAATTAAAATTACTGGTAAAATCACTGATATATGCAGTTGAAATACCTCCCATTGAAGAGGTTTCGATCGTATTATCATACTTTACATCTCCGATTCCGTAAGTTGCGTAAGGCGAGTTGCTTATACTCTGCGCGTTAAGGAAATATCCCACCGAAATGAATGATAGTACAAAGATTTTTTTCATTCTAGATTTTTAAAATAATGCGCAAATATCTTAAATATTAATGAATTGTAAAAATTAAACGTGGTTAAAGTTTGTTAAGGGACTTGATTAATGAATTGTCTTTAATGAATTGGGTTTGCCATCGATTTTTATTATTTTTTTTTAAAATTCTTAAAGACATAAGAAAAAAGTGATTTTAGGCTTAAAAATTTGTAAAATTTATGATTTATAATAATCACAGTTCTCTTACGCGGTTTCCCACATCCATCAAAATTATTTATCTTTGAGGCATGAATTGGGAGAACATCGCAGGACAAAAAAATCTAAAAAAACTGCTTCAGGAAAGCATCGCAGACAATAGAGTAAGCCATGCACAGCTTTTTGTAGGGAAGGAAGGTTACGGAACTCTTCCGCTTGCTTTGGCTTATGCAAAAGAGATTCTCAAAGGCGAAAGTGAACACGCGGCGCCAAAAGTAGACCACTTGAATCACCTCGATTTGCATTTTTGTTTCCCCGTTTTTACCGAAAAAAATAATTCTTTAAGCAAAAAAAACTTCGAAGAATTCAGACAAATGATTTTAAACTCTCCGTATTCAAATTTTGATGATTGGAGTAGCATTTTAGAGTCTGAAAACAAACAATTGTTTATTTCAGCTGATGAAATGGACGAGCAGAACCAAAAATTCGCGCTCAAAAGTTTTGAAGGAGGAACAAAGATTTTAATTGTTTGGAGAGCCGATAAAATGAATATTTCGGCAGCCAATAAGTTTTTAAAATTTTTAGAAGAACCACCTGCAAAAACATTAATTCTGCTTACCGCAGAAAATATTGATGATATTCTTCCTACTATTTTATCGCGTACACAAATTATCGATGTGCCAAGAATTGAAGATGAAGAGCTTCTTTCTCACCTTAAAAATGAATTAAATATTGCTGATGAAAAAGCAAACGAATTGATTCATCAATCACAGGGAGATTTAAATGAAGCTTTGAAATTGTTGAACTCTCAGAATAAAAACAGTGATTTTGAAAGTCTTTTTGTACAATGGGTGAGAGATGCTTTTATGGTAAAGAAAAAGCCGGAATATCTTAAATCGATTATTCATTGGGCGAGAGAAGTAGCGTCTTGGAACCGTGAAAAACAAAAGAATTTTTTAAATTATTGTTCAGAGATTTTCCGTTTAGCGATGTTGCAGAATTATGGTTCACAAGAATTGGTCTACAAGAAAATTGATGCGAATGGTTTTAACTGGAATGGCTTCTCAAAATACATTAGCGGAGCGAATATTGTATCGATTTTGGAAGAAATTAATGAAGCAGACCATCATTTAACCCGAAATGGAAATCCTAAAATTGTATGGACAGATTTAGGGATTAAATTATCGAGATATATACATAAAAATTAATTAAACAATTTAAAATCAAATATTTATAGGTTTTCATTGCGTGTGAAAACCTTTTTTTATTCTCAAAATTTCAGATGAATATTAATTATTTATTAAAATTAAATTAAAAATTCAATCAAACGTTTGATTTTTTCAAAAACCTGATGTATCTTTGCACTCGAAAAATACAAAACAATGATTTCGAAAGAAGAAAATATTTTATTCGCCGCCGAAGAACTTTTTGCAGAGCATGGCTTCGAAGGTACTTCTACCAGAGAGATTGCGAAGGCAGCCAATGTAAATATCTCGATGATTTCTTACTACTTTGGTTCTAAAGAGAAGCTTTACGAGAAATTGGTAGAATATCGTATGACAGAAGGGCGTTTCTTTTCCCAAGATATTTTAGAGCGCACCGATATTAATGAATGGCAGAAGATTGAAAAAATTGTAGACCAGTTCTCTAATAAAGTAAGAACACAGAAATGTTTCTACAGAATTATGCAGAGAGAGCAACTTCATACAAAAACGCCACAGATTGTAGAATTTTTGAAGCAGACCAAACTTAGTTTCATCTCAATGTATTCTAAAATACTTGAAGCTGGTTTACAAAAAGGAATTTTTACTAAAAACCCACCTATATATCTGCTGCATTCTACCGTGAGCGGAACTTTATTTTATGGTTCTAATGGTATAGAAATGTACAAAGAGTTTTTAGAAAACACAGATTCAGACGAAGAATTCGAAGATCGATTTTACGGCGAACTTAATAAACATATTAAACATATATTAAAAGACCTTTTAGGTTATGAAGACAATAAATAATACGGTAATTGCAGCAGTTTTCTTTGCAGGAATAGCAACTTTCAGTGCACAGGAAAAGAAAATGCTTACCCTTGATGAGGCTGTACAACTGGGAATCCAAAACAGTAAAAGTCTCAAAATAGATGCTGCTAAAATAGAAGAGGCTACAGCAGATCTCCTTGAAGCAAAAAACAGACAGCTTCCCGATTTAAAAGTTTCTGCAAGCTACATGTATCTTCCTTTTGCACCCAATATCAATATTAAACTTCCCGGAGTTTCTGCAGAAGGTGGTCCAAAAGTAAACCAGGTTGCTTTTGGTTCGGCAAATCTTTCGCTTCCTTTATACAGCGGCGGTAGAATTAAATACGGAATTGAATCTGCTAAATATTTGGTTGAAGCTTCAAAACTAACTACAGAAAATGACAAAGTAGCAATTGCTTACAACGTTGCACAAGCGTACAATAATTTGTTTAAAGCAAGTCAATCAATTAAAGTTTTAGAAGAAAATCTTACGGCGTCTACGAAAAGAGATGAGACTTTCTTAAAGCTAGAAAATAATGGTGTAATTGCTAGAAACGACCGTTTAAAGGCAAATTTGCAGACTTCTAATATTGAATTACAACTTTTGGAAGCTAAAAACAATTACAACATCGCCAATATAAATATGGATCTTTTGTTGGGATTGCCTGAAACTACTGAAATTGAGGTAGATTCAGACTACATCAACGAAATGCAGGTCGTGAAAACGGTAGATTACTATCTGAACACGGCGCAGCTCAACAGAAAAGATTTGCAAGCGCTTCAACAGCAAAGAAAAGCTGCTTCTTTAGGTACAAAAGCCGCAAAAGCAGAAAATTTACCATCAATTGCATTAACAGGAGGTTATGTTGCAGCAGATGTTCCTAAGTTTTTCACGATGTATAATGCAGTGAATGTTGGGTTAGGAATTCAGTACAACCTTTCCAACTTATGGAAGAAAAATTCTTCGTTGCAACAATCTCAAGCTAGAGAAAAACAACTTTCTGCTACCGATGAAATGTTGAATGACAATATTAAACTTGAAGTAAACAGAGAATATCAAAACGCGGGTTACTACAAACAAAGAATCGCTGTTTTCGAAAAATCTTCTGTTCAAGCCAACGAAAATTACAGAATTACAAAAAATAAATACGACAACGGTCTTGCGACAATGACAGATCTTTTGGAAGCCAATGCGGCACAAATTACTGCATCTGTTGGCGTAATTAATGCAAAAGCGGATGCTGCTTTGGCGTATAGAAAACTACTTCAGACTACAGGAACTTTAACGAATAATTAATAAAGAACTCAATACCCAAAATGGAAAATAATACAACACAGAATACTGAACCTAAAAAGAAAAAAAGTTTAGTTTTCCCAATCATACTTGCTGTAGTACTTATTGGTGGAGGTACTTATGCCTACAAAACTTACACTTACGGACAAACGCATGAGGAGACAGACGATGCTCAGATTTCTTCCAATGTGGCGCCAGTTATTTCGAAAATTTCTGGTTACGTTACCGAAGTAAAAGTAAAAGATAACCAATTTGTAAAGAAAGGAGATACGCTTGTTATTTTAGATAGCAGAGACCAAAAAATGGCTCTTGCACAAGCAGAAGCAGCTTTGGCTACAGCAAAAAGCAATATTTCTAATGCCCAAGCTTCTACAACAGCAACTTCTAAAAATATAGGTTCGTCTCAAGCGGCAGTTACAACAGCCAATGCACAAATTGAGGCTGCAAAAGTAAATGTTTGGAAAACTGGACAAGATTTAAAGAGATATTCGGTTTTGGTAAAAGACCACTCGATTACAGAGCAACAATATGAACAGGCTTTGGCAGCAAAACAATCTGCAGACAGACAATTGCAGGTTTTAATTGACCAAAGAAATCAAATTGCACAGCAAACTTCTATCGCTTCTTCGCAAACAGCGGCAAGTTCACAACAAATTAGCGTGGCTAGTTCTGTAGCAAAACAAAGAGAAGTAGATGTAGAAAATGCAAAACTGAATCTTTCTTACACCGTAATTACAGCTCCAGAAGATGGTTACGTAGGGAAAGTTCCTACACAGGCAGGGCAGTTTTTACAAGCAGGAACTCAACTTTTTGCTTTGGTGAAAAACGACCAGAAATGGATTGTTGCCAACTTTAAAGAAACTCAGGTTGACAAAATGGTTGAAGGACAGAAAGTAAAAATCGAAATCGATGCTTTTCCAGACAAAGAATTTGAAGGAGTTGTAAGCTCTTTCTCTCCTGCTACAGGTGCTTCTTTCTCTATTCTTCCTCCGGATAACGCAAGTGGAAACTTCGTAAAAGTAGTACAAAGACTTCCTGTGAAAATTGATTTTGTAAATCTTGACAAAGAAGTTGCAAAAAGATTAAGAACAGGTTTAAACGTAAAAGTTGAAGTTTCTTTAAAATAATATTGAAACAAGTGAATTGTCGATTTTGCAGAGGATAGTCAATGATATGATGTAGATTAATGTTGAGGAATAATGAAGCAGATTTTAGCAGAAAAAATAATGAAGTGGAATGATGTTGAAGAAAAAAATGAAGTCCAAGAAAATGCAGATAGAAAAACTGACGAAAAAGTTGAAGAACAATCGATAATTCGCTTTTCTTTAATGTAACAATCTACCAATATTTAAGGGTTGGTAAACGGTTACACTGAACATTGGTAAATTAAAATGATGTTACATTAATTAAATTAATAATTTAAAAATTAAATGCAAGATTCATTAGTAGAATACGGAGCCAGAAGGGTAATCATTACGATTACAGCGATTCTCTGTGCACTGCTTGAGATTGTAGACTCTACCATTGTAAACGTTGCTTTGCACGACATGCAAGGTAACATGGGAGCTACACTATCTGAAGTAGGATGGGTAATTACGGCTTATGCAATCGGGAACGTTATTATTGTACCGATGACGAGCTGGCTTTCGCAACAATTTGGGCGTAGAAATTATTTTGCAGCGTCTATTATTATATTTACCATCTGTTCTTTTCTTTGCGGAAATGCAACCAACATTTGGGAACTCGTTTTCTTTAGATTGATGCAGGGAATTGGTGGTGGAGCACTTTTGGTAACTTCACAAACCATTATTACAGAATCTTATCCTTTGGAAAAGAGAAGTATGGCGCAAGCAATTTATGGTTTAGGAGTAATTATTGGCCCAACTTTAGGTCCGCCATTGGGAGGTTATATCGTAGATAATTACAGTTGGCCGTATATTTTTTACATTAATATTCCAATTGGGATTGCGGCAACATTAATGACGCTACAATTTGTAAGAAGTCCAAAATATGCAGAGAAAAGAAAAGCTTCAGATGTAGATTTCTTAGGGATTATACTCTTGGCAATTACCGTAGGTTCGTTACAGTTTATTCTGGAAAGAGGGCATGAAGAGGACTGGTTTGAAAGTGGAATGATTGTGTTCTTTACTGCAGCCGCTATTTTAGGATTTATTTTATTTCTGTGGCGCGAACTCACCTATAAATATCCCATTGTGGAACTCCGGGTTTTAAAGAACGGAAATCTTAGAATTGGTACTATTATGTCCTTTGTTTTAGGGTTTGGTTTGTATGGTTCTACTTTTGTTGTTCCTTTATATACACAAAGTATTTTGGGTTGGACGGCACTTCAGTCGGGAGCTTTAATGATTCCTGCAGCTTTAACCACCGCATTTATGATGCCGATTATTGGTAAACTTTTAACCAAAGGAGCAAAACAGCAGATTTTGGTAGCACTCGGTTTATTAATTTTCTTCATTTACAGTTTTTGGGGATATAAAATTTTAACACCCGATACGAGTAAAGAAGCTTTCTTTTGGATGCTAATTGTGAGAGGAGCAGGACTTGGTTTATTGTTCATCCCAATTACATCATTGTCATTAAGTACTTTGAAAGGACAGGAAATCGGACAAGGAGCCGCATTTACAGGGATGATGAGACAGCTTGGTGGTTCTTTCGGTATTGCTGCAATTACAACATTTATTGCCAATGAAAGTCAGAAACATAGGATAAATCTTTTATCACATTTAGATGCAAACAGTTTTAATGTACAGCAAAGATTGCAAGGTTTAAAAGCAAACTTCATGTCAAAAGGGATGGCTTCTGATGTGGCAGAAAAATCTGCGTATAAAATTCTGGACCTTTCGGTAACGAAGCAGGCTGCGGTTTTATCTTACATGGATGTTTTCCTTTATCTTGGAGTAATCTTTTTGGTTTGTATTCCTTTCATTCTATTTGTAAGAGAAAGAAAGAGCAAAGAAAAAATCGATTTAAGCGAAGCAATGCATTAATAAAAAGAGTCCCGAAGGGATGACTTACTCAAGGATAGGATGAAGTCCTAACAAAAAAATACAACAATTTATTAAAAAAGATAAAGTCAAATCAAAGCACACATCCAGTTAAAAATTGAAAACCTCCGTTTTGGAGGTTTTTTTGTTGATTTAATAAAAAGTAAGGTAAGAAAGTCTCCGTTTTTGAAGAACTAATAATGGTTTACGCCGTCGTGTCTCCTGAAAGCTTCCCTCAAAAGTGGATGGCGCAAATCTAACCTTGCATTTATCTCCCCAAAAATAGTTTTGCCCCGTCGGAACTTCCGACAGTCTCCCCGAAAACTGGATGGAGCTGTCGGGAAAGATTTTGGAGCGAATTGAAAGTTTTTGCTAGAAGTGGTTGTGTTTATATAATAATTTTTACTTTTCCTTTTCAAACCAAGGTTTACCCATTATATTTCCATTCATTAATGATTGTTTTTTTGTGTCTTGAAGAATTCCATATTTTGAATAAGGATATAAAATTCCGTTTTTTATTAAAAATTTTTTAGAAGGAAGACTCCTGCTTTGTCCTCCACCAGATATTGAAAATATAGCGTAGTTTTGAAGAGTAATTGAATCTGATACCTTATCACGAGATAAAACATATTGATTCTTACCAATAATTTTGTCTTTAACTTCTATGACGGTTAAAATGAGATATTTTTTATCAATAATATTCCATTTACCAATATTCCAGCTTGACGCTAAATCAATAGAATATTTATATTCAAAAGAATAATCTGATTTTAAGCTCAATTGTTCTCCAAACTCATTGTAATATACACCTTCAATTTTTTGCTGACTAAAACATAAAAAATTAGTTGTAAGAAATAATAAAAGTAAAAGTCTTTCTTTCATTTTGTCTAGAGATTTATTTAAAAGCAAATATACAAAACAAGTTTTTCAAAAATCAGCAATTACTTTTACCGCGAATCTGCTTATTGCGTATCTTTGCCTCTCTTTAAAGCAATAGAAAAAAACGTCATTCATTTGAGCCAAATTAAATATTACTTAGCCGCAATTTTTGCCTTTGCAACTTGGGGAACTTTCAGCTTGGTGCTGAAACCTCTTCACGAATATTCTTCCGTAGATATTTTGTTTTACCGCGTATTCAGTTGTGCGCTGATTATGACTTTGGTTTCGCTGTTATTTAGAAGAGCGAAGCTGAAAGAAAATATAGACTATTTTAAATCTTTAGCGAAAAAAGAGAAACAAAAAATGGTTCGTTTGAATACTCTCAGCAGCCTTTTGCTTACCGGAAATTGGTTTTCATTTATTTATGTAATGAATCACATCAGCGTAAGAGCTACGTCTGTTGCGTATTTGGTTTGCCCGATTATTACGACAGTTCTCGCGTTTTTTATTCTGAGAGAAAAACTCACGAAACTGCAATGGCTTTCTGTTTTTCTAAGTGCGATGGGTTGTATTTTGCTTTCGTATTCTAATCTTTTAGATATGTTGTATAGCAGTCTGATTGGTTCTACATACGCTTGTTATCTTATCGTACAAAGTACAAACACGAAGTTTGATAAATTTTTAGTACTCAATTTCCATATGATTTTGGCGGCGTTTATTTTGCTTCCGTTTTTTCCGTCGTATTCGGGAACGGTTCCTACGGAAATTAAATTTTATGCATTTATAGAAATCATTGCTGTAATGTACACTATTGTTCCGCTCTTGCTGAATTTGTATGCACTTTCGGGAATTGCTTCTTCAAAAGTGGGAATGATTTTGAACATTAACCCAATTATAGCCTTTATTTTAGCCGGTGCAGTGTATAAAGAATCTTTAGATGGAATGCAGATTTTGTCTTACACTATTATATTTTTAGCCGTAATAATCTTTAATGGAAAAGAAATTTTTAGGTTAAAGGATGAAAAAATAGCAGTGAGATAGATTTTAGATATTTTGTATCGAAAACATCTTTTTTTTGACTTTGGAAACGGAGGCGTCAAAATTTAAAAATTCCATCAACCACCTTAAAAAAAAGTCTACTGACAAACTGTTGTCGGAATCCTTTAGTATTTTTACGACATAAAAAACAAATTTACATGAGTTATTGCGCAGCCATCGATTCTATGCAACCCGAAAGTAGAAAAGAGTTACACAAAAAATATCACGATTTTCATTACGGTTTTCCCATTCATAACGATGATGAGTTGTTTGGAAGATTAATTATGGAAATCAACCAAGCTGGGTTGAGTTGGGAAACTATTTTGAAAAAAGAAGAGGGTTTCAGAAAGGCTTATGATAATTTTAGTATTCAAAAAGTAGCCAATTACGACGAAAAAGACAGAGAAAGGTTACTGAATGATTCCGGAATCATCCGAAATAAACTGAAAGTAAACGCCGCCATAGAAAATGCAAAAACCATTGTCGAACTTCAAAATGAGTTTGGTTCGTTCGAAAATTGGCTGTCTCATCATCATCCAAAACCTTTACAAGATTGGATGAAGCTCTTCAAAAAAACATTCAAATTTACTGGTGGTGAAATCGTCAACGAATTTCTCATGAGCACTGGCTGGCTGAAAGGCGCACATTCGGAAACCTGCGCCATTCATCAAGAAATTTTAAAAACGCAACCGAAGTGGATGGAAGAGTAGTTTTTTATATATTGTCTATGAAAAGCGAATTGTTTTTATAAAAGCTTCTATTTGAAATCTAAACTGTTTTTAATTTCCTCGCTTATTTTATCAATTTCTTCTTTTGTGTATTTTTGATACTCTTTTTGGAATTCAAATCTGTAAAAGTTCGGACCTCTATCAGGTGAAAAAAAGGTAACAGGTTTGGGTTTATCAATATTATTGAGACGATTTTGTAAATTATCAATTACAGTATTTATTCTTTTTAATTGATTTTTGATGTAAATATTGTTTGATTTTTCATAATTGCTAAGATTTTTTCTTTGATATTCCAAATAATAATAGTCATCATTTAGGTTAGGGTATTTTTTCTCAGGAAGATAATGGAGTATTGAAGAATTGATGTTATTGCATTTTAAAAAAAAACTATTGTTTTGAATACAAAATTCTATATATTCATTAAAATCGTCAAAAGATTGTAATACTTTTTTGTCGTCTAGTAATAGAACCTTTGGATATGTTTCTGTTAGTATTTTTGATGCTTTATCTTCGTAATTTGGAACAAAAGGATTTACATAAGAAAATTGATGCAAATCTGTAATTGTAGAGCTGTATATCTGAAGTTGTGTAGTTCTTAATATTTTTTTCTTTTCCGATTTTTGATTTAGGAAGAATAAGACTAAAGGAATTCCAATTGATAAAAGTCCCAAGAACTTTAATGCATAATCTACAATTTCTCTTTTCTCAAGCTTTTTTTGCTTTTCTAAAGTAATTTTTTTAACCACCAATTTTCCGTCGGAATCTATTTCTGCCTCTTTTTTAGTTTCAATCCAGTTTTCTGTATTCATAACTTTTAGTTTTAGAAGTTAATTTTCACCCCACAGTTGGTGTATCCATTTCTTTCATGATTTTTTTGTCTTTCATAGAAACCATCATGCGTTCGTATTTGTATTTTTCCCAGTCGAATTTACTTAGGAAATCGAGCGCAGATTGGAAACCGCGGTTGAAAAGGTCTTCTTTTTCTTCTTTTTTCATAAAGAAATTCAGCCAGTTGCTTTTGCCACAATTTACGGTTTGTATGCTATAAAGGTCGTAGAAACTGTATTTTGTAAGGAAAGTTTTGTCGTTGAAGCCTCTCAAAGTACTAATTATATTTCCACTAAAGGAAAGTGGAGTTCGAAGAACTTCTTTGCTAGAACAACCTTTGTCTTTTATAATGTCTAAATCACTGGTGAGTTTTACCCCAAAAACGGGAAGTCTTGGATAGAAAATATCATTATTGTGAAACAAATCTACAGGGAAATTTGAAATACTTCCACCGTCGATAAAAATTCCGGTTGGGCAAATGTTTTGCTGTGTAGTATTCAGCCAATATCTCCAAGCATATTTTACAGATTCTTGGGTTGCGTCTATATTTTTCTGCATCGGCTCAAAGAAAAACGGAACCGACATGGAAGCCCGCACAAAATGAGACGGACTGGTTTGTTTCAGCTCATCTTCAGACCAATACAGATTCGACATTCTTGGGAATTCTACTTTTATTTTGGTGGCAATATCGGTGGCGATTACTACATATTCAGATTTTAAAAGATAGAAAGGATTGGTTTTGTAATAATCATTATTTACCGCACTTTCGTAGAATAGTTTGAAACGCGTTTCATCAAGATGCTCTTTGTGAATATCTTTTATTTTGCGGATGTTTTCAAGAGCGATATTGTAATATTCTGAAGTGTTTCCGTAGCGATAATTTAGATTTAAATCTCTTTCTTTGGCTTTGAATTTCTCATTCAGTTGTGCAACGGTATCAATTCCGAAGGCATGAAGAACGTCTGTCATTCTGTTGAGAAAGGCGTTTCCTGGGTTTAAACCAATATTATTTCGTTGAAAAAGTTTGTATAGTTTTCTAATATAGAGAAACAAGATAATAATCGGAATGATAGGAATCAAAAACAAAAGTCTTGTGTACAAAATGCTTCCGGTAGGAATGGCAAAAGGCGCAATAACCAGAATAAGCATTATAATTCCGCCTAAAATAATGTTGTTTCGCACATAATTTTCATTATTAATAACGGAATGTACAAACGATTTCACAAATTCTTTCCCATCCATAAAGTCCGAAAAATCCCAGTTGAAAAGAATGTCTTTTATTACCTCACTTTTGGCATCTTCTTTCTTTTTGCAAGAGGCGATAAGCATGGTATTGATGGCTCCCGCACTGGTTCCTGCAACTTTTAGAAATCTTACCCCGAAAATTTCTAAACCATAAAGGTAGCCCACCAAAGCGGTTCCCCAAACGCCGCCTCCTTCCTGCACAAATTCTACATACTGATTGCCTTCTGCATCGAGTAAATCGGAAAATTCTTTTAAGGAAATATCCAAATGCATGGCTTTTAGTTTGTCCTTAGATTCTTCTGATAAGGTTTCATCAGATAAAATCACTGATAATTTACTTTCATTCATAATCTTTGAGTTTTTGGTGTTATTTGTTTTTAGATTATAAATTTACGCAAATTTATCGTTGAAAATTTTCAGGGATTTTACCCAAAGAACACCGTATTTTTACCACTGTTTTCGTCGGGCGTAGATAAAAGTAACAATCACAATGGTGAGCATTACGCCAATGGTAATGTAGTATCCGTATTTAGAATGAAGTTCCGGCATGTGGTCAAAATTCATCCCATAAACTCCTGCAATAAAAGTTATGGGTAAAAAATAGACGGAATAAATAGCTAAAACTTTCATCACCTGATTGGCTTTTTGGTCTGATAATGCCAAAAACATCGAAATAAGGTTGGTAATTTGTGCATTCAAATGGTCGAAATCGGCAACAACGTCTTTATGTTTGTCTTTTAAATCCTGAACTTCTGAATCCTGAAGATTGAGTAAGCGAAATTTATCGACTGCATCTGTAGAAATAGACAAAACGCGCGAGTTGAGACCAGATTTTCTTTTCAGTCTGTATAGTCTTCTAAGTTGGTTGCTGTGATTGGTGTTTTTTAAGAAAATTTCGTTTTCAAAATGGTCCATGGTTTCAAGTAAACTTACCGATTCGTCATCAAAGCTTTTCATGATGAGCAAAGCCAATGTAAGAGCTATTTTTTCGGGACTGGTTACGTTATTGTTCCCGGTAAGTTCTTTTCTCGTCTGCAGAATGCTTTTATTTTTCATTCTGTGAATCGTGATAATGGTTTTGTTGAAAAGAAATATTCCAATCTTTGTACTGATGTCGCTTATCGTGTTCAGATTTTTTCTTTCCTGTTCTGTGCTTTCTCTTAAAAGGAAAAATTTAATGTTTCCATCTTCTTCATATTTGGGAAGGTGATTGGCATCCATCGTGTCTTCCAAAAGGAGATTGTTTATTTCGTAGCGTTCGTGAAGGAATTTCAAATCTTCTTCTGTAGGTGCTTCTACATCAATCCATTCACAATTATTGTCTCGGTATAAGGTTTCTATTGGCATATTTTAAAAATAGTGATATTTGAAAAACTATGTATCAAATAAATTTTATCTTTACCAAAATTAAAAAACTATATGATTAAAAGTACAATAAAAGGTATAGGATTTCATGTTTCGGAAAATGTTGTTACCAATGATGATTTAGCAAAATTAATGACAACCAATGATGAATGGATTACCGAACGTACCGGAATTAAAGAAAGAAGACATCGTGCAAACCGCAACGATGCCCAGGAAACGAGTGCGTATTTAGGTTTTAGAGCTTCCGAAAAAGCAATTGCAAATGCGGGATTAACGTCTAAAGATATTGATTATATTGTATTTGCAACTCTTTCTCCAGATTACTATTTTCCAGGTTGTGGAGTTTTGCTTCAGGATATGTTGGGTTGCGACACCATCGGAGCTTTGGATGTAAGAAATCAATGTTCAGGATTTGTGTATGCGCTAAGTGTGGCAAATGCTTTCATTAAATCTGGAACGTATAAAAATATTTTAGTGGTAGGAGCAGAAATTCATTCTTTTGGATTAGATTTTTCAGATCAAGGAAGAGGAGTTTCTGTAATTTTCGGCGATGGAGCAGGAGCGGTTGTACTCTCTGCAACAGAAGATGAAAACGCAGGAGATATTTTAGCGTTTAATATGCATTCTGAAGGTAAATATGCCGATGAATTATGCACGCAATTTCCAGGATCGAAATTTGGCTGGAGCGATAGAATGAGAAGAGAGCCGGAAGCGGTTACAGATAAAGAAGTGTATCCAATTATGAACGGAAACTTCGTTTTTAAACACGCCGTTACAAGATTTCCGGAAACCATGATGGAAGCTTTAAACAAAGCTGGAAAAACAATCGATGAGGTCGATATGTTTATTCCGCACCAAGCAAACTTGAGGATTGCCCAGTTTGTACAGCAAAAATTTGGTTTGCCAGACGAAAAGGTTTTCAACAACATTCAAAAATACGGAAATACAACGGCAGCTTCTATTCCAATCGCCTTAAGCGAAGCCATAGAACAAGGTAAGGTGAAAAGAGGAGATTTGGTTCTGCTTTCAGCTTTCGGAAGTGGCTTTACTTGGGGTAGTGTTTTGTTTGAGTATTAAATTACATCATTTTAAAATAGGATAAAATATGAAAAAAGTTACAGGAATTGGCGGTATTTTCTTTAAAGCGAAAGACACCAAAGTAATTAATGACTGGTATAAAAAGAATCTTGGTCTAGATACAGGTCCTTATGGTGTAAGTTTTGAGTGGAAAGAGAAAGAAACCGATAAAGTTGCCACAACACAATGGGCGCCTTTCAAAGAAGATACATCATATTTTGAGCCTTCAGAGAAAGAATTTATGATTAATTATCGTGTAGAAAATCTAGACTTGCTTGTAGAAGAACTTAAAAAAGAAAATGTGAAAATTCTCGATGAAATTCAGACCTATGATTATGGTAAATTTCTTCACATTCTCGACCCGGAAGGTAATAAAATTGAGCTTTGGGAACCATTAGATTAGTTTAAAAAACTGTTATTAATATAATCTCTTCACATTGTGAGGAGATTTTTTTATTTTTAAGCATGAAAATAAAACATACGATTATCATTTTTCTTCTTGGTTTGATACTTCATATTGTTGGTGCGTGGCTGAAAAATTACTCATTTAACCGGATATCAAAACATTATTTTACTGGTTGCATCTATATTAGAAATTGTAGGTCTTCTTCTTTTGTGTTTTAAACTCTTTACGTCTAAAAAGTTTAAAGATTTTATGAATTCATAGCAAAATTGTTTTTGAGCTAATATTGCTTACTAACGAAACTTTTTTAAAAATTCATTGTCTCAATTTGAGTAAATAAATTTTAATTTCTTAAATTTGTTACCAATTCAATTTGAAAAGTATGATTAAAAAAGCTACTTTGCTAGGTTTTACGTTTTTGGTTTCGGCTGCTGCAATGGCACAACATTCTTCAGTCCCTATATATCTTGATGAATCAAAACCTGTAGA
Organism: Chryseobacterium sp. HNCC26DJ239; assembly: GCF_057180445.1. NCBI lineage: Bacteria > Pseudomonadati > Bacteroidota > Flavobacteriia > Flavobacteriales > Weeksellaceae > Chryseobacterium > Chryseobacterium sp. HNCC26DJ239. Next base: position 546,021 of record NZ_JBXUGJ010000003.1, read on the forward strand.
ACAAAGGGTGAAAGATGCACTTTCAAGAATGACTTTAGAAGAAAAAGTGGCCATGCTTCATGCCCAATCAAAATTTAGTTCTCCAGGTGTTCCTCGTTTGGGAATCCCAGAGTTTTGGACAACCGATGGTCCACATGGTGTGAGACCAGAAGTACTTTGGGATCAGTGGGATCAAGCGGGTTGGACTAACGATTCCATCATAGCTTATCCTGCGCTTACCGCTCTTTCTGCAACTTGGAACAAAAATATTTCTTGGAACTATGGTAAAGCTTTGGGAGAAGAAGCGCGCTATCGTAAAAAAGATATTCTTCTGGGTCCAGGTGTTAATATTTACAGAACTCCCCTCAACGGAAGAAATTTTGAATACATGGGAGAAGATCCGTATTTAACATCAAAAATGGTCGTTCCTTATATAAAAGGTGTGCAATCTAATGGTGTAGCAACTTCTGTGAAGCATTTTGCTTTAAATAACCAAGAAATGTTCCGCCATACGAGCAATGTTATTGTAGATGATAGAGCTTTGTACGAAATTTATCTTCCTGCCTTCAAAGCTGCAGTTACAGAAGGAGATTCTTGGACGATCATGGGAGCGTATGATTTGTATAAAAACCAATATGCAAGCCAAAACCAATATCTTTTAAATGATATTCTAAAAAAAGAATGGAATTATAAAGGGGTGGTGGTTTCTGATTGGGGTGCTGTAAACAATACTGAGCAGGCAATTAAGAACGGTTTAGATTTAGAATTTGGCAGCTGGACGAATGGTCTTTCTGAAGGAAACTCGAACGCATACGACAATTATTATTTGGCTAAACCTTATTTAAAAATGATTAAAGAAGGGAAAATAGGAACAGCAGAACTAGATGATAAAGTAACTAGAATCTTAAATTTAGCCTATAAAACAACTTTAAACAGAAACAAACCTTTCGGAAATATTGCTTCCGAAAATCATAGAGCAGTTGCAAAAGAAATAGGAGAGGAGGGAATTGTACTTCTTAAGAATGACAAAAATATTCTTCCTATTGATATTAGTAAAGCAAAAAAAATTGCTGTAATTGGGGAAAATGCAATTAAAGTAATGACTGTAGGAGGAGGATCTTCTTCTTTAAAAGTAAAATATGAAGTTTCTCCTTTAGACGGAATTAAAGCTAGATTTAGTGAAAATTCTGAGGTACTTTTTGCAAGAGGCTATGTAGGTGATGTTGGTGGTGAATATAACGGGGTGAAATCTGGCCAGGATTTAAAAGATAGCCGTTCTGAAGACGAAATTTTGAGAGAAGCGGTTGAGGTGGCAAAAAATGCAGATTACGTAATCTTTGTAGGAGGTCTTAACAAAGCAGATTTTCAAGATAGTGAAGGAAACGATAGAAAAAGTTATGGTTTGCCGTACAATCAGGATAAAGTAATTTCGGCTTTAGCAAAGGCAAATAAAAATTTGGCAGTGGTAATGGTTTCAGGTAATGCAGTTGCAATGCCTTGGATAAACGAAGTTCCTACTGTGGTTCAGGCTTGGTATTTGGGTTCAGAAGCTGGTCATTCTATTGCATCGGTTTTGGCAGGAGACGCCAATCCGTCTGGAAAATTGCCTTTTACTTTCCCAGTGAAACTGGAAGACAATTCCGCTCATCAATTGGGAGAATATCCCGGTAATAAAGCAGAATTAGATGCAGGTAAGGGAAAAGATCAGCAAAACCCAATCAATATAAAATACAACGAAAGTATTTTGGTGGGATACAGATGGCATGATACAAAAAAGATTAAACCATTGTTTAGTTTTGGACACGGTTTAAGTTATACAACCTTCGAATTTGGAAAAGCGACTGCCGATAAAACAACAATTTCTGAAAATGATACAGTTTCTTTTACCGTTAAAGTAAAAAATACTGGTAAAAAAGCTGGTGCAGAAGTCGTTCAGCTTTATATTGCTGATAAAAAAGCTTCGGTTTTACGCCCTGAGAAAGAATTAAAAGGTTTTGAGAAAATATTTTTGAAGCCAGGTGAAGAAAAATATGTAACTTTATCTATTAATAAGGAAGCATTAAGTTTCTTCGACGCTGAAAAACATCAATGGGTTGCAGAACCAGGAGAGTTTGAGGCACTCATCGGAAATTCATCCGACAATATTAAGACTAAAGTAAAATTTACTTTAAAATAAAACTTCTTCAATTGATTATTTTTAGAGTTCTGCGATTATTTTCGCAGAACTTTTTTGTTGCGATTTGCTGAACTTTGCCACACTTTGTCAAAGTTTTACCCGGCTTATTTTTACTTTGACAAAGTTTTTAAGGATGTAAACTTTTTAAACTAAAGAAAAAGTAGACGCAAGAACTCTAATTAACGACTTTTTTACAAATAAATTCCACAACTACTTTGTCAAAGTTTTACGCGGTTTATTGTTTACTTTGACAAAGTTTCTAAAAATTAACGCTTTGGACTTGGGAAAAGCATCGAAAGAAACTTAGGCTAATAACTGTTCTTACAAATAAATTCCACAGCTACTTTGTCAAAGTTTTACGCAGTATACTGTTTACTTTGACAAAGTTTCTAAAGACTAAAGCACTTTTTTATTTAAATCAATTAAACTAATGTAAGATAGTACAACGAAAGGTCTAATAAAGTTTTAAATCTTATTAAAAATCCTTATTTTTGCGAAAGAAATCTAAAACTTAAAAGTAAATGGACATTATTTTTGACCTGATCGAAAAAGAAAGACTAAGACAAACTCACGGGATCGAGCTTATCGCATCAGAAAACTTTGTTTCTGAAAACGTGATGAAGGCAATGGGAAGTGTTTTAACAAACAAGTATGCAGAAGGATATCCTGGTAAAAGATATTACGGAGGTTGCGAAGTTGTAGATGAGGTTGAAACTCTGGCTATCAACAGAGCAAAAGAACTTTTCGGAGTAGATTATGTAAATGTTCAGCCACATTCTGGTTCTCAGGCAAATGCTGCAATTTATTTAGCAGTTCTTAAGCCAGGAGATAAAATCATGGGGATGGATCTTTCCATGGGAGGTCATCTTACTCACGGTTCTTCAGTAAACTTTTCAGGTATTCAGTACGATGTCGTTTCTTATGGAGTACAAAAAGAAACTGGTTTAATTGATTATGACCAGATGAGAGAAGTGGCTCTTAGAGAAAGACCAAAAATGCTTATCGCAGGTTTCTCTGCGTATTCAAGAGATTTAGATTATGCTAAATTCAGAGAAGTGGCAGACGAAATTGGTGCTACACTTTGGGCAGATATTGCTCATCCAGCTGGTTTAGTAGCGAAAGGTCTTTTAAATAATCCATTCGAACATTGCCACGTAGTAACAACTACTACTCACAAAACATTGAGAGGTCCAAGAGGAGGGATGATTATGATGGGGAAAGATTTCGAAAACACGTACGGACACAAAACGCCAAAAGGTGAAATCAAAATGATGAGCCAGGTTTTGGATGGTGCTGTTTTCCCAGGAATTCAAGGTGGTCCTTTGGAGCACGTTATTGCAGGTAAAGCGGTGGCTTTTGCAGAAGCTTTGGATACTCAGTTTGAAACCTATGCAAAACAAGTTCAGTCTAATGCGAAAGCTTTAGCTAAATCTATGATGGATAGAGGTTTTGAAATCGTAAGTGGCGGTACAGATAATCACTTGATGTTGGTAGACCTTAGAAATAAGAATGTAAACGGTAAAGAAACTGAAAAAGCATTAGTTCAGGCAGATATTACTTGTAATAAAAATATGGTTCCATTTGATGATAAATCTCCATTCACAACTTCAGGGATCAGATTCGGAACTGCAGCTATTACCACAAGAGGTTTAAAAGAAAACGATATGGATACTATTGCAGAGCTAGTTTCTGAAGTAGTTGATAATATTAAAAACGAAGAAGTAATCTCTTCTGTTAAAAAGAAAGTAAACGAATTAATGGAAGGGCACGCTCTTTTCAATTACTAAAAAATAGTAAGCTTCGAGCTTCATATATAATATAAAGGTGCAGATTTATTTTGCGCCTTTTTTAGTAAATGAATTATTTTTGAAAAATCAATCATTAATAATTAATCACCATTCAACTCAAAACCTTAAACCTTGAACTCTAAATCCTACACTTTTCAGGAAATAAAACAGAAACTTGTTAACTATTGCGTATATCAAGACCGCTGTCATGCAGAAGTAGAGCAGAAGATGAGAGAGTTTTTATTAATTGAAGAAGCGAAAGAAGAAATACTTCTATATCTTTTAAAAGAAAACTACCTTAACGAAGAACGCTTTACGAGAAGTTACATCAGAGGCAAGTTTTACATAAAACATTGGGGAAAGAATAAAATAAAAATTAACCTAAAGCAAAAAGATATTCCCGAGAAGCTTATCACAAAATGTTTTGATGAAATTTACGTTGAAGACTACCATAAGACAATACTAAAAATCTATGGAGACTACTTTTCAAAACAGCATGGGTTGAAAGAATACCAAAAAAAATCCAAAACCATCAAATATCTCATCAGTCGCGGCTTCGAGTATGAAAAAATACTTCTCGCCATCGAAGATTTTGAAGCAATCTTTTAAAATAACCAACCTCAAAGCCCTCTTTGAGGTTTTTTTATATATTATCCATTACCCATTACCCATCACTCATCCCTTATATTTTTAGAAGCTCTTTCCCGTTGGTAATTTATGCTGAGCGTAGTCGAAGCGCTATATCTTTTGCTCGTCGAGGCTCCTCACAAAAGGATGCCGTTCCCATCGGGGCTAGGATATGAGTAAAGGTAATAGGTGGAGTAGGTAATCCCCACAACCCACACCGCAATCCACCAACCCAAGAGCACACCCACCCTCCAACCCTCCAACCCAACAATTAATAATTAATAATTAACAATTAACAATTTAAAAACTTTTAGTACAGTTTTTCAGAGAGTTGAGTATTTATGTTAAATAAAAGTTACGAAAATCTTGTGGGATAAATTAAAAGGTTCTACTTTTGCACCACTGAAAACGAGAGGAAGTAAGTAGCGTAGAAGGATAAAATTAAGAAAAACTTTTAAAAAAAATAAACAACAAAATATTTTGTAAAAACAAAAAGAGTTGTATATTTGCAA